>CAZQYU010000018.1:0-26551 GCA_964597585.1 uncultured Thermoanaerobaculia bacterium
TCAGCATCACGCTCATCATCACGCTGATGAGCATGCCGAAGAACTGGATTCCGGCAAGGCCGAGGTCCTTGATGATCTTCGACTCGTCACCCACCGTGAGCATGCCGAACAGCTTCGACGAAACCAGCAGGATCACGGCAAAGCCGAGGAAGAGATAGAGCACGCGGTCCCGGATCGCTTCGCGGAAGGTGTTGCGTGCGACCGCGACGATCGCCCTCATGGTGCGTCCTCCCGGTAGTGGCGGACAACGAAGTCTTCAAGCGAGCTGCGAACGGGTGTCAGGCTGACCAGGCGCGCGCCGCGGGCTGCCAGCTCGGCGATAAGTGCGTCGCGATCGGCCACCTCGACCTGGACCCACGACGCATCGGCGCCGACCCGGGTGGCCTGGACCCGGGTCGTGAGCTCGCACGGGTCGAGCCCGACGAAGGTCGCCTCATAGCTGTCCGCCTCGTGCGCCACCAGGTCACGGACCGAACCGGCGGCGCGCACCCTCCCTTCCGCGACGATGGCGATTCGGTCGCAGATCGTCTCGACGTCGGGAATGATGTGGGTGGAGAAGAAGACGGTGGTGCCATGCTCGCGCTCCGCGAGAATGAGATCGCGGACATCGCGACGGCCGACCGGGTCGAGCCCGCTCATCGGCTCGTCGAGGACGAGCAGGCGGGGGCGGCCAAGCAGGGCCTGGGCGAGCCCGAGGCGCTGAAGCATCCCCTTGGAGAAGGTCCGCATCGGCCGGTCGACTCGGCCCTCCATCCCGACCTGCACGAGCAGGTCGCCGATGCGCGCCTCGAGGCCGTCCCTCTTCAGCCCGAGCAGATCGGCGGCGAAGCGCAGGTACTCACGACCCGTGAGGTGATTGTAGAAGTATGGGCTCTCCGGCATGAAGCCGATCTTGCGTTTCGCCGAGAGGCGGGTGTGCGGTTCGCCTTCGATGCGAATCTCCCCGGAGTCGGGTCGGATGATGCCTGTGATCGCCTTGATGGTGGTGGTCTTGCCGGCACCGTTGGGACCGAGGAATCCAAACACCTCGCCAGGCTCGACCTCGAGGCTCAGGCCTCTGAGGATCTCGACGTTTCGTTCGAAGAGGCCGGGGCGGTAGGTCTTGGTGAGTTCCCGGATGCTCAGGACGGCGGTCACGGTGCCTCCTCCGCAGTATCTGGGGTCTCAGTATAGCCCGCGTGCCTGCCGAGCTCGCGGTTCAGCCCGGCAGCCCGAGACGGGCGCCGTCGTAGCGCTCGGCGGTGACCTCCCGGCACCAGTCGGCGTGGTCGAGGTACCACGCGACGGTATGCCTGAGACCCTCGGCGAAGCTCACAGCCGGGCGCCAACCCAGCTCGCGCTCGATGCGGCCGGCGTCGATCGCATAGCGGCGGTCGTGCCCCGGACGGTCGGTGACGAAGGTGATGAGCTCGCGCCGGCTTCGGATCGACTCCGTTGGACGCATCTCGTCGACCAGATCGCACAAGAGGTGCACGACCTCGAGGTTGGTCATCTCGCTGCAGCCGCCGACGTTGTAGGTCCGTCCGGGTTCGCCCCGCCTGACTACCGCGTGCAAGGCCCTGCAGTGGTCCTCGACGAACAGCCAATCGCGCACGTTGCCGCCGTCGCCGTAGACCGGCAGCGGCCGACCCGCGACGGCGTTTGCGATCATCAACGGGATCAGCTTTTCGGGGAACTGGTAGGGGCCGTAGTTGTTCGAGCAGTTCGACAGCGTCACCGGGACGCCGTAGGTGCGGTGCCAAGCCCGCACCAGATGGTCCGATGCGGCCTTCGACGCAGAGTAGGGGCTCGACGGATCGTAGGGCGTGTCCTCGCGGAAGGCTCCCGTCGGCCCGAGTGAGCCGAACACCTCATCGGTGGACACGTGATGAAAGCGGACATCGGCACGCTCTTGCCATGCCGCCCGTGCGGCCTCGAGCAGGTTGGCGGTGCCGCGCACATTGGTGTCGATGAAGTCGAGCGGGCCGTCGATTGAACGATCGACGTGGCTCTCCGCCGCGAGGTGGATGACCGTGTCCGGTCGGTGCTCGATGAACACCCGTCGCAGCCCGTCTGGGTCGCGGATGTCGGCGCGCTCGAAACGGTAGCGCGCGCCGTAGAGAGACTCGAGGTCGTGCAGGTTGGCGAGGTGACCGGCATACGTGAGTGCATCGAGGTTGACAACGTACAGCTCGGGATCGTCTTCGAGCAGGAAGCGCACAAGGTTGCAGCCGATGAATCCTGCACCGCCGGTCACCAGCACGGTACGCGGTCGATGTCGTTCGGGGGTCGTCATTCGGGGCTTCCTTCCGGGGCGGAATACACCGGCAGATCGGACGCGGCGACCTGGCTCAGCCGCGGCAGGGCGGCGTCCTTGGCGCTGACGACCGGCCCGAGTCCTTCGATCGGCCACGCGATGGCCAGGTCGGGGTCGTTCCAGAGAATGCCGCGCTCCCCGTCCGGATCGTAGAAGTCGCTGCACTTGTAGCTCAGGTCGACGGTCTCGCTCTGGGCGAGGAATCCGTGGGCGAATCCCTCGGGCAGGTAGAGCATGCGGTGGACGGCGTCGTCGAGATCGACGCCGATCCAGTGCGCGAATGTCGGGCTGTCCCGGCGGATGTCGACGGCGACGTCGAAGGCCCGGCCCCTCACCACCTGCACCAGCTTGGCCTGCGGGTGGCCGAGTTGGTAGTGGAGGCCACGCACCACTCCGCGGTTCGAGCGCGAGTGGTTGTCCTGGACGAACGCCTCGCGAATACCGAGCTTGTGGAAAACCCGCCTGTTGTAGGACTCCAGAAAGAAACCACGGTCGTCGGGGAAGATCCGCGGTTCGAGGATCAGGACGCCGGGCAAGGCGGTCTCACGGACCCGCAACGGTGCCTCCGGTGCGCGCCGAAATCTCCCGTAGATACGCGCCGTAGCTCGAGTTGCCGGCCGTCTCGGCCAGGGCAGCGAATGCGGCGTCGTCGATCCAGCCGTTGGTCCATGCGATCTCTTCGAGGCAGCCGATCTTGAGCCCCTGCCGCTCCTCGATGGCCTCGACGAAGCTCGACGCCTCGAGCATGCTCTTGGGCGTCCCGGCGTCGAGCCACGCGAAACCCCGGCCGAGAATCTCGACCTCGAGCTCGCCACGTTCGAGGTAGATCCGGTTGAGATCTGTGATCTCGAGCTCGCCTCGCCGGCTCGGCCTCAGGGTTGCGGCCACCTCGCAGACGTCGGGCCCGTAGAAGTACAGGCCGGGAACCGCGAGCCGGCTGCGCGGCTGCGAAGGCTTCTCCTCCAGAGACACCGCCTGGCCGGACGCGTCGAGCTCGACGACCCCGTAGCGTTCCGGGTCGCGCACGAGGTAGCCGAAGATCCGCGCCCCGCGAGTGAGCGTCGCCGAGCGGCGCAGCAGTGTGGTCAGTCCACCGCCGTGGAGGATGTTGTCGCCGAGCACCAGGCACACCGGGCCGCCGGAGACGAAGTCCCGGCCGAGCACGAACGCCTGAGCCAGCCCTTCGGGCCGCGGCTGCTCGCAGTAGCTCAGCCGCAGACCGAGACGGCCGCCGTCGCCGAGAAGCTCCCGGTATGCCGGCAGGTCGTGCGGCGTCGAGATCACGAGCACCTCGCGGATCCCGGCCAGCAGCAAGAGGCTCAACGAGTAGTAGATCATGGGTTTGTCATAGACCGGCAGCAGCTGCTTGGAGACCACCCTCGTTACCGGGTGGAGGCGAGTGCCGGAGCCACCCGCAAGAACGATGCCCTTCATGTCGAGCTCTCCCGTGTCATGATCCTACTTCCTCGGCGATCGTCACAAGACGATCGGTGTATGGTCTGCCGCCGCGCTCCGGCGGCATCATGTGAATGACGCGTTCGCGGCGTCGACGTCCGGATGGATGGCGAACAACCGCATCAGACGAGTCGCCTCCAGGACCGAGCGAACCGCGTGGTTGAGGCCGCACAGGCGGACGTCGCCACCTCCCTCCCGAGCCGCCTTGAGGGCGGCGACCAACACGGCGAGGCCGGAGGAATCGACGAAGCAGAGGTCCGACAGGTCGACCACCACACGGCCGTCCCCCCGTGCCACGAGGTCCTGAAAGAAGGTCTTTGCTGGTTCGGCGTTGCGGGCGTCGAGCTGGTCGACCGCGGTGACCACGACGACGTTCTCCCGGCGGTCTGTGGCGAACATCAGCGCTCCTTCCGAGCGTATCGTAACCGTTCCGCGTCCGGCGTGCCTCTCCGGGGGCGTGCCAATCCGCAGCGTATGATGCTGCAGTGACCACCGATCTCCAGCCGGGCACGCCGGTGGGTCGCTACCGGCTTCAGCGTCTGATCGCTCAAGGAGGGATGGGCGCGGTCTGGCAGGCGCGCGACGAGCGCCTCGATCGCGAGGTCGCGGTCAAGATGCTCCCCGAGCTGCTGGTGAGAGATCCGGAGGCGAGACGACGGTTCGAACGCGAGGCACGGGCGTTGGCGCGTCTCCAGCATCCCAACGTGGTGACGATCTATGACTTCGGATCCGCCGACCCCGGCACCGGGGAGGAGCTGCCGTTCCTGGTGATGCAGCTGCTGCACGGTCGTTCCCTCGATCAGATCATCCGCGATGGGCCGATGGACCTCGACGACGCCATCGCGGTGATCGAGCAGGTCACCGGCGCGCTCGCGGCGGCCCATTCCGTCGGGGTCATCCACCGCGACCTCAAGCCTTCGAACATCATGGTCGCCGAGAGTGGGCACGTATGGGTGCTCGACTTCGGCCTGGCCCGGTTGGGTCACGGCGAGGGACGGGTGCGAGAGGAGACCCTGACCTCGCCCGGCATGGTGCTCGGGTCCTGCCCCTACATGTCTCCCGAACAGGCGCTCGGACACGAGGTCGTCCCGGCCTCCGACGTGTTCGCGGTGGGCGCGGTGCTGTATGAGGCGGTCAGCGGCCGCCGCGCCTTCGAAGCCGACACGCCGATGCGTGTCCTGCAGGCTGTCGTGGCCTGTAGCTTCACGCCGATCGACGAGGTCTGTGCGGGCCTGCCGGCCGCACTGGGCGCCATCGTCGAGCGCTGCCTCGCACGCGATCCGGCACGGCGCTACCCTTCGGCGGCGACACTCCAGCTGGACCTCTCTGCGCTCCGCCGGTCGCTGGCGCAGAGCGATCTCGCCATGAGCCCGACCGTCGCGGTGGACAGCGATTCCGTCGGTGCCCTGGTTGACCGACGCCGCCGCGCCCGGCTGCGGCGTCTGCTCCTGGCCGCGGGCGCGGCTGTCGTCGGCCTCGTTCTCGGTGTCGTCGCCGCGCGCTACGGAGTCGAGCCGCGCCGGCCTGATCCGGGGCGGTGGCAGGTGCGTGAGATCCTCGAGCTACCCGGCAGCCTGCGCCATCCCACGTGGAACCCTGCCGGTACCGAGCTCGCGGTCGATCACCTGCTGGGGGATCGTGGAGAGGTCCTGGCCGTCCCCGCGGATGGCGGCGAGGCCCGGGTCCTGGCGCTCGCGCCGGCTGGAGAGCGTCTCGCCTGGCCGCGCTACTCGCCCGACGGGGCAGCGCTCGTGGTGTCGGCAGTCGGTGAGGACCGGGTCTCGTTGCAGATTCTCCCGGTCGTCGGCGGTCCGCCGATCGCGGAGATCCCGGGTGGACGACACGCCGCCTGGATTGACCGCCGGCGCCTGGTCTACTCGCACTACGACAACGGGGCTTCTGGGCTCCGGATGCGGGATCTCGAAAGCGGGGAGGACCGGGAGTATCTCGCTCCGCAGTCCGAGAGGTGGTGGTTCGGCGCCGAGTCCCGGCCCGGCGGCGGGCTGGCGTTGATCGGGGGGTCGACGGAGACGCGCGCGGGCATCTGGGTCGTCCGCCGTACCGGAGCCGAACCCAGACAGTGGTTGGCGGCGGGCTCCCCACTCTTCGACCTTTCGTGGTCCCCCGGCGGGCGCTCCCTTGTGGCCTCGATCGACGGTACCCTGACCCGGGTTAGCGAGGATGGCGCTGCGCCCCTCGTGCCGCGTCTCGAGCGTCTCTGGGATCCTGCCTTCGCTCCGGACGGAACCCGCATCGGTGCGGTCCGCCAGGCCACTCTCAACGATATGGTCGAGGTCGATCCCGCCTCCGGTACCACGAGCTGTGTGCTGTGCGGCGTGCAGGGTGCGGGCTGGGGGAGCGTAGGTCCCGACGGTTCAGTTGTCTACCGAAAGCTCGCGGCCGGTGCGTTGCAGCTCTACCACCGAACGCCGGACGGCAATGAGCGCATCCTCACGCCGGGCGGCGAGGAGGGTTCGTGCCCCGTCGTCTCCCCGGACGGCGGTACGGTCGCCTACCTGGCGCCCGGCGCCGACGGCGGGACCGAGCTGCGCGTGCTGGCACTCGTCGGCGGCGAGCCCGTGACTGTCGCGACCGGGGTCGAGGGTTCGGAGTTCCCGTCGTGGTCTCCCGACGGCCGGTTCCTGGCCTATGCCGGTGGTTCCCCGATCAATGCCTGGGTGGTCTCGCCTGGTGGGGGTGAGCCTCGCAAGGTGAGCCCGTCGGGCGGAGACTACCCGCGTTGGAGCCCGGATGGTCGGATGATCGCCTACGTTGTGTGGACCGAAGCCTCCGACCCGGACCAGGGCGCGTGGGTCGTGCCCGCCGAGGGGGGCGACGCGCAGCGGGTGAGCGACTTCCCGACCCAGCTCGGTTGGAGCCGCGACGGGCAGACCCTGTGGCAGCTGCGGCGCGTGGAAGGCGCGCTCGAGCTCTGGCGGACCGACGTGGGCGCGTGGCGCTGGCGACGGGCGTGCCGGATCCAGCTCGGTGCGCCGCCGCCCCCGCAGATCGAGAATCTCCCCTTCACCGTCGATCCCGGGAGCGGTTGGCCGGTCCTCAACCAGCGCTCAAGCACCGGCGCCCTGCTGGTCTTCGCAGGGGTCGATCCGGATCGCTGGTGACGGTATCGGACAGGCGGGTGTCACACTTCCCTTGAACCCGCAGGAGGTCAATGGTACCCTCGAGCGGATCGCTCCGGTGGTCTTGAGATCCGGAGTGAAGATAAGGAGGATGGCGCGATGAGAGCTCGCAGCGCCGTGTGGATCTTCGTTCTGGCCGTGGTGCTCGCGGCCGCGTACACAGTCCAGGCCGCCGACCACACCTATGTCGGTGCGAACAAGTGCAAGATGTGCCACAAGGTGGAGTTCAACTCCTGGCAAGCTACCATTCACGCCAAGGCGACCGACAACGCCAAGGCGTCGACTGACCCGAAGTTCGGCCCAGAGTGCCTCAAATGCCACGGGACCAACGCCGATGAAGCGATGGCCGGTGTGCAGTGCGAGGCGTGCCATGGCCCCGGCTCGGACTATAAGAAGATGAGCGTCATGAAGGACAAAGAAGCCGCCGTGGCGAACGGTCTGGTGCTACCCAGCCAGGCGACCTGCAACGGCTGCCACGTCGACAACGGCCACTCCAAGACGGTCGTCATCGCGGACCAGTTGGGCAACAAGAAGGCCATCCACGAGTTCAAGAACCCGCCGGCGAGCTGATCACCGGTCGAGATTCACGGATGTGACGGGGCGCGGCCGGCGGGCCGCGCCCCTTTCTGTCTTCGTCGTCCGGGGGCCGAATGCACTCATTCTCCGTCTCTGGCAGCAGCACACGGGCCTTCCTCGAGCAGGTGCGACACATGCTGGCTGAAAGGGGGTTCGCCGACATCGCGTCGGTGAGGCTGGCCGGGGACAAGCTGGTGGTGCGTTTCTCGCGCCTCGGGACCAGCGAGCTGCGTTTCACCGTGAGGGAGCACGATGGCGGCTTCCTTGCCGAGTTCCTCGATGCGCGGGTGGCTCCGCTTCACGCTCCCTTCAGAGCCGCGTTCGAGGGCCGCTTCGAGGAGGTTCTCGATCGTGTCGGAGCGCGCCTGCTGGACCGTTGAATGCGGCTCCCGTCGCTACTGTGGGACCAACGGCCCACGCCGCGCATCACGACTTTCCCGTAGGGTGTCGACCTGGAGAGCCGCCTCGACATCCTGACCTCCGCCGGCGGACCCCGTTCTACGGGTTGCTCGGGTCGGTCATTCGGCCACGAGGGGTATGGCGACCGCCTCGGTGAGGTCGATGTCGTGGTCGGTGGCGCAGCGCATGCACCGCGCCCGCGGCTTGCCGCGCTCGACCCTGAAGTCGAGCTCGCCAGCACCACAGGAGCCGCACTGGAAGTTGCGCGCGAAGCACCAGTCGAGCAGCACGTCCTTGTAGAAGGAAGAGTCCTTGTCGAGCTGCCAGGCGATGCTCTTGGCGGGAGACTCGCCGACGGTCAACTGCCCGTGGAAGGTGAGCAAGATGCGCATCCGGTCCTTGCGCACCACCAGGCCGCCACCGACGTCGACGTCGGCGATCATCTCGTACGGGAGCGAACCGACCTCACCGTCGCGGGCGAAGAGGAGGCGGCGTGAGGTCAGGAGGAGGGGGCCCTCGTCCGCGCTGAGCGAGAGAAACGGGATTTCATCCTTGAGCAGGATGCTGGAGAACGGAGTCAGCGTATCCGGAGGCAACGGGTGCGTTTCGAGGAAGACCTTGGCTCGCTGGACCCACTCCTGGCGGACCTGCAGTGCCTTTTGCAAGGCCTCCTCGAGCCGCCGTTCGGTCTGCATGCGCTGGACCTTCTCTCGCTCCCACTTGGCGAAGACGAGGCCGCAGCGCCGGCACTCCTGGCCTCCGGCGCTTTCGACGAATCCGCACCGCGGACACGCCGCCGTGCGAACTTCGAGATCGGGATCGGTGACGGGCCGATCCCGCGTGGGACGAATCTCGATTCGGACGCCGGCCTCCTCGAGGACCCGGGCTACCACCTGCGCCTGGTCGCGGTCGAGCGACCGGAATAGGGGTTCTCCGGTCCGGCTCAGGGAGGCGGCGTGCTCGTCGGCCGCACGGCCCGACAGCCTCTCCATGGCGTTGAGGAATCGGACCCGTCCCGCGGACGAGGGATCCTGCAACCCGAGCAGGAAAATGTCGAATGAAACCACGCCAGCTCCTACCTCACGTCGAAGAGTGCCAAGCCCCATTATTCCACAAGCCGGGGGCCAGGGGCTCCGCGCGGATATCGCGCCGGATGCCGGGCGGGGAGCGAGCCGCTACAATCGCGCTGGGAGTGTGGAGATGAAGCTGGCGAAGGGCTGCGCCGCGGTGCTCGTGCCCGTGCTCTTGGCGGTCGCCGTTTCGGCAGCCGCCGAAACACCGTTGCCGCAGGCCGGAAACGTGAGTGTCCACGATCTGGCCGGGGTCATCGCACCCGACCGCAGAACAGCGATGGAGCAGCGCCATCGGCGCCTCTTGGCGGCCACCGGCGTCGCGATCGCCGTGCTCACCGTTCCCCGACTCCAGGGCGAGACCATCGAGGAGCTCGCGGTGAGAGCGGGCCAGACATGGGGCCTCGGCCGGCGCGGCGAGGACCGCGGCATCGTGATCGCGCTCGCAGTTGCGGATCAGAGGATCTTCGTTGCCACCGGATACGGCGTCGAGGGTTTTCTGCCCGACGGTCGTGTCGGCGCGATCCTCGACGCCGTCGCGGTGCCCTACCTACGAAGGCACGATTTCTCGACGGCGCTCGACAACCTCTCGATCGCCTTGACCCAAGCGTCCGCGGAGGCGCTCGGCGCAGACCTCGGCCAACGCGAGCGACCGCGACCTGCCCCCGACCGCCCGCCCGGCGGTGTCTTCGGCAACGTGATCGGGGTCCTGATCGGCCTGGTCTTTCTGTGGCTGCTCTTTCGTCACCCGGGATTGCTGCTCGCGATCCTGCTCTCCGGCGGCGGCCGACGGGGTGGCGGATTCGGCGGCGGGTTCGGCGGTGGAGGAGGCGGCGGGTTCGGCGGCTTCGGTGGCGGCGGGTTCGGCGGCGGTGGAGCTGGGCGGGGCTTCTGAAGGGAGGCGGCGATGGTGGCGGATGGCGTGGGAACAAATCGGCTGGTCGTCCGGCTTGTCGACGGCCTGAGGGACGCGATCGGCGAACGACTGGTGAGCGTGGTCGTGTTCGGCTCTGCGGCGCGCGGCGATGCCCTGCCCGGGGCTAGCGACCTCAACCTGATGCTCGTGCTCGCCGATCTCGAGCCGACCACCCTCGATGCGGCGGCCCCGTCCCTCAAGCGATGGCTGCGCAGCGGTCAGCCGATGCCGACCATGTTCAGCCGTGCGACCCTCGCGGATTCGGTCGACGTGTTTCCGATCGAGTTTCTCGAGATCGCCGAGCACCGGGTCGTGGTGGCCGGCGACGACCCCCTCGCCGGACTCGAGGTCTCTGCCGGCGACCTTCGGCTCCAATGCGAGCGCGAGCTGCGGGAGAAGCTGATGCGCCTTCGGGCAGGCTACATCGCGGGTCGCGACTCGAAGCGCGAGCTGCGCCGGTTGCTGGTCGAGTCCTATCCCTCGTTCGCAGCGATCCTCCGCGGCGGCCTGCGCCTGCTCGGCGAGCTGCCACCGGCCTCGTCGCGAGAGGTTGTCGGTGCGTTCTGTCAAAGGACGGGTCTCGATCCCCGCCCCTTCGAGGCGGTTGCCGAGCTGCGGCGAGGCGCCGCGCCGGCAGCCGACCTGCACTCGGCGTTCGCCGCTTATTATCAGGAGCTGATGCGCACGGTCGAGGCGATCGACCGCTTCACTCCACCCCCTGACGGAGGTTCGAAATGAGCAAGCTCGGCGTTGGATGCCTGGTCTTTGGTGGAATCGCTGTTCTGATCCTGCTCGTCGTCGGTGGCGTGCTGGTCGGTCAATACAACGCCCTGGTGACGTCGAACGAGGCGGTGGACGCCGCCTGGGCGCAGGTCGAGAACGTCCTCCAGCGCCGGGCCGACCTGATTCCGAACCTGGTGGAGACGGTCAAGGGCTACGCGGCCCACGAGGAGGAGGTCTTCACACGGGTCGCCGATGCGAGGTCCCGGCTGGCGGGTGCCACCACGCCTGCGGAGGCTTCGGCCGCCAATGCCGGCCTGACCTCGGCGCTCGGACGGCTGCTCGCGATCGCGGAGAGCTACCCGGATCTCAAGGCCAATCAGAACTTTCTCAGGCTCCAGGACGAACTCGCGGGAACCGAGAACCGGATCGCGGTCGAGCGCATGCGGTACAACGACGTGGTGCGGACGTTCAACACCGCCATCAAGCGTTTCCCGACGCGGCTCCTGGCGGGTCTGTTCGGATTCTCCGAGAGGGACTACTTTGAGGCGGACCAGGGTGCGCGCGAGGTCCCGAAGGTCGACTTTTCCAAGTAGCCGGGTCTGTTTCGGCGTGGCGGCCGCGGGCCGTGGGAGACCGTTGCCCATTGCGGGATGACGATTGCCCCGCAATGGGTCCCTATCCGCGAGGCCTCCTCGGGCTCACTCAGGCTTCGAAGCGTCGAGAGCGTGGGTGAGATCGGCCTCGAGGTCCTCGGCGGCTTCGAGGCCGACCGAGAGCCGCACCATTCCGCCGCCGATCCCGAGACGCGCCCGCTCCGCCGGCGGCACGCTGGCATGGGTCATGGTGGCCGGATGGCACACCAGGGACTCCACGCCCCCGAGAGACTCCGCGAGCAGGAACAGGTCGACCGCCTCGGTGAACCGGCGGGCGCGCGCCACGGTGCCGAGGTCGAACGAGATCATGGCCCCGAAGCCATGCTGTTGGCGGCGGGCGAGGGCGTGCTGGGGATGGGTGGGAAGCCCGGGATAGTGGACCGCGGCGACATCGGGCCGCGCCGCCAGGAGTTCGGCGACGCGCCGTCCGTTGACCTCGTGGGCAGCCATGCGCACGGCGAGAGTGCGCAGCCCGCGCAGCACCAGGTACGCGTCGAACGGTCCGAGGATCGCGCCGGCGTTGTTTTGGACCGTGTGCAGGCGGCTCCCGAGCGCACCGTCGCGCGCGACGACGACCCCGCCCACTCCGTCGGAGTGGCCGTTCAGGTACTTGGTGGTGGAGTGGACCACCAGGTCGGCTCCATGCTCGAAGGGGCGCTGGAGCATTGGCGTGAGAAAGGTGTTGTCGACCACCATCAGAGCGCCCACAGAGCGGGCGACGGACGCGACCGGGTCGAGGTCGACCAGACGCATGAGTGGGTTGGTCGGGGTTTCGACGAAGACCATGCGGGTGCGCGAGGTGACGGCATCGCGGAAGGCCTCGGGGTCCGAGGCGTCGACGAAGCTGATCTCGAGACCGTGGCGTGAGGACAGCGTGGTGAAGAGGCGGTAGGTTCCGCCGTAGAGGTTGTCGGCGGCGACGATGTGGTCGCCCGGCTCGAGCAGATCGGTGACAGCGTCGATCGCGGCCAGGCCCGACGCAAAGGCTGCAGCGTCCGCGCCACCCTCGAGCTCCGCCACCGCGCGTTCGAGCGCGCTTCGGGTCGGGTTGCCGGTGCGGGAGTACTCCCACCCCCGGTGCTCGCCGAAGCGGCGATAGGCGTACGTCGAGGTGGCGTAGATGGGGACGTTGACGGCGCCTGTGGTTTCGTCGGGACCTCCTCCGGCATGGACGCAGCGGGTCGCGAGCTTCATGGCGCCTCCGGGAAGAGTTCGAAGATGCCCTTCGACATGTAGCGTTCGGCGGTGTCGGGGATGATCGTGACGACCCTGCGATCGGTCCCGAGCCGACGTGCCACCTCGAGAGCGGCCCACACGTTGGCCCCGGCCGAGGAGCCGGCAAGCAGGCCGCAGCTCGCGGCGAGCCGCCGGACCGTGGCGAACGCCGACGGGTCGGACACGGTGATCACCTCGTCGATGAGGTCGGTGTCGACGGTTGGGAAGATCTCGTCCATGCCGATGCCCTCGACCTCGTGCGGGCCGGGCTCTCCACCGGCCAGCACGCTGCCTTCGGGTTCAACAGCGATGGCGAGTACGTCCGGGCGGCGCGACTTGAGGTAGCGTGCGACGCCGGTGAAGGTGCCGCCCGAGCCGCAGCCGATGACCACCGCGTCCAGCTCCCCGCCCATCTGCTCCCAGATCTCGGGTCCGGTCGTGTCGGCGTGGGCCTGCGGGTTGGCGGGGTTGGCGAACTGGTTGACGAACACCGCTCCGGGGGTCGACGCGGCGATCTCGGCCGCTCGGTGTTGGGCGCCCGCGATCCCGAGCTCGGTCGGGGTCACGACCAGCTCGCCACCGAGCGCGCGCATGACGCGCTGCTTCTCGAGCGAGAACTTCTCCGGTACGATCAGGATGACCCGGTATCCGCGGCGACGCCCGACCAGCGCGAGTGCGATGCCGGTGTTGCCGGCGGTGGCCTCGACGACCGTGCCGCCGGGCCGCAGACGTCCGTCGACCTCGGCGGCGCGAATGAGCGCGACCCCGATGCGGTCCTTGACCGACAGGCCCGGGTTCAGGAACTCGAGCTTCGCCCAAACCTCTGCCCCCCGTTCGTCCTCGAGCTCGCCGAGACGAAGCATCGGGGTGTGGCCGATCAGGTCGATAACCGACGTGACAACGCGCATGAGCTCTCCCCAGCAACGGAAGCGTCCGACTGCCCGAAGGGAAAACCGCCGAGTCGCATGTGCGCTTCCAGGAACAGAATCTACAGATGCGCGCAGCGCGTCAAAGGAGGTTGTGGGGCAGAGGCCCCCGACGTCGCCTCGAAGATCCCACGTGCGATCTCGGGCATATGCCCCACAGGCTCCTAGGTGCCGTCGAAGCTCAGCACCACCCGTACCGTTCGCATCATGACGAGAAGGTCGAGCCACAGGCCCTGGCGCTTGATGTAGTAGAGATCGTACTGAAGCTTGCGCATCGCCTCGGCGACGGTGTTGGCGTAGCCGTGGTTGATCTGGGCCCACCCGGTCAGGCCGGGCTTGACCGCGAGGCGGGCGCGGTAGAAGGGGATCTCCTCGGCGAGTCGCGCCACAAGCTGCGGGCGCTCAGGCCTCGGCCCGACGACGCTCATCTCCCCGCGCAGAACGTTGAGGACCTGGGGCAGCTCGTCGAGCCGCGTCACGCGCAGGAAGCGACCCACCCGCGTCACCCGGGGGTCGTCCGGCGCCGCCCAGACCTCCTCGCCGTTCTCCTCGGCGATCGTCACCATCGAGCGGAACTTGAGAATTTTGAAGACGCGGCCCGAACGGCCGAGGCGGGGCTGGGAGTAGAACACGGGTCGCCCGCTGTCAAGGACGATCGCGGCAGCGACGAACGGCAGCGCAACCAAGAAGACCGCCAGCCCAAAGGCACCGGCGACCAGGTCGAAAGACCGCTTTGCCACCCGCTGCACCGTCGGGAGGCCGGTCTGCTTGGTGAGGAGCGACGGAAAGGCGGTGCGTCCGAGATACTCGACCGGTACACGGCCGAGAGCATCCTCGAAGACCTCGGACATTCCGCGCACCATCACCCTGGCCTCATAGCACACGAGCAGGCGCTCGGCGAGCGGCTCGCCGATCTCACCCCCGACGGCGAGCACGACCTCATCGGCGCGGAGGTCGCGGACCAACTCAAGCAGGTGGTCGCTGGTGCCGAGAACAGGGACCCCCTCGATCTCGGTCCCGACCTTGGCCGGGTCATCGTCGACGAATCCGACCACCGCGACGTCGTCCACCGCGGAGCTCAGCTCGGCGGCGAGGGTACGGCCGCTGCGTCCCGCTCCAACCACCAGCAGGCGTCGGCGCAGCCGTTCCCCTGCCGCGAGGCGCGTGTACAGACCCCGCCACAGGGAGACACCCGTCACCAGTGTGATCAGGAAGATGCCTGCCGCGACGCGGGGTGGAGCTGCCGGGGCTGCGGCCAGCCCTGACCTGCCGACTGCGACGATCGGACGACCGAACACGAAGAAAAGCCCCGCGTAGACCAGCGATGTGGCCAGCAGGGTGAACGCGAGCATGCGGGTGGTCGGCAGGAAGCGGCTCGCGATGCGGACGTCATAGCAGCTGTTGACCGCAGCAGCGATGAGCCAGGCGATGCCGAGCACGAGCAGCCATGCGGCCTTGACCAGCCGGCCACCCTCGCCGGGGATGCCACTGATCCTGTCAAGCCACAGGCTGAGGACGAGCGCTGCCACGACGGCGACAACATCGCCCAACACCAGCAGCGCGCGACGTTCCGCGAGGTGCAGAGCCATAGTGCGTCACGCGGTCGGCCCGGAGGCCGACCGCGAAGTGATCATTCCGAGGTTACCGCGAGCGACGCCGGTCGCGATCGCCGCGTCCACCCCGACCGCCCCGCCCATCGCGGTCCCCGCGCCCGCCGCGATGCTCGCCCGCAGGCGCTGTGGCGCGCTCCGGAATCTCCTCGCCTCGTGCACGCGCCTCTTCCTCGAGGATCACGCGACGCGACAGCTTGATCCGGTCGTTGGCGTCGATGTCGATGATCTTGACGGTGATGGTGTCACCCTCATTGACCGCATCCCGGATGTCCGGGATCCGCTCCATGGAGATCTCGGAGATGTGCAGGAGACCGTCCTGGTTGGGGAGAATCTCGACGAACGCGCCGTAGGGCTCGACGCGCTTGACCACACCTTCGAAGACCTCGCCGATCTGCGGCTGACGCGTGAGGCCCTGGATGATCGCGATCGCCGCCTCGGCCGCCTTCTGGTCGGACGTGGCGATCTGTACGGTGCCGTCGTCCTCGACGTTGATCTTCGCGCCAGTCTTGTCGACGATGGCGCGGATGGTCTTGCCGCCCGGGCCGATGACGTTGCGGATCTGGTCGACGTCGATCTTGATTTGGAAGATCCTGGGTGCGTAGGGTGAGATGTCCTCACGCGCCTTCTCGATCGTTCCGGCCATGATCTCGAGAAGGTGCAGTCGGCCGCGGAGAGCCTGCTCGAGAGCCTGCTCGAGGATGTCTCGGCGCAGACCCGAGACCTTGATGTCCATCTGCAGCGCGGTGATGCCCTCGCGGGTACCGGCGACCTTGAAGTCCATGTCGCCGTAGTGATCCTCCTGTCCGGCGATGTCGGTGAGCACAGCGAAGCGGTCGCCGTCCGACACCAACCCCATCGCGACCCCGGCCACGGCGCTCGCGATCGGGACGCCGGCGTCCATCAGCGCCATCGAGCCTCCGCAGACGGAGGCCATCGACGAAGAGCCGTTGGACTCGAAGATGTCGGACACCACCCTCAGGGTGTAGGGGAAGATTTCCTCGCTCGGGATCATCGGCGCGAGCGCGCGCCGGGCGAGGTTGCCGTGGCCGATCTCGCGTCGGCCCGGGCCGCGTAGGAAGCGCACCTCACCGACGGAGAACGGCGGGAAATTGTAGTGCAGCATGAAGCGCTGCCGGGTGTCGCCCTCGAACGCCTCGATGATCTGCTGGTCCTCGGCGGTCCCGAGGGTGCAGGTGACCATCGCCTGGGTCTCGCCTCGCGTGAACAGCGCGGAGCCGTGGGCGCGGGGCAGGAAGGAAGCTTCGCAGGTGACCCGGCGGACCTCGTCGAAAGCCCGGCCGTCGAGCCGCTCGCGCCGCTCGAGAATGGTCTCGCGGGTGATGTCCTTGACCATGCGGCGGAAGACCGCCTTGGTCCAAGCCACTGCGGCGTCGTCGGCGTCCTCGGGCAGGGCAGCGAGCGCCTGCTCACGGACCGCCGCGATCGCGTCCTTCTGCTCGAACTTCCCACGCACATGCATTGCCTCGCGCAGCGTCTCGCGCCAACGCGCGATCACACCGTCGGCGAACTCCGGGGGCCACGGGTCTCCCGGCGCCTCGAACGGAACCTTGACCACGCCGAGAGCCGCGACGATCTCGCGCTGAAGCGCGACGATGCGCCGGATCTCCTGATGGGCGAGGTCGAGGGCGTCGAGAATGACCGGTTCGGGGAGTTCGTTGGCACCACACTCCACCATGACCACCGCGTGCTCGGTACCGGCAACGACGAGGTCGAGCTCGGAACGTTCGCGCTCATCGTGGGTCGGGAAGAGCACGAACTCGCCGCCGATGCGTCCCACCCTGACGCCGGCGATGGCGTCAGTGAAGGGGATGTTCTTCGCCACCATGAGCGACATCGAAGCACCGGTGAGGGCGAGGACGTCGGGGTCGTTCTGACCGTCCGCCGACAGCACCAAGCCGATGACCTGGGTGTCGATGTAGTAGCCGTCGGGGAACAGCGGCCGCAACGGCCGGTCGATCAGGCGGCAGGTGAGGATCTCGCGCTCGGACGGGCGGCCCTCGCGCTTGAAGAAACCGCCGGGGATACGGCCCCCGGCATAGGTGTACTCGCGATAGTCAACGGTGAGCGGCAGGAAGTCGCCCCTCTCGCGCTCCCTGCCCTCAGCGCACGCGGTGACCAGCACCATCGTGTCGCCCAGGCGCACCACCGTGGCGCCCGAGGCCTGTTTCGCGATCTTGCCTAGCTCGAGGACGAGCGTCTTCCCACCGATCTCGATGGACCTTGAGATCTCCGTCATTCAGTCATCCGTTTCGTTGTGTCAGCCGCGCAGGCCGAGCCGCTCGATCAGCTGTCGGTAGCGAATGATGTCCTTGTTCTTCAGGTACTCGAGCAGGCGACGGCGACGACCGACCAGCCGCAGCAGGCCGCGGCGGGAGTGGAAGTCCTTCTTGAAAATCTTGAAGTGCTCCGTCAGAAACTCGATCCGTCGCGTGAGCAGCGCGATCTGCACCTCGGGCGAGCCCGTGTCGCCCTGGTGTGTCCGGTACTCGTCGATGATGGCAGCCTTGTTAGCGTCGAAGTGGCTCACGATCAGTCTCCCGTATTTCCGAGCATCCTCCGGTGGCGCGAAGGCACCGGTACGTTATCAGGAAGGGTCTCGTCCCGCAATACCTTCGCCGTCATTCGTGGTCGCTCGAGCGGTCCCCTGGCGAGGGCGGGGCGAGGGTCAGGTGCGCATGCCGGACGGGCGCGGATCCGAGCACGGTGGCCGGCTGCACCGCGATCGTCCGACCGCGCGCGAGAACGGTCGCAACGGTGCCGATGCCGAGCAGCTCACCGCCGAGCGAATGCGCCGCGACGCGGTCGCCGGTCGAAAGGGGCTCGGGGGTGGCACGGAACAGGATCACTTCCTGTCCGTGCAGGAAGCGTTCCGTGGCCGACGGGTTGAGGTCGATGCGTGGAAACGGCAGTGCGATCCTCTCGAGCGGGACCCATGCCGGTCCGCCGATCACCTCCTCGGGTCCGGCGATGGCCTCCAGCGCCTCCTGAGGGAGCGCGTCGTCGACGGTCCATGGTCCAATGCGCCGTCGTTCGAGGTGCTCGAGGTAGGCGCCACATTCGAAGTGACGGCCGAGGTCATGAGCGAGGGAACGGACGTAGAAGCCCGATGAGGTGGTGACCTCGAGCGCGATCACGTCGGGCTCGGCGAGCTCGAGGCTCAGGGCGTGGACCGTCACCCGCTTGGCATCGACCTCGACCTCCTCGCCCGAACGGGCCAGCTCGTAGAGCTTGCGGCCGGCGACCTTCTTGGCCGAGAAGGGAGGCGGAACCTGCTCGATCGCGCCCGTGAAGGCGGCCGCGGCCGCATCGAGCTCGGTGCGACCGATCTCCGGAACCGGCGCCGAGCCCGCAGTGATCTCGCCTTCCGCGTCATAGGTGGTGGTGGCCCTCCCGAGGCGGACCAGGCCGCGGTAGGTCTTGTCCCAGTCGAGCAGGTACTGCTGGAGGCGGGTGGCGTTGCCGACGCACAGCAGGAGCAGGCCCTCGGCCATCGGGTCGAGCGTGCCGGTGTGCCCGATCCGGCGCTCCCGGAGAGCGCGGCGCGCCATGTCGACGACATCGTGAGAGGTGGGTCCCGGCATCTTGCGGACCGGCAGCAGGCCGTGCCAGCGGGAGGGACGACGTCGACTCACCGGGGACTCCCGAGAGACGCTGCAGCCATTTCCAGGACCGGCTCCGCGGCCTCGGGAAGGTCGCCGTGCAGCGTGCAGCCGGCGGCGTTGGTGTGGCCGCCGCCGCCGAAGCTCGCGGCGACTGTGCGTATGTCCACCTCTCCTTTGGAGCGCAGGCTGACCCGCACGATCCCCGTCTCCCACTGCTTGAAAAGAACCACCGCCCGCACACCGGCGATCGCACGGGGGAGGTTGACGATCTCCTCGGTCTCGGCGGGTGTCGCCCGGGCGCGCCGAAAGGCCTCCGGCGTCAGCTGCAGGCAGGCGAGGCGTCCGTCGCAGCGCAGCTCGAGCGTGGCGAGTGCCTCGCCGAGGAGCCGCACCGACGCGGGGCTGCGCCGGTGGTGGACCCACTCCGCCACCTGATCGGGCCGGGCGCCCGCCGCGACCATCTCGGCGGCGGCGCGAAACGCCCTCGGGGTGGCGTTGGAGTACCTGAAGTCGCCGGTGTCGGTGGACAGCGCGACGAAGGCGTTGGTCGCCGCTGCGGCGTCGGGTGTCACGCCCGCGGCGGCGAACATGCGCCACACCATCTCGCCCGCCGCAGGCGCCTCCTCATCAAGGTAGTCGACCTCGCCGTAGCGCTCGTTGGCGCGGTGGTGGTCGATATTGAGGATCGGCAGGCGGTTGAGGCCCTCGAGGCCGGGCCGGTCAAGCCCAGGGCACTCGAGTGTGACCACGAGATCGAAGCCGGCCGGAAAACCGTCGGGGAGCTGGGCGGACACGGTCACTTGGTCGATCCCCGGCAGCTCGGCAAGCGAAGGCGGTGACGGATCGCGGTTGACGATCACCGTGTCCACCCCGAGTGCCTTGGCGAGCTGGGCCAGAGCGAGCTCCGAGCCGAGGGCGTCGCCATCCGGGCTGGCGTGGGAGGTGACGAGGGCGTGTCGTGCGCACCGCAGCCGCTCGACGGCATCTCCGGGTTCAGTGGTGGCGTCGCCCATCAGGTCTCCGACTCGCTGTCGTCGCCCTCGCGTTCCCGGTGAATCTCGTCGAGGAGCCGCTCCATGCGATCTCCATAGGCGTAGCTGGTGTCTCGTTTGAATCCCAACTCCGGCACGGTGCGAAGGTGCATCACGCGCCCCAGCTCGCGGCGCAGGAACGGGTTTGCAGCCTGAAGTCCGTCGAGAGCCTGACGCTCGCGCTCATCGTCCCCGATCACCGAGACGAAGACCGTCGCGTGGGAGCGGTCTGCCGCCAAGCGCACGCCAGAGACCGTGACGCCTTCGAGCCGCGGGTCCTTGGCAGCGCGGACGATGAGCTCGGTCAGCACTCGACGCAGCTCCTCGGAGAGCCGGTCGTTGCGGGTGAAGGCCCGGCGTGTCATGGCGTTCCTCCTGTCATACCTGATGAATGTCGACGTTCCACCCCAGCACATGTCCCGGCCACGTTTCGTCCACCGTTCTCGCGACCCGCTCGAGCCGCTCCTCGAGATCCGCCGCGCGGGTCGAAAGCGCGCAGACCGCGAAGGTTGCGCGCTGGTGCAGGTCCTGGCCGTCCGCCTCGATCACCAGCACCTGGTGGCGGGCACGAATCCTCTCCAACAGAGAGCGGGTGTGACTCCGCTTCTCCTTGAGGCTACGAGCGTCAGGAACGTGCAGCTCGAGTCGTGCGACACCGACGTAGAGGCGCGATTGGCTCATGCGTCTCCCCGTCCGCGGACCGCGCTACAGCTCCGGCGCCACCTCGACCATACGGAAGGCCTCGATCACGTCGCCTTCCTTGATGTCCTGGTAGCGCTCGAGGCCGATACCGCAGTCGAAGCCCTGGCGAACCTCCGAGACGTCGTCCTTGAACCGCCTCAGGGACGAGACGCCCCCCTCATGAACGACCACGTTGTCCCGCAGCAGCCGCACCTTGGCGGTTCGCGTGATGACCCCTTCGAGGACGTGACAGCCCGCGATGGAGCCGATCTTGGGAACCCGGAAGACCTCGCGGACCTCGGCGCGGCCGAGCTCCTCCTCGCGGAAGGTCGGCTCGAGCAGGCCGACCATCGCCTTCTTCACATCGTCGATCAGGGTGTAGATGACCGTGTACAGCCGGATGTCCACCTGCTCGCTCTCGGCAAGGTCGCGTGCGGTGCGCTCGGGCCGTACGTTGAACCCGATGATGATCGCGTTGGACGCGGAGCCCAGCATCACGTCGTTGGTGGTCACCGCGCCCACCGAGCCGTGCAGAATCTGGATCTTGACCTTCTCGGTCGAGAGGCTGGGAAGAGTCTCGCGGAGGACCTCGACCGAGCCTTGCACGTCGGCCTTGATCACGACGTTGAGCTCCTTGGCCTCGTCCTCGATCATATGGTCGAACAGGTTCTCGAGCGAGACCTTGCGCTGGACGACCAGGCCCTCCTCCTTGTCGCGCTGATTGCGGAACGACGCAACCTCGATGGCCCGCTCCTCGTTTTCGACGCCCTGCAGCACGTCGCCGGCGCCTGGCACGCTGTCGAAGCCCATGACCTCGACCGGGTCGGCAGGCCCGGCAGTATCCACCCGCTGGCCGGCATCGTCGGCGAGGGCGCGCACCCGACCAAACGTCGAGCCGCAGAAGAAGTAGTCACCGACCGACAGCGTTCCCTGCTGCACGAGCACGGTCGCGACGATGCCGCGGCCTTTCTCCTTGCGCGCCTCGAGCACGACCGCGCGGCCGGGACCTTCGGCACTCGCCTTGAGCTCGCGCATCTCGGCGACCAGCAGAATCACGTCGAGCAGGTCGCTGATCCCCTCCTGCTTCTTGGCCGACACCGACACCGAGGGGACGTCGCCGCCCCAGGACTCGACCAGAACGTTGTGCTCGGCAAGCTGCTGTTTGACGCGTTCTGGATTGGCGTTGGCCTTGTCGATCTTGTTGATCGCGACGATCAGAGGCACATTGGCCGCCCGGGCGTGGTTGATCGCCTCGGCGGTCTGAGGCATGACGCCGTCGTCGGCCGCCACCACCAACACCACGATATCGGTCACCTGGGCGCCGCGGGCGCGCATTTGGGTGAATGCCTCGTGGCCGGGGGTGTCGACGAACACAACCGTTCGGCCGTCCTTGGACTTGATCCGCGACGCGCCGATGTGCTGTGTGATACCGCCGGCCTCGCTCTCCGCCACGCGGGTCGTCCGAATGGCGTCGAGCAGCGAGGTCTTACCGTGGTCGACGTGTCCCATGACGGTGACGACCGGCGGACGCGGCAGCTGCGGCCCGATAGACTCCTCCGCCTCCTCGCGCTCGAAGTCCATGATCTCCTCGACCGAGGCGACCATCGCATCGACCCCGAGCTCGGTACAGATCTCCTCGGCCAACTCGTGTGGCAGCGACTGGTTGGTGGTCACCATCACGCCCTTCTGGATCAGGAGGGCGAGAAGGTCCTTGGCGGTGACGTTGAGCTTCTCGGCGAGCTCGCGAGTCGTCACCATTTCGGACAGGAGGATCGGTCCCTCAGGCTTGATGCCGTCGCGGAACTGGATGCCACGGCTGGCGCGCGGCGGCGCGACCCGCCGCTCGATCTCCTGCGGCTGGCGCTTGCGGCCCTTCTTGCCGCCGGGGCGTCCCCCGCTCGGGCGCCGGCCGGGGCCGGGTCGTGTCGAGGCCGGCTCCTGCTGGCTCTTGAGCTTCTGCTCCTCGAACTTGTTGAGCAGGTCGCGGATCTCGCGCGCGTCGGCGGTCGCGGGTTTTCCGGCAGCTGCCTTGCGGCCGCCCCCGGCCGCGCGCTCGGCCTTGCGCTGGCGCTCGGTCGCCTTCTGCGCCTCGAGCCGCGTCTTGATTTCGTCGGCGCTGAGCTCCCGCAGGTTCTGTTCGAGCGGGGTTCGGGCCCGCCCCGGCCGCACCCGCAGCGGCTTGTTCTCGGTCGCCGCGGCGCGCGCCTTGGTGAGCTCCTCCTCGGTGATCTCCGGTGCCGGCTTGAGCTCTTCGTCGGCTTCGGCCTCTGCGGCGGCGGGCTCGGCGGAAACAGCGACCCCCTCCGCCGGCGGCTCCGCCGGTGCAGCTTCAACCTCGATCTCGGCGTCGACGGCCTCTTCCACGACCTCGTCGGATGCTGCCTCGGGTTCCGAGACGGCCTCGTCGGGTGTCTCGGCGAGCCCGGTGGCGACCTCGGCCGACTCCGACGCGATCTCGGCGGCAGATGCCTCGGCCGCGATCTCGACCTCCTCGGGCTCAGGGCTCGTGTCGGACTCCGACTCGACGGCGGCCGGCACGGTGCGCTCGGTCACGACCTCGCGGATCTCGTGCTCGGTCTTCACCACACGGCGCCGTCGCCGATGGGCGAGCCGGTCGCGCGCCGTCGAGGTCGAGGCGTCCTCCTGCTGACTATCGATGCGCACGAAGACCTCGCGGCTGGGCTTCCTGAGCGTCTCACCGGTGATGATCGCCTTGACCGTCGCGAGGTCGAGGGCGTCCTCTTCGGTCGCCACACTGACTCCGATCGAGCGAAGCTTGAAGATCAGCTCGATCGATGTGATGCCCATCGTGCGGGCGAGGTCGACCACGCGAAGCTGCTGCATCATTCGGGCTCACTCCTCCCTGGCCGCGTCCGAGGCCTCGGCCAGGGCCTCATCGAGGGTCTGGCGGGCCATCTCCAGGAGGCGTTGCGCCGTGACCGGGCCGATGCCCGGGATGGACGAGAGCTCCTCGGCCGAGTTTGCCAAGACGTCCTGCACGGTATGGATGCTGTGGGTTTCCAGCCGCTCGCGCAGCCGGTCGGTCAGCATCGGCAGGTCCTCGAGGGGGATCAACTGGTTGTAATCGTAGGTCGGTGCAGAGGCGTCGACCGTCGGAAGCATCTCCTCCTCTTCGGTCGTGCCTTCCATCTCGCGCAGCATCGACGCCAGCGCCGACGCCAGCTCATCCTTCACCGCGTCCTCGCTCTTGATCTCGATTCTGCTGTTGAGCAGGCGCGAGGCGAGGCGGACGTTCTGGCCCCGCTTGCCGATCGCGAGCGAGAGCTGCTCGGTGCCGACAATGACGTCGAGCACCATTTCCTGGCGCTCCTCGATCACGGCGTCGCCGTTCTCGTCCCGCACGATCTCGCCGTTCTCGTCCCGAACCAGGATCTCGACCGGCTCCTGGCGAACCGCGACCCGGTTGATCTTGGCCGGCGCCAGAGCATTCTGGGCAAAGGACACGAGGTCCGAGTTCCACGGGATGATGTCGATCTTCTCGCCCTTGAGCTCGCGGGTGATCGCCTGGACGCGGGAGCCCTTGAGGCCCACGCACGCGCCGACGGGATCCACGTCGCGGTCCTTGGAATGCACCGCGACCTTGGCCCGCTCTCCGGGCTCACGCACGCAGATCTTGATGATCACGGTGCCGTCGTAGATCTCGGGGACCTCCATCTCGAGCAGCTTCTCGAGCAGCCGTGGGTCGGTACGGGACATCACCACCTGAGGTCGGCTGGCGTCCATGGTGACGTCGACCACGACGGCGCGGATGCGGTCCCCTTGGCTGTACCGCTCGTGGCGGACCTGGTGGTTGCGCGGAATGATGCCCTCGGTGTCGCCGAGCTCGACGATGATCGCCCCGCGGTCCATCCGCTTGACGATGCCGTTGATCATGTCGCCGACGCGATCGGAGTAGTTGCGGTAGACGACCGCCCGCTCGGCCTCGCGCACACGCTGGAACAGCACCTGCCGAGCCGACTGGGCGGCGATGCGGCCGAGCTGGGAGGTGTCGAGCGGCCACCGAAGCTCCTCGCCGACCTCGACCTCGGGATCGAACGCCTGGGCCTGCTCGAGCGTGAGCTCGATCTCGGGGTCCTCGACTTCCTCGACCACGGAGCGCACCTTCCAGCACCAGACCTCGCCGGTCACCGGATCGATCTCGGTGCGCACGCTGCGCTCTTTGTAGTGCTTGCGGGCGGCCGACGAGATGGCCTCGGCGATCGCATCGATCAGCTTCTCGGGTTCAATGTCCCGTTCCGCCGCCATCTGACGCACCAGGGTGTTGATCTCCAGCTTCATGGCCGCCGCTTCCCTCCGTCGAAGACTGAGCTCCAGTCCACCTCGAGCCGCGCCTCGTGGATCTTCTCCAGGGGCAGGCGAACCACCTCCTGGCTGTCGAGCCGGACCTCCACCGTGTCGTCCTCGAAGCCGGCCAACTCGCCGACCACGAGGCGTTGCTCGCGGTACGACGGCTCCATTCGGACCTTGACGCGGTGCCCCGCGAAACGGGCATAATCCTGAGGACCGTAGAGCTTGCGGTCGAGACCGGGTGAGCTCACCTCGAGGGTGTAGGCGTGGCTGAACGGGTCCTCCACGTCGAGCAGCACCGAGGCCTGCCGAGAGACGCTCGCGCAGTGATCCAGCGACACGCCGTCCGGGCCGTCGATGACCAGACGCAACGTGGTCCGTGAACCGCCGCCGGCGGTTTCGATCGCCAGCAGCTCGAGGCCCTCGCCCGCCACCAGGTCGGCGAGCTGATCGTGGAGCTCCGTCTTCAGCTTCATCGTCCTCCGCCGCTTCGTTAAAAAAAGTGGGCCACTGGCCCACTCCCTTGCGAAAGCAGCCGTTGGTATATACCACAGGGTCGGGTGAAGTTCAAGGCTTCTTTGGTGCTTCGTGGCTATACTGGCGCGGTGTCGTGGATGGCGCGTGCGATCCGGTCTCGCGGCGGTGCGATCGACTTCCGGAGCTACATGGAGCTCGCTCTCTACGACCCTGATCACGGCTACTACTCCCGCGGTGGGCCGCGCACCGGTCGCAGCGGCGACTTCCTCACCGCTCCGACCGCGTCCCACTGGTACTCGACGGTGATCGGCGGCCTGCTTGCTCGGCTTGCGCAGCGGGTCGGGCGGTTGACGCTGATCGATGTCGCGGCCGCCGACGGGGCCTTTCTGGCAGGCGTTCACGAGCGCCTCGCCGAGCACCGTGGTGACGTCCTGAGAGGCGCCGTCGCCCTCGAGCGCTCGTCGGCGCGGCGGGTGGACCTCGAGCGCCGGTTCGCCGGCCAGGCGGTGCTCGTGGCCGAGGACCTCGAGCATGTGGCCGGGGCGGCGGGACCGGTCGTGATCCACGCCTCGGAGCTCTATGATGCCGCGCCGGTCCACCGGGTCGTCGGACGCGACGGCGCCCTCGCCGAGCTCTGGGTCCGATGCGACGGCGAACGGCTCGCGTGGGAGGAACGTCCGGCCCCCGCAGCCCTCTCTGATCACCTCGCTGGGCATGGCGTGGACCTCGCCGAGGGTCAGCTCGCCGAGATCGACCTCACGGCGCGGCCGGCTCACGCAGCACGGCTCGGATGGGCCGGCAGCAAGGCCATTGCGCTGGTGCTCGACTACGGCTACCCGGCACGCCGGCTCTACAATCCGAGAGGGCGTGCCGCGGGATCGCTGGCCGGCTATCGTGCCCACCGGATGACCCGTGATCCGCTCGTCGACCCCGGTGAGCTCGACCTGACGGCGCATGTCAACTGGGACGACCTGCGAGCGGCCTGCGCGGAGACGGGCTGGCGCGAGCTCGGGCTGTGGTCGCTCGCCGAGCTCATGGTGCGGGCCGGACTCGAGGAGGAGGCCGAGCGCCTCGGACTCGGCGAGGACGCCCCACTCGATTCGCGGACCGTGAGCGAGCGCCAGGAGTTGAAGCGGCTGCTTGACCCCGAGGGCATGGGCTCGGACCTGAAAGCGCTGGTGCAGGCCGGACCCGAGCTCGCCGATCCCGTTGCCGAGCTCCTCGAGCGCTGACCGGGGACGGACGAGGTTTCACCACAGAGACACAGAGGCAGAGAGAGGAGCATAGCGAGAAGCACAGAGAACCCCCTCCGGTTTCTTCCGGGTGGGCGGGCGGGTCCTGTGGCTCTTTGTGCCTCCGTGCCTCTGTGGTATTCCCCTCGCGGCCCGGGCTCGTGGACCGCGGTCGCCGCATCTGCTACCGTTTCGTGTCTTCGATGAGCAGGGTTCG
>CAZQYU010000019.1:0-26111 GCA_964597585.1 uncultured Thermoanaerobaculia bacterium
GGGAGCACTGCCGAGACCGCCTCGAGGGCGACCCGCTGATCTCCGTTCAACCGCTCGAGCTGCGGAATCCGATCCAGTTGCGCGCGCCCGACGGCGCGATACCTACGCGGGGCAGAAGCGAGAGCTCCGTCCATCCCACCCTCCTTTCTCTCGTTCCATCAGGTTCTTCTGAAATGCTTCGTGTACGAAGCTTCTGCGCGACGCCCGGCGTTCTGAGGAAGGCAAGAATCGCGCGCGTCTCCGGGCGGCTTCATGTCAAATATAGCTGACAAACCGCCCGGCGACAACCCCTCGAGGCACCGCGAGACTGAGCAACGACGGCCGTAGCGCCTCGTGGACAGAGGCCGCACGAGAATGCCGCCGACTCGGCGGCGGCATTCTCGTGCGGTCCTTTGAACGGTCATGACCTGCGGCATGGAGTTCGCCGCAGCTCGGGGAAACTACTCGCGCGGAGCGGGCGGAGCAGGAGGTGCGGGTGGCGCCGGCGGTACGGGCTGGGCCGGCGGTGCGGCGATGGACAGCACCTTCACGTGCGGCACGGCGGTCCGCTCCATCACCCGGCCGCACACCGGACACAGGTACCTCTCCTGGGTCGCCTTGTCACGGTCCATACGGAGCACGGTGCCGTCGGCCGGACAGCGGTAGGTCACACTGTCGGAGAGGATGAAATCGGCTTCGGGCGCGATCATGGTCGCATCTGAGGAGTGGCCATCGCCGACGAAAACCATCACGGTGTCCTCTCCGGCCTCATCGGGCATGGCGCTCTCGATTCGGATCTCGACCGGCTCACCGTCCGCCTCACCGTCGTCTGTCGTGACCCATTTCATGGCGACCTGGTGCTGGCGGGCGCCCTCAGCCGAGCGCTCGCCCTCCCGCCGACGCTCGATCCACACCCGCTTCCCACCCCCCGAGGGCGACTCGAAACGGAACGCCTGCGCCGGGACCCTTTCTCCGTCGAGGGTCACGTCGAGGCTGTCGCCGTAGCGCGTGACCACGACTTCGTGCGGGCCAGCAGCGATCGTCCTCGCCTCGCCCTCGCCGAGGTCGGAGAGCCTCACGGTTTGACTGTCGCCGCCGACGATCACCGTGACCCTGCCGTGCGACGAACCGCTGGGGTCCGGACCGGCGGGCTCCGCCAGAGCCACCGCCAGGCCGCTCAACGCCACCAGCACGGCCGCCAGCACCCAGTGCAACCAGGATCTCTCTTTCATCGCATCCTCCTTGTCGAGCGCCGCAGATCGGAAACGTCGCGCGGCCTCAACAGGGTCAAGGGCAAAGGCCGTGCCAGCCGAGCGTTGGAGACCGGCCATTCCTCGAAACATCGTGTGTTCAGTCTGATCTGCCTTCGAACTCATACGACCACCGCGCCACGACTCGCCGGCCGAACCTGTTGCCTCCCCACATGGGGACACCGTCTCCCCAAACGAGGAGGTGAATGCACCGCGCCGGAAGGATCCCCTACCGGGTGGACTGCTCGTCAAGCCCGAACTTGGCCAGCCGATACAGGAATGTCTTGTAGCTCAGGCCGAGCAGGCGGGCCGCGCCGGCACGGTTGCCGTCGGCGAGCTCCAGAGCTTGCCGCAACAGGTCCTCCTCCATCTCGTCCCAGGCAATCCCCGATGGCGGCAGATGGAATGTTCCCCTTCCGGGCGAGGTGGCCGCCCCGATCTCGGGTGGCAGGTCGTCGACGCTCACTCGGCCGTCCTCGGCGAGCAGCACCAGCCGTTCGAGGGCATTGGCGAGCTCCCGGACGTTGCCCGGCCAGGTGTGCTCCATCAGCCGACGCAGCACCGTCTGCGGCAGTTGCTGGGCGACGGTGGCATGGCGCTCTGCGGCCCGGCGGACCAGCACATCGGCCAGAGCAGGAATGTCCTCCCGGCGCTCACGCAGAGGTGGGAGCCGAACCGGGAACACGTTGAGCCGATAGTAGAGATCCTCGCGGAAGCTACCCTCCGCCACCATATCCGCAAGGTCCCGATTGGTCGCGGCCACAACCCGTGCGTCGCAGGCGACCTCGCCGGTACCACCGAGACGGGTCACCCGTCTCTCCTGGAGAGCGCGCAGGACCTTCGCCTGGAGGGCAAGCGGCATCGATGCCACCTCGTCGAGGAACAGGGTCCCTCCCGACGCCTCCTCGAACTTGCCCTCACGGCGTCGGTGGGCCCCGGTGAAGGCACCGCGCTCGTGGCCGAAGAGCTCGCTCTCCATCAGCGACTCGGGGATCGCGGCGCAGTTCACCGCCACGAACGGGCCACTGCCGCGCCGGCTCCGGCGGTGGAGCATCCTTGCGACCAGCTCCTTACCGGTCCCCGACTCACCCGTCACCAGTACCGTCGCCTCGGTGTCGGCGACCTTCTCGAGCGTCCGGTACAGTGCCTGCATGGCAGGAGCACGGCCGATGACCTCGCCGTAGCCGTCCCTGACCTCGGCCTCGGCACGCAGTCGCAGGTTCTCCCGTTCAAGCTCGCGGGTCCGCAGCACCCGTTGCACGGCGAGCAGTAGCGCCTCGCGTTCGAAGGGCTTCGCGAGGTAGTCGGTCGCTCCGCGGCGGACGGCCTCGACTGCGTGCGCAATGGACCCGTAGGCGGTCATGACGATCACGGCGGATGCTGTGCCCTGCTCGCGCAATGCGTCGAGCAGATCGCCGCCCGTGCGCCCCGGCAGTCTCCAGTCGCACAGCACCACGTCGGGCGCCGTCTCCGCGATCGCGGCCAGGGCAGCGTCGACATCCGGTGCGCTGTGCACCTCGTAGCCGCTGCGATTCAGGATCCCGGCGATGAGATCGCGCTGCGGAGCTTCGTCCTCCACCACCAGCACCGTGGCGCGCCGGGAACTCATGACGGCGCGCCCTGCGCGGCAGCCACCGGCAGCCGGATAATGGCCAGCGTGCCGCCGCCCTCGGCATCGCCGATCTCGAGCTCACCGCCGTGCATGCCGACCACCAACGCCCTAGCGAGAAAGAGGCCCATTCCGGAACCCGCAGGCCGCGTACTGACGTGCGGCGCAAACAGGCGCTCCCTGACGTCGGCGGGCAGTCCTGGCCCGCGGTCGCGGACGGCGACCTCCGCACTCGAACCGAACCGGCGCACCTTGACCTCGACCAGCTCATCTGGAGGCGAGGCCTGGACCGCGTTCTCGACGAGGTTGGCGAGCGCGGCCCGGAGGGCGGTCGGGACAACCTCGACTCCAACAGGCTCTGCGGCCAGTCCGACATCCGCACCGCCCTGGATCGCCTCCAGGACCACCGATTGGGCGACCTCGGCAAGGTCGGTGATCTCGACGGTGCCGGCGTCGCCCGCACCGACAGCCAGGAATGACCGGAGCCACCGGTCGATCCGCCGGATCTGAGCGCGCGCCGTGACGACGAGCTCCTTGTGGCCGGATGCCTCGCCGGAGAGCTCCTCGACCGCGAGACCGAGCGTGTTCAGGGGATTGCGCACCGTGTGAGCGAGACCGCGTGCGAGGTCACCGAGCTGCACCAGGTGCTCCCGCTCGCGCCAGGCCGCACGCTCCTGCTCGAGCTGAGCGAGGCGCTGCGACATCCGGTTGAAGGCCCGCTGCAGCTCGCCCACCTCACCTCCCGCGTCCTCGGGGACCTGGACCCCGAGGGCGCCTCGGCCGAGGACCTCCGCCTCTGCCGCCAGGCGACCGAGCGGAGCGGTCACCCGCCGGGCCATCACGCCTGAGGCGACCAGCCCGACCGCCAGAACACCGAGACTGAGCAGCATGCCCTCACGCAGATTGGCCCGGGCGAGGCGCACCGTGGGAGCGAGCGGGATCGGAACTCTGCGGACGAAACCCGGGTCTGCGGTCACCACCAGCACACCCTGCTCGCCGCCCCGGTCTTGGGCAATGTGAAAGCTGAACTGCTGCACCACCCGCGTCCGGGTGTGACCGTCTGACGCCGCGGAAAGTGTCGGGGGCGCGGCACCCGAGTCGTCGTTCCCTGACAGGACCCACGCGAAGGCCGGCTTCGCGGGCGGCGCCGGCTCGGCCGGGGGCTGCGCCGGTACCGGCGTACTCGATGCCACGGGTCGACCCGCCGGCGCCGGCGCGGCTGGCTTCAGAAGGCGCTCGTCCCCGGAGATGACCACCGTGTGGTCCACGTCGGTTCGGGTGCCCTCCGGCACCATTTCCCGATGTACGTCGATGTCACCACGGGGCAGCATGATGACCCGCGGCTCTGGGCCGAGCAGGTCACGACCCACACTGGTCGCGACAGCTCCGACCGCGGCCGGCAGAGCACCGAGCTGACGCATGTGGAGCCACCACTGCGCCGCCATCACGGCGAGCACCAGCGCCGACGTGCCGAGGAAGAAGCGGGTCTGCAGCCGCATGTTGACCTCCGGAGCAGCCGAGGCAGAGTCTGCCGCACCCGGTTGCACGTAAACACATTAGCAACCGCCGTGCCACCTCACGCGGTCCACCGCGGTGCTATTCTTTGCGTTCCGAGCGTTCCGGGAGGCGACGTGTCCGACACCTACTACATCACCACCCCGATCTACTACGTCAACGACCTGCCCCACATCGGGCACATCTACACCACCGTCATGGCCGACGTGCTGGCCAGGTACCAGCGGATGAACGGTCGCAACGTGCGCTTCCTCACCGGGACCGACGAGCACGGGCAGAAGATCGAGAAGGCTGCGCGGGCGCAGGCTGTCCAGCCGATCGAGCTCGCCAACCGCGTGGTGGCGAGGTACCACGAGCTGTGGAGAATCCTCGACATCTCGCACGACGACTTCATCCGCACCACCGAGCCGCGCCACCAGCTGGCGGTGGCCGAGATGATCCGACGCTTCGCCGCCGCCGGCGACCTCTACAAGGGCGAGTACGAGGGCTGGTACTGCGCCGGGGCGGAGGCCTTCGTACCCGACTCCCAGGTCGAGGATGGCCACGACCTCGAGTCCGGGTACCCGGTCGAGCGGCTCGCGGAGTCGAGCTGGTTCTTCCGCCTCTCCGCCTATCAAGATCGGCTGCTGGCCTGGTACCGCGCCAACCCGGAGTGCATTCGGCCCGCGAGCCGATACAACGAGGTGGTCAGCTTCGTCGAGAGCGGCCTCAGGGACCTCTCCATCTCGCGTACCTCGATTCGCTGGGGCGTGCCGTGGCCGGACGACCCGGACCACGTCGTGTACGTCTGGCTCGACGCACTGACCAACTACGTTTCCGCCCTCGGCTTCGGCGGTGACGATGACGGGCTCTACCAGAACTTCTGGCCCGCGTCGCTCCATCTGGTCGGCAAGGACATCCTCCGCTTCCACTGCGTGTACTGGCCCGCCTTCCTGATGTCTGCGGGCATGCCGTTGCCCGGCCAGGTCTTCGGGCACGGGTGGTGGACCAAGGACGACGCCAAGATGTCCAAGTCCCTCGGCAACGTCGTCCGGCCGGACTATCTGGTTGAGCGCTTCGGCGCCGACGTCGTGCGCTACTTCCTCGTGCGGGACATGACCTTCGGTCAGGACAGCTCGTTCTCCGACGCTGCCTTCCTCGAGCGCTTCAACGCCGATCTCGCCAACGCCCTCGGCAATGCGGCGTCGCGCACGCTCGCGCTGGTCCGCCGCAACCTCGACGGACGCGTGCCCGAGCCGACCGGCGACGGCCCGCTCCCGGCTGCAGCGGACGAGGCGGTCCGGCAGTATCGCCGACACATGGACGCCCTCGAACCCCAGCGTGCGCTGGAGGCGACCTGGCGTCTCCTCGCCACCCTCGACGGCTTCATCCAGGAACGCCAGCCGTGGGCCTTGGCGCGACAGGGGGAGGCCGGGCGGGCAGGCCTCGAGTCGACCCTCGCGGAGTGCCTCGAAACGCTCCGCATCACCTCGGTGCTCCTCGAGCCCGTGATGCCCCGCACCTGCGCTGAGCTGCGGCGCCAGCTGGGAGCCGCGCAGCTCCCGGTCGATCTTCTGACCGGAACCGAGTGGGGCCTGCTCGGGCACGGCGCCCTCGTCGGCGACGGTGGCCCGCTGTTTCCCAGGGTCGACATCACCGAAACCATGAAGGAGCTGGCCATGCGTAGCGAACCCGCTTCCCCATCAACCTCCCCCGCCGCCGACGCGGCGCCGACCGACCCGACCCCCGCCGCGGCGACACTGGTGTCCATCGATCGGTTTGCCGAGGTCCGGCTGGTCATCGGCATCGTTCGGGAGGCCGAACGCGTCCCGAAGTCGAAGAAGCTGGTCCGCTTGATGGTCGATCTGGCAGAGCCGGAGCTGCGCCAGATCGTCGCCGGGATCGCCGAACGCTACGAACCCGAGAGCCTCATCGGACGTCGGATCGTGGTCGTGGCCAACCTCACGCCCGCCAAGCTCATGGGGGTGGAGTCGCGCGGCATGCTCCTCGCCGCCTCGGTCGACGGCGATCCGTACCTGCTCTCGCCGGACGGCGAGGTCCCGCCGGGCACCCGAGTCAAGTAGCAGCACGCACAGCACGTCCCTGGAGGGACTTCCGAAGGGTTGATCGCCGCCAGACGGCTGTGCTGTGCACGCTGCTCCGGATCGGCTGCGCCGATCCCGACGGCGAGCTGCTGAAGGACACCGATCCTCCGCCAACCCACGAGGCACTCAGCGCAGCGAGACATCTCCTCCGGAAAACGGTCAGCGGCCGGTGCTCGAGCTCTGCAGGTCCGTCATGGGGCTGGGGCGACACCCTGCAGGGTCCCAGCAGGTGCGCACCTCTCCCAGACCTCGAAGGTCGAAGCGTACTCGTTGCGCTCGTCCGCCGGCTGATCGTCCGCTCCGACCCTGCGCCACGCCGTCCACTCGACCTCTGGGAAGCGGGTGTCTCCGTCGACGTCGGCATGGACCCGCGTGAGGTAGAGGCGATCGGCGAGCGGCAGCGCGAGCCGGTAGATCTCCGCGCCGCCGGCGACGAAGACCTCGGCATCGCCGCGCGCCGCATCGAGGGCCTCGGGGAGTGAGGCAGCCACCAGAACGTGGTCAACCGGTTGGGCGAGGGTCCGCGAGACCACGACCAAGGTCCGGCCAGGCAGCGGACGGGCGATCGACTCCCAGGTCCGCCGGCCGACCACCACATGATGGCCCATGGTGAGTGCCTTGAACCGCTTGAGATCTGCCGAGAGCCGCCACGGAAGGCCGCCGCCACGGCCGATCACACCGTTCGATGCTACGGCGACGATGATCGCGACGGTCATGACGTTCTCCTCACACCGCCACCGGGGCCTTGATGTGGGGGTGGGGATCGTAGCCTTCGAGTGTGAAGTCCTCCCAGGCGAACTCATCGATCGCGCGCACCTCCGGGTTGAGCCGGACTCGCGGCAGCGGCCGCGGCTCGCGCCCGAGCTGCAGCCGCGCCTGATCGACGTGGTTGAGATAGAGGTGGGCGTCGCCGAAGGTGTGGATGAACTCGTGCGGTTGGAGTCCGGTGACCTGGGCAACCATCATCGTCAGCAGCGCATAGGAAGCGATGTTGAACGGGACCCCGAGAAACACGTCCGCCGAACGCTGATAGAGCTGACAGGAAAGTCGGCCGTCCGCGACGTAGAGCTGGAACAGGACGTGGCACGGGGGCAGGGCCATGTCAGGCAAATCCGCGACGTTCCAGGCGCTGACGATGTGCCGACGCGAGTCGGGTCTGCTCCGGATCCCCTCAATGAGTGCCGCAATCTGGTCGACGTGACCTCCGCTGGGGGACTGCCACCGCCGCCACTGGGCGCCGTACACCGGACCCAGCTCTCCGTCAGGACCGGCCCACTCGTCCCAGATTGTGACGCCGTGCTCGCGCAGCCAGGCGACGTTCGTGTCGCCGCGCAGAAACCACAGCAGCTCGTGCACGATCGAACGCAGGTGCAGCTTCTTGGTCGTCAGCAGCGGAAACCCGTCGCCGAGGTCGAAGCGTACCTGGTGCCCGAAGATGCTGAGCGTGCCGGTCCCCGTGCGGTCGCTCTTGCGAGCACCGCGGGTCAGAATCTGGTCGAGCAGGTCGAGGTACTGGCGCATCAGCTGTTGTCCTCGGACGCCATCAGCCAGCGCTCGACCCCGTCCTGCCAGCGTCCCTGAGCTTTGAGCAGGAGCTCGCCGAGCTCGCGGACCGCACCGCGGCCCCCCGGGCTGCCGCACACCAGGTGGCAGGTCGCCGCCACCTCCGGAGCAGCGTCGGAGGGGCAGGCCGCAAGCCCGACCCGTTGCAGGACCGGAAGGTCGGGGAGATCGTCGCCCATGGCCGCGACCTGATGATCGCTCACCCCGAGCTGCTGCTCGATCCCGTCGAGTCCGGCGCTCTTGTCACTGCAGCCGAGCACCACCCTCTCGAGCGGAATCCCGAGATCGCGGCAACGCAGCAAGACCGCCTCGCTGCGGCGGCCCGACAGGACGGCGACGCCGATGCCCGCCTCGAGCAGGAGCCGGATCCCGAGCCCATCGCGAACCGAGAACCGCTTGCTTTCCTCGCCGCGCGAGGTGTAGACCAGTGTGCCGTCGGTGAGCACGCCGTCGACATCGAGTACGAGCAGTAGGATCGGCTCGAGGCGCGCACGCAGCTCCGCTGGAAGGTGGCTGGGCATGCTCGAGATGGTACCAGAGGCACCAACGCGTGCGACTGAACCACAGAGATACAGAGAGGACACAGCGGCCCCACCCGTCCTGAGACTGGCGGCATGGCCTGCGCGCTGCGCTGGCGATATCGCCAGGGGAGGGTGGGTGGTCTCTATGGTATTCCTAGAACCCCTCGAGCACGGCGCTGACCAGTGCGCGGGCGAACTCTGCTGAGACCACGCTCATGGCTTCGATCTGGCGATCGAAGTAGTTCACCGCAGAGACGTCGACCTGATACGAGGTCCGGCGAGAGAAGGCCTTGTCCTCCCACACGACCGTGGGCTCGTCTCCACGAACATCGACCAGCGACACGCTCGCTGTGAGCGTCATCTGGTACTCGGTCGCCCGCCCCTGCTGGTCGAGTGTCACCGGGGACACCGACAGGCTCTTGATGGTTCCCCGCAGCGAGAGGTCAGCGCCCTTCTCGTCTTCCACGATCGAGAAACGCCGACGGCGAACCCACTCCTGGACCACCGCCTCGGTCAACCGCTGGTCCATGTCCGCCCAGTCGGTGGTGTTCTCGAAAGGTCTCACGTGCAGGGTCTTGAGCTCGGGCGGCAGAAAGCTCGAGGTCCCGACGAGATGATACCCGCACCCCGCCGAGATCACGGCGAGGAAGACCAGCACCGCGCCACGCCACTTCGTCATGGCGGCGACGGTAGCACAGGCGGCAGGAAGTGAACCACAGAGGAACGGAGACACAGATGGGGACACAGACCCCCCGCCCAGCCTGAATCTGGCGGCATGGCCGGCGCGCTGCGCCGGCCATGCCGCGAGGGATGGGTGGGCGGGCCCTGTGTCTCTCTGTGTCTCTGTGGTATTACTCCACCTTCCCGTGCCGGAGCCGGTCGAGCTCGGCCATGCGCTCGCGGATCCTGGCCTCCCAACCGCGGCCCGTCGGACGGTAGAAGCGAACCCCTTCGAGCTCGGCGGGCAGGCACGCCATCGCCGCCACGCCCACCTCCTCGTCATGAGCGTAGCGATACCCGGCGCCGTAGCCGATGTCGCGCATGAGGCCGGTCGGAGCGTTGCGCAGGTGAAGGGGGACCGGCAACCCCGGCCGGGAGGCGACCGCTCTCTGCGCACCCCCATATCCGAGGTAGAGCGCGTTCGACTTCGGCGCCAACGCCAGGTACACGGCCGCCTGGGCGAGCGCGAGCGCACACTCCGGCATCCCCACGTGCTCGACCGCTGCCGACGCTGCTGCAACCTGTTCGAGTGCCCGAGGCTCGGCCATGCCGATGTCCTCCGACGCCATTCGCAGCATTCGTCGGACGACGTAGCGCGGGTCGGCCCCGCCCTCGAGCATCCTCGCCAGCCAGTAGATGGCCGCGTCCGCGTCGGAGTTGCGCACGGACTTGTGGAGTGCCGAGATGAGGTTGAAGTGCTCCTCGCCCTCCTTGTCGTAGACCGCGGTTGCACGCTGCGCTGCACGCCGGACGGCGGCATCGTCCAAGCGGCCGTCACCGAGGGCAACGGCGAGCTCGAGCAGGTTGAACGCCTGGCGGGCATCGCCTGCCGACAACCTTGCCACCGCAGTCAAAGCCTCTCGCTCGACAGATACCGCGAGCGCACCCAACCCACGGTCGCCATCGCTCAGAGCCCGCTCCAGCAGCTCGACCAGCTCAGCTTCGCCGAGGGGCTCGAGCACGTAGACCTTGAGGCGCGACAGCAGCGCGCGGTTGAGCTCGAACGACGGATTCTCCGTGGTCGCGCCCAGCAGGACGATGTCTCCCGTTTCGACGTAAGGCAGGAAGGCGTCCTGCTGGCTGCGGTTGAAGCGGTGGATCTCGTCCACGAAGAGGACCGTTCTGCGGCCGGTCGCGTGGCGCAGTCTGCGCGCCGCCGCCATCACCTCCCGCGCCTCCTTGACGCCGGAGAGCACCGCGGAGAACGAGACGATCTCGGCGTCCGCGGCTGCGGCGAGGACCCTGGCGAGGGTCGTCTTGCCGCACCCCGGGGGACCCCAGAAGACCATCGATGGGAGCTCGCTGCGAGCGATCAAGGAGCGCAGCACGCCATCCTGACCGACGAGCGCGTTCTGGCCGACGACCTCGTCGAGGGTGCGCGGTCGCATGCGATCGGCAAGCGGGGTGTCCGCGGGGGACGCGAACAGACCATCGGCGCTCACTGGCGGAGATCTGAAGTGAGGGCGGCTAGGCGTTCGAGCAACATCATCAGTAGCATCGCCTCGTCCAGGGACGCCGCCGCCGTCACCGCGCCGTGCCGGTCGAGGACACAGGCGCGCGCCTCGGAGAGAGCATCTGCGACTGCGTCTGCGAGCGCCGTGGAGCCGGGCGGGAGATAGCCGACCCACGCGATCCGTCCGAGAAGCAGCGACCCTTCCGCCAGCAGCTGCCAGTCGGGAAGCCGGTTCGCCGTGGACAGGGACTGGACGTGCCGTGGGTGGGCATGAACAACGGCAGCCAGCGCCGGCAATCTGCGATAGATGGCCCGGTGCATCCACGCCTCGGACGAGGCCGCCCCAGGCACCTCGCCGTCGAGCTCCACCGCGACCACATCGGTCGCATTGAGGCGACTCTTGTCGAAGCCACGGGGAGATACTGCGAAGCTCCGTCCGTCGATTCGGACGGACACATTGCCCTCGGCCGCCAGATTCAACCCGGCGCGATCGAGACGAGCCGCCGCCGCGACCACGGCGAGCCGAGCAGCACGGACCGAGTCAGCCATCGTCCCGGACCGCATCGGCCGTCTTCCGGCAGCCCTCGCTGCACACTCGTCGACCGTCGGACGACAAGCGGGCGCGGCTCGCCGGGATCATCGTCCCGCAGGCAGCGCAGGCGACAAGCTCTTCACGGGGAGGTGCCTGCTCCGCGCCGTCCGCTCGTGCCCAGCGATCCCGCTCACGGCGCGAGAAGCGACTGAATCGGTCCGCGCCGTCAGTTGTCCGGCCGAGCTTTCGCCCGTACGCCGAGAGGATTCTCCACACCACGTAGAGAACCGCGACGACGAGTGCGATCCGCTGCAGCATTCGCGGCTCCCCTTCCTGCCGGCGCGCGTTGGGATGCGCCACGACCATGGCGACCGTTCCACCGCCACCGACCGCGGGACCCGGATCAGTTCGCCGACATCTCCTTTTCCAACGACGACAGATCCGGAACATCCGGGTTGCTCGCCTTGATCGCCTGGAGCTTCTTCATGGCCGCCACGGCCTCGTCGTGGCGGTGGAGATCGAAGTGCAGGACGACCACCTTGTTGTACCAGGCCTGCCAGTGATCCGGGTCGAGAGCAATGGCCTTGTCGAGGAGCTCCAGCGAACGGTCGAACTGACTGAGGTTGCGATAGACAACCGCGAGGTCGGTGAGCACGTTAGCGTCGGCCGCGGACTTCTCGAGGGACCGCTCGTACCATATCCTGGCGTCGTTCCAACGGGCGGCGTCGAAGTACAGGTTGCCGAGGGCGACCATGAGCCGGGCGTCGTCGGGGCTCTGTGCGAGCAGCTGCTCAAGCTCGTCCGCCTGCCGCGCGAGCGCTCGGCTGGCGTCCGAGGCGCCCGCGGCTTGAGCGGTCTGGTCGACCGGCGGGTGGCCCGGCGGCAGGCCCTCCATGCCGGCGGTTGCCGCAGGGGCCTGCGCCGGGGGCACCCTCTGCTGCTCGGCAAGCACGTAGCCGAGCACGAGACCGACAATCAACCCGATCACCAAGAGGAACCAACCTCGCTGCAGCATCGCGATCGACCTCCAGCCCGGCAGCCGACCCGCCCGGGCGTTCGTACCGTTCCGAGGAACACCCCCTACTCCGACGCGGTCTCCTCGAGGCGTTCCGCAACCCATGTGCCCGACGACGGCAAACCGGTGGCGAGCTGTGTCGCCTCCCACGTCCCCTCGAGTCGAGAGGAGTCGCCAGCGGTGACAAGTCTGCCATAGAAGATGGCTGCAAAACCGATCTGGGAGTCGATTCTCTCCAGCCGAACCTTTGCGGCGACCAGGGTCCCCCGGAATGAACCGTTCCAACCGCCTGCCAGGGAGTAGATTCCGGTCACCAGCGTGCCGTCGAGGGAAAGCGAGAGCGTACCGTCCTGGCCGCCCGGCTCCACAACGATCCGCCAGGTGCCACTCAGGGGGTCTCTCCCCTGCTGCTCGCCGGTCCCGATCTTCTCCAGATCCTGCTTGGCCTGCTCGATCTGCGTCCGGGTGGCGATCATGGCGCCTCGCAGCCGCTGGGAGTGGAGCACAGCCGTGAGCAACTCGCCTTCGGCGACCTGGAGATCCTCGTCCCGAAGACGCAGGCTGTCGAGATCCTCCCCCTGAGCTTCTGCGCGCGCGAGGTCGGCACCCAGGCGTTCCACGCGCGCCCATGCCTGTTCGATGCGCCCCTGCTGGCGCTCGAGATCGTGGCTCTGGGTCGCGAGCACCGACTCCTGGAGCTTGATCGTCTCGCGCAGCACCTGCGCCGTCGGCACTGCGCCCGCGACAGCGACCGCCCAAACCAGGAGCATTCCGATGGGGAGCGCGCGTTTCATGCGGTTCTCCCTTCGAAGCGGCTGATCACCGCCGTCCCGACCAGGTCACTCCAGACATTGGTCGCCGTTCGCATCATGTCGAGCACACTGTCCACAGCAATGATGACCCCGATTCCCGCGAGCGGAAGACCTACCGCATCGAGCACGATGACCAGCATCACCAGTCCTGCCATGGGAATGCCGGCCGCACCGACCGAAGCGAACAACGCGGTAATCAGGACCATCACCTGCTGGTGCAGGTCGAGATTGATCCCGTACATCTGGGCGATGGTGAGCGCGGCGACCGCTTCGTAGAGCGCCGTGCCGTCCATGTTGACCGTGGCGCCGAGCGGCAGCACGAAGCTGACGACCCCCTTGGGCAGGCCGGCCTGATGCTCAGCACACTCCATCGAGAGCGGCAGAGTCGCCGAGGACGACGCGGTCGAGAACGCTGTCACAAGCGCCGGTAGCACGCTGCGGGCATAAGCAATCGGCGAGCGCCGCCCGAAGATGATGAGGAGGAGGGCGAGCGTCACGGTGGCGTGGATGATCAAGCTCAGGACGACGGTCAGAAAGTACGGCCACAGCCCGACGATGAGCTCGACTCCGCTGCGCCCCACAGCCCGGCCGATGAGCCCGAAGATGCCGATCGGCGCAAGCCGGATGATGCCCAGCGTCAGCCGCTGGATGACCGCGAGAATACCGCTCACCACCCGTGTTACGGGCCGCGCCTCGGTTTCGTCCAGCCCGGTCAGAACGAGCCCGAAGAGGATCGCGAACATGATCACCGGCAGCACGTCGCCACGCGCCATGGCATCGATCACGTTGTCGGGGATGAGTCGCAGCACGAAGTCGGCAAAGCCGGTGTGGGCGGCCTCGAGACCCTCCGGGGCTTGACCCTGCGCACCCAGCGTCAATCCAACACCCGGGTGGAGGAGGTTGACCAGGGTGAGGCCCACGACAATCGCCAGGGTCGTCGTCACCGTGTAATACAGCAGCGTGCGAACACCTACCCTGCCCACGGTCCGGACATCGCCAAGACTCGACATCCCGTCGACCAGGGAGAGGAAGATCAAAGGGATGATGATCATCTTCAGGAGCCGCAGAAAGAGGTCCCCGATGAACCCGACCTCTCGACCCAACGCCGGTGCCGCAGTGCCGAGCACCACGCCCGCCACCAGCGCGATCAGGACCTGCCAGTGGAGCTTTCGGTACCAGGGACTCGTCTGCATGCCTCTCCAGGTTCCGATGCCGTTCTTCCGGTCGATACCCGTCACACGTTCTGAGCTCGACCGAGTTTCAAGACGGGCCGACCGCCCCGTTCCTCCTCGCCCATCCGACCCACGGGTGGACGCTTCACACCAAGCGCCCTGCCCCTACCCGCAAAACGCTGCGACTCCTTCGAATCGCGTTCGTTCGTTGCCCACGGACAGCTCGGCACTCGTGCTCCGCATCGTCGCGGGAGGTTCAGGCCTGGGCGGCTCCCTCACGAGCCTGGTGCGCACACGGGAGTTCCGAGGTGTCCGGTCACGCCCATGATAGCGTGACACGGCCCTGCTCGCAGCCCGCAGTGCGTCGTCCTCGGTGCCGGTCGGGATGTCGCGTCGTCATTCCAGCTTTCGCTTTCCACCACCTCACGAGGGCGCCGACGTGTCCGTCGGCGCCGAGCCATTGAGCGGTGAGCCGCCGAGTCGTATGGCGAGATTCGTCGCCGGCGCCGAGTCGCGAGAGGCCCCGCGATGGCTGGCAGATCGGCCCCGCAGTAGGGGGGTGGTGGGTATTTCAGGTGGAGACCAGACCCAGCACACCCCATGGGACGCGCGTCGCGCATCCCATGTTGCTTGGACGGTTGTTCGGTGACGTCAGCGTTGGGATGCGCGCTGCCCGAGGCGGGCGACCCGGATCAGGCGTCCCCGCCCGACTCCATATGCCGTTTGAGCACCGTTTCGACCTCGCTGTCGACGTCGTCCACCGCGCGACCCTCGACCTCCGCGACCTCGTACACCAGAAGCTGGCGGGCATGGTCGAACATCTTGCGCTCCCGGAACGACAGCGGCTTGCGGGACGCGACGTCGGCGAGGCACAGGAGCACGTCGACGATCTCCTCGAGCTCGCCGGTCTTGATGCGGTCGAGGTTGGCGCGGTAGCGGTCCTTCCAGTCCTCGGCCTCGTCCGTGTCGTTCGCCCGGAGGCGCTTCATGATCCGCGTGACGTCGGGCGGCGCAGCGAGGTGGCGCAGGCCCACCCGCTCCCAGTTCCCGACCGGGACCACCACCTTGGATTCGGTGTTGAGCAGACGGAGGATGTAGCACTCCATCTCGGTGCCGGCGAGCTCCTCAGTTTCGATGCTCTCGACAACCGACACACCCTGGGACGGGTAGACGACCTTGTCACCGACCTCAAAGCGCACGGGCAACCCCTTCCGGAACCTATCGATGGTAGCACGGCAGAACCGCGGCGCGGATGCTGTCGCGGCAGAATGGAAGAGCGAACCACAGTGACCCGTGGCAGGCCTTGCCCACAACCCGAGGATGGCGGTGTGGTGGTCCCGGGTCGTTGGTCGCTGGTCGAGGCGGATTCTCACCACCAAGACACTAAGACACCAAGAGGGCGTTCAAGGCCGGAAGCGCGCTCCCAATCCCGGTTCGGAGGAGGCCGCACCAGGGGAGCACGCGACGGGAGAGAACCCAAGCCGTACCCGGGGCCCTGTCGCTGCGATGGCTTGGCGTCTTGGTGGTTCTATCCTCTGCGGCTCTGTGGTGAGGAGTGCGGACTACCGGAGCTCCCGGTAGGACTGCACGATGAGATCGCTCGCCCGGTCGACCTCGCTCTCGGTCGTCCAACGGCCAAGCGAGAGTCGGATCGTCGAAACCGCAAGCTCGACCGGTACCCCCATCGCCGCCAGAACGTGAGACACCTTCACCTCTTGGGCGTGGCAGGCCGCTCCAGCGGACGCGGCGACGTCCTCGCCGAGCCGATCCAACAGCGCATCCGCCGCGACGCCAGGCAGCGCGACCGAGAGCGTGTTCGGCAGGCGGTGCTTCGGATGTCCGTGCTCGACGAGCCCGGGAATGGCGGCCCGAAGCTCCCCTCGCAGGCGATCGCGCAGCCCACGCAGCCGACGTCCCTCCTCCTCGACCAGCAGCGCCGCCAGCTCCGCCGCGAGACCCAGGCCGACGATTCCGGCGACGTTCTCGGTGCCGGCGCGCAGACCCCGCTCGTGGGCCGCTCCCCGGATCAACGGCTCGAGGAGCGTGCCCCGACGCACGTACAGCGCGCCAATCCCTTTCGGCCCGTAGAGCTTGTGCCCGGCGACCGTGAGCAGGTCCACCCCGAGCGCGGCGACATCGACTGCGACCTTCCCGACCGCCTGTGCGGCGTCGGTGTGGATCAGGACACCCCGTGGCCGGTAGCGCTCGGCGAGCTCGGCCACTGGCTGGAGCGTGCCGACCTCGTTGTTCGCGAGCATGATCGACACCAGCACGGTGCCCGGTCGCACGGCGCGTTCCACCTCGGCCGGGTCGATGCGACCGTCGTCATCCACCCCGACGATCGTCAGCTCTGCCAGTCCCTCGATCTCGAGCGCGATCGCCGGCTCGAGCACCGCAGGATGTTCGATGGCGGAGGTCACGAGACCGCCGCCACCACGCGCCGACAGAACGCCCCGCAGCGCCTGGTTGTTCGACTCCGACCCGCCCGACGTGAAGACGATCTCGTCCGGCGCGCAGCCAATGGCGGCCGCGACCTGAGCACGCGCTCGATCCACCGCTTCACGCGCGCGGCGACCCGTCCGATGCGGCGACGATGGGTTCCCGAACAGCTCGACGGTCGCCTCTGCCACGGCTTCGGCCACCCTCGGGTCGACCGGAGTGGTGGCGTTGTAGTCGAGATAGATCGGCAAAGACGTCATGCGTCGTCCTCCCTGAGGAGCGCCCAACCCACAGCGTACAGGGTATGGGGTTGTGTCGAGCCGCTTCAGACCGACATCAGCACGCCGAGCGCGAACGTGGCCACGGCCAGAACCTCTGCGCTGAGGTAGGTGAAGAGTGCACGCAGGGCGTCGGTCCGGTAGAGCATCTTCACCGCGAGCGCGCCGGCGGCCGCATTGACCGTGAGCAACGACACCATGACTGCGTCACGGGGCAGGACCGGGGCGATCAGGACGAGTCCGATGGCGAGCACGACCGAGATGACGAAACCGAGGATGACCGTGAGGAACGCGGTGGCCAGGCTCCCGGCCAGCCGCATGAACTTCGCCGCCAACCACACGAACAGGATCTGGCCGACGATGAAGACGACAGAGCCCAGAATCGCGAGCCTGCGGATCGGGTCGAGCAGCGCTCCTTCGAGGGAGTCAGCCACCGCTGGTGACGCGTGCGTGAGCACGAGACCGGCGAACACGATCACTGCTGGAACCAGGATCGTCTGGGACGGTGGACACGACGCCTGGTCGCCTCGAGAACCGTTAGCCATCTGCCGATGCCTCCTCAGCCCGCCCCAAACAGTGCGAGAGCGAGCCGGCGCGCGGTCGCTGCGTTGCTCAGCAGGCACACCGCCCGGATGTGTTCCTCTTCGCGCGTGATGGCGTAGTAGCTCCACATTCCCTTGCCGGATCCGGCAAGGCGGACTGCATGGACGGGGACCTCGGTGCCATGGAGTTCACCCCGCTGAACACCGATCTCGGTCCACTCTCGCTTGAGCACATCGCCCATTCCGTCGTACCAGCCGTGGATGAGGTCAGCGATCTCGTCCTCTCCGATCCTCCCGCTGCCCGCCTTGGCGCTGTACACCGCGAGCAGCGCGTTTTGCGACTTCGATGTCAGCAGCACGAAGCGACGATCCACGAGGTGAAACACGACACCGTCGTCAAAGCCCGAGGGCGCGGGCATTCCAACCGCGAGGGTGAACGCCTCACGCGCGTCCTGCGGGCGGTCCGAACCGCCGATCAGGTAGCGCGCGCTCACCGCTGCGATGAACTGGAGCAACGCGAATGCAACCACCACGGCGACGGGGAGATTTCGCTCGACGAGCTCACGCGTGAACCCGAGCCACGAAAAGTCCGTTCCGGAGGCATGCCGGATCTTCGTGCCGACGAGGTCGCCTTGGGGCTGCGGTTGGTGCTCCGGCACGACCTCTGGCCGGCGTGGCAGGATCCGCCCGCTCCACTCGTCGAATCGTTCGTAGATGACACCGCAGTACGGGCACTCCTCGGCTTCGCAACGGGGTTGAGCGCACCGAGGACAGATCGCATCGTCTCCGTGCACGACTCAGTCCCCCGCCTCGGGCAGACTGCGAGGCTCACCGGACAGCCAATCAGTCGAACGAAGGCGCGCCGGAGCCCGCCGGGGCGACACTCGTTGGGGCTGGGCTGAGACTGCGAGACCTCCGGCTATCCCAAGACCGGGCCCGGTGGTCGCAAAGGCAGGCATGCAGCAGCAACTCCATCTCATGATCGGTTTCACAGGCCGAAAATGATCTCAGTGGCAGAATTGCCGCTCCATGCTGAGTTGTCAAGTGTCTGCTTCAGATCCATCAAGGATCTTCTGAAGCGATTCGCGGCAGCAACGCGGCCACCATGTACTGGGCCAGAAGCTCCACATGCCCATCACACTCTCAAGGCTTTGAGGCTGGTCGGAGACCCTACTCGGCCACCTCGCCCTTCCACCGCACTTCGTAGAGATCGTCTCGCCGGTCCTTCCAGTTCTGCACCGTGCCCGCGCGGCGGCAGTGGTCGAGCTTCTCGAGGTCGACGTCGTGGATGACCACCATCTCCACGTTCGGCGTGCCCTCGGCGGCGATCGCGTCACGCGAGAACGGGAAGTCCGAGGGCGTGAAGATCGCCGACTGCGCGTACTGAATGTCCATGTTCTCGACCTCGGGCAGGTTGCCGACCGTACCGGCGATGGCGACGTACACCTGATTCTCGATACAACGCGCCTGGGCACAGTAGCGGACCCTGAGGTAGCCCTGGCGCTCGTCGGTGCAGAACGGGACAAAGAGGATCCGAGCGCCGCGATCGACGGCGATCCGAGCGAGCTCCGGGAACTCGACGTCGTAGCAGATGAGGATTGCCACCTTGCCCTTGTCAGTGTCGAAGACCTCAAGGTGATCACCCGGCTGGACACCCCACCAACGGCGCTCGTTGGGCGTGATGTGGAGTTTTCGCTGCTTGCCGATCTGGCCGTCGCGGCGGAACAGGTAGGCGGTGTTGGTGAGCCGCTCGTCCTCGAAGGTGAAGTGAGAGCCGCCGATGATGTTGGTGTTGTACTTCACCGCCAGATCCGAGAAGAGGTCGAGGTACTGAGGCGTCAGATCGGCCAGCTTGCGCACCGCCTCTGCTGGGCTGTTCGCCGGCAGGAAGGAGAGCATCTGGCTGGTGAAGATCTCCGGGAAGACCACGAAGTCGGCCTTGTAGCCGGATCCGACGTCGACGAAGTACTCGCACTGCTCAGCGAAGTCCTCGAACCCTGAGAGGTGGCGCATCCCGTACTGCACGACGCAAATCCGTGCGGGCCGTGAGGTCAGCATGCGCCGATGGGGGTCGGGCTCGTAGTCGAGGTTGACCCACTCGAGCAGGGTCGCGAAACCGTCCGACTCGAGATCGCTCGCCAGGTAGGACCGGATCACCCGTTTGAGCGTGAACCCGTTGGCGAGCTGGGTGGTGAGCACAGGGTCGTAGATATCCTTCGACTGCACTCGCTCGACGTACTCACGAACCGTCATGTCCTGCTTCAGCTTGCCGAACCCGGGGATCCGCCCGCCGACCATGATCCGCCGGAGGTTAAGCTCCCGGCACAGCTGCTTGCGCGCCTCGTAGAGCCGGCGCGCGAGCTTCATGCCCCTCCATTCGGGGTGGACCATGACCTCGATGCCGTACAGCGTGTCGCCCTCGGGGTCATGATTGCTGATCGTCCCTTCCCCCGAGATCTCCATCCAGGTGTGGCCTTCCTCGTACTCGTCGAAGTCGATGACCAGGCTCGACGACGACGCCACGACCTCGCCGTCGACCTCGACCACCAGCTGGCCCGAGGGGAACGTCTCGAGGTGGGCTGCGATGTGCTCAGGGCGCCACGGCTTCATCTCCGGAAAGCAAAGTCGCTGCAGCTCGACAATCCGGTCGTAGTCCCCAGGGCGCATCGGCCGGACCGCGACCTTCCACTCGAACTCGCGATGGTCAACCGTATCTCTGGACATCAACGACCTCCTCACGCAGCAACAGCAACCACTGCAAACATAGTCCGACAGGGCACCGGTCTTCGGGCGGCCGGACCTCTGGTCCCGGTGCTCTTCGGAGCCTCAGCCGGCCCCCCCCGATCGGGTCGGTCGTGACCATTCACTGCCCTATGTCGCCGACCTTGCGCCGTCTTTCACATACCGGTACCATGCCTGCGCGGTCGCGAGCCGACCCCTCACCCGACCGCCCGTCAACTGGAGGTGTCCCATGCCGAACGGAATCGTCCCGATCCCGAAGCCGGTCAACGAGCCGGTGCGCGCGTACGCTCCGGGCTCGCCGGAGAAGGCGTCGCTCAAGAAGAAGCTCGCCGCGATGCTCGCCGAGGAGATCGAGATCCCCCTGATCATCGGCGGCAAGGAGGTTCGCACCGGCACGACCGCGAAGGCGGTCTGCCCCCACGACCACGGGCACGCTCTCGCCACCTACCACAAGGCGGGCGAGGCCGAGGTGAAGATGGCGGTGGAGGCCTCCCAGCAGGCATGGCGCGAGTGGTCCGAGATGGCCTGGGAGGACCGTGCCGCCTGTCTGCTCAAGGCCGCCGAGCTGCTTGCCGGCCCGTGGCGTGACACCCTCAACGCCGCGACCATGCTCAACCAGTCGAAGAACGTCTTCCAGGCAGAGATCGACTCTGCCTGCGAGCTGATCGACTTCTTCCGCTTCAACCCGGCCTACATGAAGTTCATCTACCAGCAGCAGCCGGAGTCTGCGCAGGGCTACTGGGACTACGTTGAGTATCGCGCCCTCGAGGGCTTCGTGTTCGCGGTGACCCCCTTCAACTTCACCTCGATCGCCGGCAACTTGCCAAGCTCGCCGGCCCTGATGGGAAATGTCGTGCTGTGGAAGCCCGCCTCCTCGGCGGTCTTCACCGCCTACCACCTGATGAGGCTGTTCGAGGCCGCCGGCTTCCCGCCCGGGGTGATCAACTTCGTACCGGGCTCCGGCGGCGAGGTCGGCAACCCGGTGATGGCCTCCCCCCACTTGACCGGCATCCACTTCACCGGATCGACTCCGGTCTTCCAGGACATGTGGCGGACGATCGGCAACAACATCGCCGGCTATCGGACCTACCCCCGGATCGTCGGCGAGACCGGTGGCAAGGACTTCGTGTTCGCCCACGCCTCGGCCGACGCCGACGCACTCGCAACAGCGCTGGTCCGCGGCGCCTTCGAGTACCAGGGCCAGAAGTGCTCTGCCGCGTCACGGGCCTACATCCCGTCCTCGCTGTGGCCGCGGTTGAAGAACGTACTCCTCGGCCAGATCGCGGAGATCAAGGTCGGGGCCCCGACCGACTTCCGGAACTTCTTCAATGCCGTCATCGACAAGGGAGCGTACCGGGACCAGATAGGCTACATCGAGCACGCCAGGGCCTCGTCCGACTGCGAGATCATCGCTGGAGGCACCAGCGACGACTCCGTCGGCTACTTCATCCAGCCCACCGTCGTGGTGACCACCGACCCGCGTCAGAAGCTCATGCGGGAGGAGATTTTCGGCCCCGTGCTGACCCTGTTCGTGTACGACGACGCGCGGCTCGACGAGGCCCTCGATCTGTGCGACTCGACCAGCCCCTACGCCCTCACCGGCGCGATCTTCGCCGAGGACCGCCGAGCCGCCGTCAAGATGGCCGCCAGCCTGCGCCACGCCGCCGGCAACTTCTACCTCAACGACAAACCCACCGGGGCCGTGGTCGGCCAGCAGCCCTTTGGCGGCTCCCGGGCCTCCGGCACCAACGACAAGGCGGGCTCGTACCTCAACCTGATCCGCTGGACCTCACAGCGCACTGTCAAAGAGAACTTCGTGCCGCCAAAGCACTTTGCCTACCCCTTTATGGGCGAAGAGTAGCCGTCAGCCCGGGCTCACGGAACGAGAACGGCCGGAGGGCACCCTCCGGCCGTTCTCGTTGAGCTCGACCGCCGCACCGAGACCTGACAACGCTGTGCTCTCGAGGCTCGCGTCAGTCTCCGTGGCGACGACTCCTCATGCCTGCCCGTCTCCCTTCGCGACCGGCCCTGGCGCCACCTTCGCCGCTGCACAGGAGGCCCCGCCCCGGCGCGCGTCCTCGATGGCAGAGACCAGCTCACCGGACTCCCGGGATGCCAGTGCAACCTCTCGCGCACCGGATCCCAGCCGCAGCACGACCTCCGTGGGAGCGTACAGACGCCGCCACCCCCGGGCTGAACGGACCGCCACCACATCGACGAACTCGAGCGGAATGCGGTGCCTGATCGGACCCGACCGAATCTCCACCCAGCGTCCGCCGACGGTCGTCTCGAAGGCCCGCCAGCGGACCAGCCCGAGAACCACCACTGCGGCAGCGCCCGCGAGGACTGCACCGACAACCTCGAGCGGCGACCCGTCCCGGGTCACCATCCACCACACGCCGACGACCGCTGCGACCACCGAGCACGGCCAAGCGGCGAGCTTCACCGACGTGTGCAGTGGCGCGCGCTCGAAGTGGCGCGGCAGATCGATGACGTCCTCGTCTCGTCGGCGCCGGATGGTGAGGGGTGCCACGAACTCACCACGCGTGCGGAGATCGTCCCAGGCGCCGGTCGAGGGCCCACTGGTAGAGCTCACCGTAGCGCCGGGCCGACCCGTCCCAGGAGAAGCGTTGCCGCATCGCCCGTCGGCGCATCGCCGTGACGTGCTCGCGTCGGTTGAACCACGTCCACACCGCCCAGCCCACGGTGTCGTAGATCGCCCGCGGTGTGAGCTGTTCGAACAGGAAGCCCGTGCCTTCGCCGGTGGCCTCCACGTACTGCTCCACGGTGTCGGCGAGACCACCGGTGCGGCGGACGATCGGCAGAGTGCCATATCGAAGCGAGTACATCTGATTGAGGCCGCAGGGCTCGTAGGCGCTCGGCATCAGGAAGAAGTCGGCACCGGCCTCGATGAGGTGGGCCAGGCCGTCGTCGTAGCCGATCTGCACCGCGAGGTTTGGGAGCCGGGCCGCAAGCGAAGTGAGCTCGGTCTCGCACCATGCGTCGCCGCTACCGAGGATTGCGAACTGAACTGCGAAGTCCGTACACATACCCCACAGGCTGCCGAAGCTGGGCCCGGCGAGCGCACCGACGCCCTTCTGGTCGACGAGACGCGTCACCATGCCCACGAGCGGCGCCTTGGCGTCCACGGCCAGGCCGAGCCGTCGCTGCAGCTCCTTCTTGTTGGCCGCCTTGCCCGCGAGCCTTCGATCGTCGAAGCGGTGCGGGATCTTGTGATCGGTGTCAGGGCTCCATACCGTGTAGTCGATCCCGTTGAGCACACCGAAGAGATCGGCGCCGCGCCGGCGCAGGAGCCCGTCGAGCCCAAAGCCGAAGTTTGACGTCTGGATCTCGGCGGCATAGGTCGGGGAGACTGTGGAGAGGATGTCGGCGTTCGACAGACCCGCCTTGAGCAGGTTGAGCGTGTCGTGCCACTCGAATCCCGAGCCGTGGAACTCGTCCCAGCCGAGCTGCGTGAACACGATCGTGTCTTTCGGGTAGATCCCCTGGTAGCCCAGGTTGTGAATCGTCAGCACGCTCGCGGTCGAAGCGAACGGCCCCGAGCTCTCCCAGGTCCGGAGGAAGACCGGCACAAGGGCCGTCGGCCAGTCGTGGGCGTGCATGATGTCGGGGATCCATTCCAACCGCTTCGCGAGCTGGAAGGCCCCCCGGGACAGCAGGGCGAACCGCTCAGGGTTGTCGGGGAAGTCCGGCACCGCTTTCGAGCCGTAGATCCCGTCGCGGCCGAACAGGCGCTCGTGGTCGAGAAAGTACACCGGCACCTCGGAGCCTGGCAGGGTGGAGCGGTAGACGCCGCACCACTGGGTCCCGAAACCGACCGGGACCCCGAGCGGCCCGGGCATCAGCTCCAGTGCCCCCTTGTCGATACCGTAGTAGCGCGGCAGGACGACCCGCACATCGTGATCCTGCCGCGCGAGCTCGACCGCCAGGGCGGAGACCATGTCGCCGAGGCCGCCGGCCTTGGCATACGGCACGGCCTCGCTGCTCACCATCAGGACCCTCACCAGAACCTCCGTCTGTCATTACAACACGGCGATGGCGACCTCCTTCCCGGGCGGCGGAGAGCAACCGCGGCATCGGAGCGCGGGCATCGCCACATCTGGTCCGGCACCACTCCACCTCAACGCGTAGCGGGCCACCGCCGTACAATTGAGTTGAGCCGCCTCGGGCGGTCCGATGGAGGTATCTCATGCGCTCGTACATGGCCGTCGCTGCCGCGCTCCTGCTCGCGAGCACAGCCCTCGCTCAGCCCACGCCGACCCCGGCCGCTGTCCGCGGCGCCGCCGGCCGTGTCGGGCCGGCTCCTCCGCCCGGATCCGCCGAGCAGCCCAAGACGGACCAGACGCCCGCAGCAGGCCAGCCAGCGCCCGAGAAGTGCGAAAGCGCTGCGCAGAAGGCGATCCGCTTCGCCGTCGGGTGGGACGCAGAAAAGGCGAAGGCAACCCTCGAGTCCGTCCCCGCAGACACCCGGTCCGGCGCCGACTTCAGAGTCGCGAGCGCGCTCGAGCCGATGGCTGAGGGCAAGCTCGACACGGCCCTTGCCGCTGTGGGCAAGGCCGCCACGGATTTCCCGGCAGATCCCGCGCCGGAGTACTACCGCGGCGAGATGCTGTACTGGAAGGGCAACCTCCAGGGCGCCGAGGCGGCGTGGAAGGCCGCCGTTTCCAGGGCCCAGGCCGAGTTGGCCAAGAACCCGAAGAACGGCTGGGCGTCCTACTACCTCGGCACGGCGAGGCTGCAGCTGCGCCAGTTCGGCCTCGCAAAGGAAGCGCTCAACGCGGCGCTCGCCAACGGCGCCTCGCAACCGCTCGTCAGGTACCAGCTCGGCCTGCTCGCGGCCGGGGAGCAGCGGTGGCAGGATGCGGTCGACGAGTTCACCGCCGCGCTGACCGAGGACTCGGGTCTGGCCTATGCCTACTATTACCGGGGACTCGCGTGGTCGAAGCTGAAGCGCACTGATCTGTTGCTGCTCGACATGGACCGCTTCCTGACGCTGGCGCCGGAATCGCCGGACGCCGTCAAGGCGCGCTCCGTGCTCCAGTCCTCGAAGCGGTAGCCGAAACAAATTCCTCGCAGGGCGAGTAGACCCCCTGCCCTGACCTTCGTGCCGCGGTTTCCGGAACGAGACCGACGGCATTTGCTTGGGGGGGAGTTCTTCAGCTCTCCTTCTCTCTATGCCCGAGCCCCCAGATCGAGGCACGGGTCGTCGCGAGGGCCGGGTCGCGCCTGCAGGTGTCGCGTTTCTCGGAGCTCCGGCACCCGGAGGCGTAGCAGAGCTACGTTGAGGAGCGCCGGTGGTCCGAAAACGCGGCAGGTGCCGGTGCGACACGGTCCGCAGCAGACCCGCTCCTCGTTCTGGGGGCTAAAAGGGCCTGCCAAAACCGATGTAGAACTTCGGGCCCGAGTTGAGGCCCGGGTTGGCCACCGGCCAGGCGACGTCGCCCCAGATCGGACCGATCGGCGTCGCCCATCGGAAGCCGAACCCGGCGCCGATCGCAAGCGGCTCCTCCCGCCGGGTCCAGCTCTCCCACGCCTGACCGGCATCGACGAAGACCGCGAGCCGCAACCCGCCCCACACCCGAACCCGCAGCTCCTCGTTGAGTATCAGAAGCGCACCCCCGCCGACCACGTCCGGTACGCCTCCGTACTCGACGGTGTGTCCGACCGACTCGAACTCAAAGCCCCGGATCGTGCCCTGGCCCCCGGTCTTGAACTTGAGCACCGGATCCAGCTCTCCCGTGAGGGCCACCGCCACGCCGAGCCGCAGGGACTGGTAGAAGGTCACGTCGCGCCGCGGGGACCATGCCACGCTGCCGGTGAGGAACGAGCGGGCGGTGTCGAGGTCCGAGCCCAGCGCCTGCGGG
>CAZQYU010000020.1:0-24463 GCA_964597585.1 uncultured Thermoanaerobaculia bacterium
GGCTGCTGAGGAGAGAGGAGGGCCGATGGCGAGCGGAGTCGAACCGATGCTCCGGATAGCGGAGTCGGATCTCATAGACCGTGCCGCGCAGGTGGTGACCCGGCTGCTGGTGCCGCTGTGGCTGCTGGCGGGGGCGCTCGCCAAGCTGGTCGACCTCAGTCCGGCGAGCCTGCCGACCGTGCTCGTCAAACTGGTGGGTGCCTCCGGCCTCGACCTGGGTGTCGTGCTCCGCTTCTCAATTGCCGTCGAGCTGGCCGCCGTGGCCATTATCTGGCTGCTGCCGACCCTGGCTCGCCCGGTGGCCACGATGGTGCTCGGCGTCTTCTTCGTGATCCTGTTCGGTGACCTCTTCCTCGGAGCCTCGAGCTGCGGGTGCTTCGGCAATGTCAAGGTGCACCCCGCTGTGACCCTGATCATCGATGGCGGCCTGTTGCTCGGCGTGGTCCTGCTTGGGCGCCGCGCACGGTCGCTGAGGTGCTCTGCCACGCAACCGACCTGGCGAGTGATGGCCGCCGCCGTGGCCAGCATGGTGGCGATGGCCGTGGCTTTCGGGCGCCCGGTGCCCGCCCCCGCGGCAGCGACGTTGCCACAAAGCGGCTCCACGCTGACGGCCAGCGCCCAGCCCTCGCTCCCGCTGCCGGCTCAGAAGTACTACCTGCCGGACTACACGACCTGGATCGGGAAACGGTGGCAGGCGATCGATATTTCGCACTGGGTCCAGGGTGCGCCCGCGGATCTCGACCAGGGTCAACAGATGATCGTCTTCTATCGCAAGGACTGCGAGCACTGCCACGAGCTGCTCGATCTGTACTTCTCGGGCGCACTGACGGTGCCGACGACGGTCGTCGCAGTTCCGGACAAGGCCGGTTTCCCGACGGTGGGATTGCAGCCGATGCCCTGCACTGAGTGTCGAGAGGCCGAGCTGCCGGCAGGTGTGGATTGGCTGCTCCAGACCCCGGTCGTGGTTCGCCTGAGCGACGGCATCGTCGAGTGCGCTCACGAGGAGGATCCGATGGCGCCGCAGTGCGTCACGTGGTAGCGAACGAGGAGGTTGCCGAGCCGATCGACGGTCCATATGCTATAGTTTGGCCGCGGTGCATGAAGGCATCAAAGGCTTTGCGACGGCATACGAGCATATGAATTGAGGAGGTGGAGAATGCGGAAGTTCGTTTCCCCGGCGTTGATCGTCCTGCTTGCGGCTGGTCTGACGGTGACCGGTTGCGCCACGAAGACCTATGTCCAGGAACAGGTCCAGTCCTCGCAGAAGATGACTGAGGCCAAGGTCGGCGAGGTCCAGGGCCAGGTCGAACAGAACCAGGCCGAGATCGGCAAGTTGCAGGCGAAGGACGCCGAGCTTCAGGGTCAGATCAACAAGCTCTCGGATACCGCCCGCGACGCGCTCACCCGCGCCGAGGAGGCCGGCAAGCTGGCCAAGGGCAAGTTCCTCTATGAGGTCACTCTGTCCGACAACGATGTGAAGTTCGGCTTCAACAAGTTCCAGCTCTCCGACGAGGCAAAGGCCGCCCTTGACGCGTTCGCCAACAAGGTCAAGAGCGAGAACAAGAACGTCTTCATCGAGATTCAGGGCCACACCGACAACATCGGCAGTGAGAAGTACAACCTTGAGCTCGGATACAAGCGCGCCCATCAGGTGATGCGCTACCTCAGCATGCAGGATGGTTTCCCCCTGCATCGCATGAACGTGATCTCCTATGGCGAGTACAAGCCGGTTGCCGACAACTCGACCAAGGACGGCCGGGCGCAGAACCGCCGCGTGACCCTCGTTGTGATGGAATAGCAGCGTTTCCTACCGAGATGACCGAGCGGCCCGGGCGGAAGCCCGGGCCGTTGTTCGTCTGCAGGGAGCGGTCGGGCGGACCATGCCGGTGAGAGGTTTGCGGCCTCGTTCGGGCAGCACGGCGGGAGGTGAGAGTGAAGGGGATTCGTCACGGCGCGCGGCTTCCGATCCTCGCGGTGTTCGGGTCAGGCGAGGCATCTCCTGAGCTCGAGGCGCTCGCGGCGCGGGTCGGCCGGACGGCTGCGGAGCGCGGTTGGGTCGTGCTGACCGGCGGCGGTCCCGGCGTGATGGCCGCTGCGTGTCGCGGTGCGGTCGAGGCCGGTGGGCTCACGGTCGGCGTGCTGCCGGTCGCGATGCCGGGCGCAGCCTATCCGAACTCCTGGGTGCGGATTCCGATCTTCACTGGGGCAGGCTCCGCGCGCAACACCTTCAACGTGCTCTCGGGTGACCTCTGCCTGGCCCTCGGGGGCGGTGCCGGGACGCTGTCGGAGATCGCCCTTGCTCTCAAAGAGAGCCGTGAGCTGTGGTGCTACCGCTCGTGGGGCCTTACCGCCCCTCCCGGCGTCAGCCCAGTCGCGGCCCGCGTCTTCAGCGACCCGGACTCCCTGCTCGGCACGCTCGAGGAGCGCCTGCGCGAACGCCATCCGTAGCCTGCATTCTCCACGACCTCCCGACTGCGGGCGCCGCTCTGGCAACCGGCGCTGGCCGTCGCCTGCGACGTATGTCGAGAGATCTACTTCGAGGATGACGGCTTCCGCATGACCATCCAGGCGAAGAAGATCAGCAGCAGAGCGTACATGGCGAAGCCGAGCGCCTCGGCGGGTACGCTCTCTCCCCAATGCTCGAGCCCAATCGCCGCATTCAGCTTCCAGCCTTTCTCGATCAGGCTGTCACCGCCGAAGTTGAGTGTCGCTGCAATGACGCCCATGATCGCACCGCCAGCGATGAAGCCGGACGCGATCAAGGTACCGCGCTCACGACGCTCCGTGTTCAGCTTGTCGTCCTTGCTCCGCGTGGACACGTACCACGCGACCAGACCGCCAAAGAGGAGCGGCGTGTTGAGCTCGATTGGAAGGTACATGCCGAGGGCAAAGGCGAGGGGAGGCACACTGACGATCTCGAGGACCAAGGCAAGAAACCCTCCGGCAATATAGAGCAGCCAGGGAGCCGGCTGACCCGTCATCAGCGGCTCGATCACGGCGGCCATCGCCGATGCCTGAGGGGCGGCGAGCGCGGCCGGGTGCTCCGGGGTCGGGACGCCGAATCCGTAGACCTGGTTCAGCATCATGATGACGAGGCCGACGGAGGCGGCCGCTGCAAGCGTGCCGAGGAACTTCCAGCGCTCCTGGGTGCGCGGTGTGGTGCCGAGCCAATAGCCGATCTTGAGGTCGGTGATGAAGCCGCCGGCCATGGACAGGGCGGTGCAGACGACGCCGCCGATGATCAGGGCGGCCAGAATCCCGGTCCTTCCGGTAACGCCGACCTTGAGAAGCACGACGGAGGAGATGATCAGGGTCATGAGGGTCATCCCCGAGACCGGGTTGACCCCGACGATCGCGATGGCCCGTGCAGCCACGGTGGTGAACAGGAACGCGATGACCGTCACCACGACCAGACCGACGACGGCGTGGAAGAGGCTGTCGACAACGCTGAAGCGGAAGAAGACGAAGGTCCCGATGATCGTCGCCAGAATCGCGGTCGTGACCCATTTCATGGCGACGTCGGTCTGGGTGCGCTCTGTCTTGCCGGCTGCAGCGTGGACACCGCCCGTGAACTCGCGCAGGGCGAGCTTGAAGGCGCCAACGATGATCCGCCAGCTCTTGAGCACACCGATGATGCCGGCTGCGGCGATGCCGCCGATGCCGACGTGGCGCACGTAGTCGGCGAAGATCTGGATCGGCGGCATCTGCGCGATGGTCAGGCCGCTGCGGGTGGCGAAGGGCTCGCCGACGTGGCTGCCGATGAAATAGACCAGGGGCACCAGCACCCACCACGCGGTGAAGGATCCGGCGCAGATGATGGCCGCGTAGCGCAGGCCGATGATGTAGCCGAGGCCGGTCACGGCCGCGCCGACGTTGATGCGGAACTCCCACTTGATGGTGTCGGCGAGACGTTGGCCCCACCCGAACACGGTGGTCGAGACGACCTCCTTCCAGGCGCCGAGACCGGAGACGAGGAAGTCGTAGACTCCGCCGACGACGGCGCCGCCGAGGAGGATGCGTGCCTGATCACCGCCTGCTTCGCCGGCGACCAGGATCTCGGTGGTTGCGGTCGCCTCGGGGAAGGGAAACTCCCCGTGCATGTCCTTGACGAAGAAGCGGCGGAACGGGATGAGGAAGAGAATGCCGAGAAAGCCGCCGAGCAGCGAGGAGAGAAAGACCTGGAGAAAACTCGCCTGGAGGCCGAGGATGTACAGTCCCGGCAGGGTGAAGATCGCGCCCGCAACGATCACGCCGGAGGCGGCGCCGATCGACTGGATGATGACGTTCTCGCTGAGGGCGTTCTTGCGCTTCAGTGCCGCCGAGGCGCCCACGGCGAGGATCGCGATCGGGATCGCGGCCTCGAAGACCTGTCCGATCTTGAGCCCCAGATACGCAGCGCCGGCGGAGAACAGCACCGCGTAGAACAGGCCCCAGCCGATCGAGTAGGGTGTCGCCTCGGGCAGCGGACGGTCGGCCGGCACGATCGGTCGGTACTCCTCACCGGGGTTCAGCTTGCGGTAGGCGTTTTCCGGCAGGCTCAGCTTCGGACTGTCGCTGGTCTCCACGAGGCTCCTCCCTGGACGTGGCGAAGGTCGACGGCGTGCGCGACGCGAACACCCCGACCCGCCACAGATGCGATGGGCCGTACTGTAGCGTGCCTTGCCCGCCACGTCACGGGGCGCAGCCCATCAGCGACGTGGGTGGAAGCACGCCTGAGGGCCTAGGGAAGCCCCAGGAACGCAGGCCGCGGAAGGTGGTGGGGAATCCGATGCGAGGCCAAGAGAGCGCCACACGTGGTGGTCTCACCGGGTTCCCAACCGTGAGGTTGGTGCGGGCTAGTCCAAGACGACCGACGCGTCGCCGACACCGACTTCGAGGGTGATGTCGTCCCTGCCGTCACCATGCCACGAGGCCGAGCCGCCGATGAAGCCACCGCGGTCGGTGGAGCGGCCACGGACAGTGACCGTGGCGTCGCCAACACCGGCTGAGGCCTCGGCGGAGCCGTAGGCGCCGACCGGGCCGCGGACGTCGACGTCGCCGACGCCGACCTCGACCTTGACCCGGCCACCCGCGGTCTCCAGGGTGATGTCGCCGACGCCGGCGTCCAGGTCCACGCCGCCGGCGAGGTTGCGGATGCGCACATCGCCGACACCGAAGTCGAGCTCGAAGGCGAGGCGGGCAGGCATGTGAATCGTCCACCGCTCCTCGAAGCGCTGATCGTGGGACGGCGAGTCGATCTCGAGGCGCAGCTCGCCACGATGGACCTCGGCGTTGAGGCGAGCCTGGCGCACCTCCTCCTCGCCTCTGCGCGAGGACGCAAAGATCCCACCGCGACGGGGCTTCAGCACGACTTCCCAGGACACCGTGTCGCCTTCATTGGCGGTCACCTCGACGTCGCCCACGCCCGCATCGAGAGAGACCCGCACGAGATCGGTGGCGTCCGCGCTGCCGCTGAGCGTTCGAGTCTCGACGGCCTGGGCAGGCAGTGAGGCGATGGCGATGAGAGCTGCGGTGAGTGCGAGGCTCCTGTGCATGCGCATCCTCCAACTGCGACCCGAAAGGGTGTCGTCAGTGGAAGGAACGCATCGGATGGCGAAAGGTTCTGGCCCGTGACGAGAGAAGTGCATCAAAGCAACGTGCACTGCAGAGCCCCTGCGCCCCGACGCCCACTGGACTCTGTTGCCGGGGCCCCGCGATGTGCGCTGCTAGCGGTCCGCCAGGGTGACGATGATCTCGCCGGACGCGCTCTGCACGTCAAGGGTCGAAGCGCTGCCCTCCAGCGTCACCGTGTCGCCGGCTTCGTTCACCGTACCGGGAAGATCGCAGCGAATCGTGCCGGTCGTCGTGTGCAGCGTGCCGGCGGGGCGCGTCGCGGCAGGGAGCACGATCTGGACCTTCCCGGAGGCGGTGGTGACCTTGACCACGCTTCCGTCCGGCAGGCGATCCCATCGCAGGGTGATCTTGCCGTTCGAGGTCTCCACCGAGGCGGAGCCTGAGAGGTTGTTGATCCAGACGTTCCCGGAGGACGTGTCCACCTCGACGTGGCGGCTGCCTCCGGAGAGGGTCACGTCGCCGGAGGAAGTCCGCGCGAAGAACCTCTCCAGCGGGCGCACCATTTCGATCCGACAGCTGCCGGAGGCGGACCGGATGTCGATCGACCGGGTCGCTCCGGTCATCTCGAAGTCGCCGGTCGAGCTGCGCAGCATGAGTGGATTGGCGTGGGGAAAGTCGCCGCGCAGCGAAACGGCGCCGCTCGTCGTGGTGATGTCCGGGATGACCGCAGTCGGTGCCACCACTCCGAGGCGCGCGCGGGCGGTGAGGAGGCCCAGCCCCAGAAAGCCGGAATGCCCGGGGCGGACCGCGACGGTCAGTCGGTCCTGGGTATCGGTTGCCTCGGGGGTGTGCTGCTGAATCCAGGAAGTTGCGTGCTCCTCGCTGATGCCGCTGATGCGCAGGTCCGTCGTCACCTCGACGTCGGGAACATCGGCCGCACGCACCGAGACGTCCAGAGTTGCGGCGTCGATCACTACCCGCTTGCTCTCGTGCGCTGGATAGCGGTGTGTCTCTTTGAGCTCCTTCTGCGCTGCGACCGAGGGGTGGGAGATGGCGACGACGGTGAGCAGAGCGATCGGCAGGGTGCACCGCATCATGGGTGTCCTCCAGGAGAACCAGGCGACGGGAACCGGATCACGGTGTTCCGTTTCGCGGCGCGGCGAGGAGCGATCGAGCGGTCCTCGAGGCGGGGGTTGGTGGCGGCGGCGAAGGACCGCGCGGCGAGCTCCGGCGAAAGGCCGTCGAGCCAGCGTCGGATCCGCCGAAGAGCTGCGCCGACGGTGGAGGGGCTGACGTCGAGAGAGCGCGAGGCGGCGGCTGCGGAAGGTTCGAGCCCGTCGAGCTCGACGACCGCCAGGATGACCGCGATCGCCCACGGCTCCAGCGCCTGTGGGCGGACGACCTCCGCGGCAGCAAAGGCACGCCACAAGCGGCGCGCGGCGAGCTGGAGCAGCTCGGGTATCTCGAGGACAGCGGCAACTCTGATGATCGCAAGGTCGACCTCGGCCTCGCCACCCGTCATGGGCTCGAGCGCGGCCCGCCAGGAGGCGACCAACGCAGCTTCCGCAGCTGTTCTCCGACGGGCCTCGAGGAGGCTTTTCGTGGCGTCGCGGAGAAGCTGGGCGTCGGGGTGGCGGCGGACGGCCTCCCTGAGGAGCTGCTCGGCATCGGCGGGCCGTCCGACTGAGGCGAGCAGGTTGGCCTTGAGTCCGAAGAGAAAGACCTCGAGCTCGTCAGGAAGATCGAGTGTTGGAATCGAGTCCAAGAGGTTGAGGGCTTCCGGAAGTCTTCCCTGGTCGGTGAGGATCATGGCGAGCTGGACCGGCAGGTGACCGGCCTCGGGAAACACGCTCCAACCCATGCGAAGCGTCTCCTCGGCGTGCTCGTCCTCACCGAGGGCGGAGCTGGCGGCGGCGATCAGATGGCACGCGTAGGGAGAGGCCTCGAGCTCCCAGGAGCGCTGCGCCGCCTGAAGTGCGCGATCGGCGAGGCCCATGGCGAGGAGTGCCGTTGCCTTCCAGATGAGGAGCTGGGCCTCGATGGACTCGCGCTCGACAACCAATGGCAGAAGCCGTTCTACCTCCGCGAGCACCCTCCGGTGGCGTCCGAGGGTGCTCCATTCCAAGCACCGTTCGAGGGAGCGCTCCACCCGATCCGCGAGGCGGTCGTTGCCGGATGTAGGCTCGTTGGTCATCGAGGCCATGCTAGCAGAGCGCCGGTGGCCCGCCCTGGAGCCTGGAGAACCTAAGCGCCGAGCATGACGTACAGAACAGGTATCCTGACGGCGTCGCCGACCCTCGAGGGTCGGGACCCGAAGCTACTAGGGAGGAGGGAAGGTCCATGCGTCTCACTGCCAGCCGCGCCCTCGTCGGCGCCATTCTCTTGACCGCCTCAACGGCGCTCGCGCAGGTTGATGCCCGCATGCTGCGGTACCCGGACGTTTCGTCGGACCGGATCGCGTTCGTATACGCCGGCGACATCTGGGTCGTCGCCAAGGAGGGGGGGGTCGCCCAGCGGCTCAGCACGCCCGCAGGCGAAGAGGCATTTCCGCGTTTCTCGCCCGACGGTCAGACCCTCGCGTTCAGCGCGGACTACGACGGCAATCTCGACATCTACACGCTGCCGGTCGAGGGCGGGCTGCCGACCCGGATCACGCACAACCCGGCGCCGGACCGGGTGGTTGACTGGTACCCTGATGGTCTTCAGCTGCTGTTCGCTACCCGCATGACCAGTGGCAAGGACCGCTTCAATCAGCTCTACCGGGTGTCACGAGACGGCGGTCTGCCGGCAAAGCTGCCGCTGCCTTATGGCGAGTTCGGCATGGTCGCCGCCGATGGTCATCGCCTTGCCTACATGCCGATCAGTCGGGACTTCCGGACCTGGAAGCGCTATCGGGGCGGCATGGCGCCGGACATCTGGCTCTTCGACCTCGTTTCCCACACCTCCAAGAACCTCACCGACAACGTCGCCAACGACAGCCAGCCCATGTGGTTCGGCGACACCCTCTACTTCCTCTCCGACCGCGGCGAGGCGATGCGCGCCAACATCTGGGCGCTCGATATCACGACCAACGCGGTCCGCCAGGTGACGCACTTCGACCAGTACGACATCCACTTCCCGGCGATTGGTCCGTCTGACATCGTGTTCGAGGCCTCGGGGCGGCTGTACCGGCTCGAGCTGCCGAGCGAGACCCTGCGCGAGGTCAAGGTCGAGGTCGTCACCGACCGCACGACCCTGCGCCCCCGCATGGTCAACGTCAGCGAGCTGGTCCACGGCGCGACGGTCTCTCCGTCCGCCAAGCGAGTCATCGTCGAGGCGCGCGGGGAGCTGTTCAGCGTTCCGGCCGAGCACGGCCCGATCCTCGACCTGACGCGAACGTCGGGTTTCGCCGAGCGCAATCCCTCCTGGTCGCCCGACGGCAAGACGGTCGCCTACTTCTCGGACGCGAGCGGTGAGTACGAGCTCTGGCTGCGTCCGGCCGACGGCAGCGGCGAGGCGCGCAAGGTGACCTCGATGGGTCCGGGTTTCAGGTATGACCTGTTCTGGTCGCCGGACTCCACGCACGTGGCCTTCGTCGACCAGGCGATGAACATCAATCTCTGCGACGTCGCCACCGGGGAGGTGAAGGCGATCGACAAGGGCCTGTACCTGATGGAAGGCGCGTTGCGCAACTTCACCATCAGCTGGTCGCCGGACAGCCGCTGGCTCGCCTGGGCTCGTGCCGTCGGCCGTCAGACCGGAGCGGTCTTCCTCTACGACCGGACTACGAAGACCCGTCACCAAGTCACCTCCGGTTTCTACGACGTTGGAGCGCCTGTCTTCGACCCCGACGGGAAGTACCTCTACGTGCTGACGGACCGGAGCTTCGACCCGAGTTACAGCAGCTACGAACCCACCTGGATCTACGCCAACGCGACCACCCTCGCCGCCATCCCGCTGCGCGCGGACGTGGAATCCCCTCTGGCACCTCGCAACGACGTCGAGGGCGCGGCGGAGGACACCGCCGTCACCAACGGTGGGAAGAAGGCCGACGACGCGAAGGCGAAGAAGGGTCCCAAGGATGGCGACGGAAAGGCCGATGCCGAACCTGACGAGAAGAAGGCGCCGGAGCCGGTGACGATCGACCTCGACGGCTTCGAAGAGCGTCTCGTCGAGCTGCCGCTCGACCCCGGCAACTACCGCAACCTGGCCGCGGTGAGCGGCAGTGTGCTGGTCCTGCGCAGACCCCGCACGGGCTCGACGGACAAACAGAGCCCGATCGTAATGTGGGACCTCGAGGAGCGAGAGGAGAAGGCGGTACTCGACGACGCGGACGGCTTCGCAGTTTCTGCGGATGGCAAGAAGCTGCTGGTCCTGAACAGCGGCAAGCTCGCTCTGGTTGATGTGGCGCCCAAACAGAAGATCGACAAACCGCTTCGCACCGGCGAGCTCGAGATGTCCGTCGATCCGGTCGCGGAATGGCGCCAGATCTTCAACGACGCCTGGCGCTTCGAGCGCGACTTCTTCTACGACCCGAACATGCACGGCGTCGACTGGCCCGACATGCGTGAGCGTTACGGCAAGTTGCTCGACGACGTCGTGACCCGTCGGGACCTCAACTATGTGATCGGCGAGCTCATCGCCGAGCTCAGCTCCTCGCACTCCTACCGCGGCGGCGGCGACGTCGAGAAGGGGCTCCAACGAGGCGTCGGTCTCCTCGGCGTGGATTTCACCCTGGAGCGGGGTGCGTATCGGATCGCGCGGATTCTGGATGGCGCCCCGTGGGACAGCGAGGCGCGCTCACCGCTCAACGAACCCGGGCTGAAGGTGAAGACAGGTGACTGGCTGCTGGCGGTGAACGGCGTGCCGCTCGATGTCTCGGTCGATCCGTGGGCGGCATTTCAGGGCCTGGCCGACACGACGGTCACGCTGACCGTGAACGATGCGCCGACGATGGCGGGGGCGCACGACGTCCTGGTCAAGACGCTCGCCGACGACTACCGGCTCCGCAACCTCGACTGGATCAACCACAAGCGACGAATGGTTGAGAAGGCCACCAACGGGCGGGTCGGCTATATCTACGTCCCCGACACCGGCCGCAACGGGCAGAAGGAGCTGGCGCGTCAGTTCTTCGGGCAGTACGGGGCGGAAGGCCTGATCATCGATGAGCGCTTCAACTCGGGTGGTCAGATCCCGGACCGTTTCGTCGAGCTCCTGGCGCGCCGCGTTCTCGCCTACTGGGGTGTTCGCGACGGGCGCGACTGGCAGTGGCCACCGGTCTCGAACGGCGGCCCGAAAGTGATGCTCATCAACGGGTGGAGCGGCTCTGGAGGCGACTGCTTCCCGTACTTCTTCCGCGAGGAGAAGGTTGGTCCGCTGATCGGCACGCGCACCTGGGGTGGTCTGATCGGAATCTCCGGCTCGCCCGACCTGATCGACGGGGGACGGGTCACGGTGCCGACGTTCAGCTTCTACGACGTTAACGGCAAGTGGGCGGTGGAGGGACACGGTGTCGAGCCCGACATCGAGGTGGTCGACGACCCGGCGCTCATGCTCGACGGCGGCGATCCTCAGCTCGCGCGGGCGATCCAGGAGGTGATGAAGGCGCTTGAGAAGCACCCGAACAGGCCTCCGACCCGCGAACCGAATCCGATCCGCTCGGGCCGCTGAGCCTTACGGGAGACGACTGGACGGCCGGCACCCAGGGGTGCCGGCCGTCTTCGTCGATTCCGCTGTCGCTTTCTCTCGGCAGCGTTCGTGCCGGGAATCTTGTCGAATGGGGTGGCAGAATAGAGGCGTCAGAACCCGGCGACGCCGAGGCGCGTTGAATGATCAGGACGCCCCCGCGACGGGAAGGAAGGAGAGCTGTGGAAAGCCTCGATCGAAGCTGGCGGCTGGTCAAGGCGAGCGCGGCTGTGCTTGAACCACGAAGACGCGAGGACCACCACGGGCTCTGACACGGCGGACTCCAGGAGCGAAGCTCACACTCCCCACCGCTTGCCGACGTCGTTGCGCGAGCTTTGCCTCGTGCCGGTTCATGCCTCGCACTCGAACGTACCGGCTTTCGGCTCTGGACTCTTGTTCAGACGGTGCGCTGGCGGCAGGCGCGTGTCGGTCGTTCCTGCCGCGACGTGGCGATGGGCCTGCCGCGCTGTGGCAGAATGGGTCGGTGCCACTCGGAGTGGGAGGTCCTCATGGAGACATCGCCCCTCGTCATCGCCGGTGCGGTCCGGACCCCGATCGGAGCCATCGGAGGCGGCCTCGCCGCTCTCGAGGCCCGCCCCCTCGCCACCGCGTGCCTGAAGGCCCTGCTCGAAAAGACGGGCCTCGACCCCGCCAGGGTCGAGTACACCTGCATGGGATGGGTCATGCAGGACCCGCGATCGCCCAACCTGGCGAAGACGGCGGCCGAGTTCGCGGGCGTGCCGCCGACCTCGCCTGGGACCACGTTCCACGAGAACTGCGCCTCGGGCGGCGCCGCGATCCACAGTCTGGCGCGACGGATCCGGCTCGGCGAGGTGCGCCTCGGCCTCGCCGGTGGCGTGGAGTCGATGTCGAACGTGGCCCGCTACCTCTTCTCCGGGCGTACGAAGGGGCAACTCTACGGCGACATGACCCTCGTCGATGGCCTCTTCGGCGCGCTCACCGATTCCAACGTCGGCTCGGGCGAGCTGATGGGGCTGCTCACCGAGCGGATCGTGGAGCGCTACGGGCTGACCCGCGAAGAGCAGGACGAGGTTGCCTACCGCAGCCACCACAATGCCTTATCCGCTTGGCAGGATGGCGCCTTCGACGGCTACGTCGTCCCGGTCCAGGTCCCGCAGCGCAAGGGCGACCCCAAGATGGTCTCGCGCGATGAGGGCCCCCGCCCCGTCACCCGCGAACAGCTTGCGGCGGCACGGGCGTATTTCAAGAAGGACGGCGGCACGATCACGGCGCTCAACGCCTCGAGCCTGAACGACGCTGCGGCTGCGGTGGTGCTGACGACCGAGGCTTACGCGACCGAGCTCGGGCTCGAGCCGCTCGCGGAGCTGGTCGGCTTCTGGAACGTGGGCGTCGAGCGCGAGTACATGGGCGAAGGCGCGTTCAAGGTCATCCCACCGCTGCTCGAGCGCGTCGGGCTGACCCTTGACGAGGTCGAACTGCTCGAGATCAACGAGGCCTTCGCGGCGGTGGTCGCGGCCGCCTTCCACTTCCTGCCCGGGCTGCGACACGAGCGTGTCAACCAGTGGGGTAGCGGGATCTCGCTGGGTCACCCGGTCGGCTCGACCGGAGCCCGCCAGTTGGTCGACATGGTCCACCAGCTCCGGCGCCGGGGCGCGAAGGTAGGGCTCACCAGCCGCTGCGTCGGCGGCGGCATCGGCAGCGGCGAGGTACTGCGCGCGCTGTGACCGCTCCCCGGAACTTCCGGGGAGCGGTCGCAGCGCTGTTGGTGATGGAATCTCCCCGAGGGGGCTCCGGGCCGGGTGCAGCACGGATCCTCGGGGTGCCGTCCATTCCGGCGATACGCGAAGCGCATCACAAGCAGCGCGCAGGGTGACGGCCCAGGAAGGCCGTTGATCATGCTGAGCGCCGCGACGGGCCTCTACCCTGCGGGCTGCTCGCGCACGCGAACCAGGCCCTCCTGGATGGTCGAGGCAACGAGACGGCCGTCCCGGCTGAAGAACTGGCCGCGGACCAGGGCGCGGGCGCCGGAGGCGCTCGGGCTGTCGACCGAGTAGAGCAGCCAGTCGTCGAAGCGGAAGGGTCGGTGGAACCACATCCCGTGGTCGAGCGAGGCGAGCTTCTGGCCGCGCTGCCAAAACGTGCGTCCGTGGGGCTGGAGAGCCGTGATCAGGAAGTTGAAGTCGGAGGCGTAGGCGAGCAGGTAGCGGTGCACGCGGGGGTCGTCGGGCAGCCTCCCGTTGGTCCTGATCCACACCTGGCGCTGCGGGGGCATCGGTTGCGGGTCGCGGGGATCCATGTGCTGGACCGCCCGGACCTCGATCGGCTTGTCGCCGGTGAAGGTGCCGCGCATCACCTCTGGGATGAGGTCGAGGTTGCGAGCGGCGAAGGCGGTGTCCGATTCCAGGGTCTCGGGCTCGGCCACGAGCGGCATGTCGTCGGCGTGCTCGAGCCCTCTTTCGACATGGTGGAACGAGGCGGCCATGAAGAAGATCGAGTCGCCGTGCTGGATCGCCCGGACACGCCGGGTGGTGAAGCTGCGTCCGTCGCGGATGCGCTCGACTTCGTACACGATGTCCCTGGAGACGTCCCCGGGACGCAGGAAGTAGCAGTGCAGAGAGTGAACGCTGCGGTCCTCGACGACCGTCTGCTCGGCAGCCGACAACGCCTGCCCGATCACCTGTCCACCGAAGACCGCGCCGAAGCCGAGATCCTGGCTCGGCCCGCGGAAGATCGTGTCCTCGATGGGTTCCAGCTCGAGCTGATGCAGGAGATCGTCGAGCGGTTTGGTCATCAGGCCCTCCGACATGTCAGGGTACCCCGATCAGGCTCCGACGTGCACGTTGGTCGTCAGGGTCGCTGGCCCGCCGTTCCTACCCTGCCGGCACTTCTCACCACCTTCCTGCCACGGGCACCGAAGTACCAGCCATCGCCGGCCCTTTCGCGCCCTCGAGGCCCGGCCGAATATCTCCTCACGGCTGCGACTCGCGACTGAGGAGCAATCTGGGGCGCCGGAAGTTGTTGAAGTAGAACGACTCCATTTGCGCCCTTCCGGCGCCAGATCTCACTCCTCCTCGGGATTCTCTCTTCGCGGAGGTTGCAGACCGGGCCTCGAGCGACTGCAACGTATGTCCGCAAACGACTCGGCGCCTCGCCGCTGAATGACTCGGCGCCGACGGGCACCTCGACGACGACGTCACGTGACGTGGTCGAAAGCGCAGGAACAATGGAGTGTCACATTTCTGTAATATTTAATTGAAAGTCATGAGACCTTTGTGAGTCCTCGTATGACTTGTTTATGAGAGAATGCAGGTTATCAAATGTGACTACATGCGACCCAACGGTTCTGGGCTCGCTGGTCACCTCCGGATGCCTCTTCAAACAGCCCTTGACGGCTCTTTTCGCGACGTGGTATCCATCCTGCCATCGTTTCCAGTCTCTAGGGTCCCAGGGTCCACAAGCGGCGGCACGGATGCCCCGTGACCGCCAGACGCGAAGGAGGAGAGAGATCGTGGTCAAGAGTCGTCTACTCGTTCTCTGTCTCTGTTTCACAATGGCCGTCCCGCTGGTCGTGGGTGCGGCGGAGCAAGCCGGCGCCTCCGGGCGCGGGGCACCGACAGCGGCACAGACCGCTGCGATCGCCGAGCTGCCGGAGGTCCAGGTGGCCTCGTTCGACAGCCTGGGTAGGCCGGACTTCCTCGCGGGGCGACTCGGACGCCTTGAGGCCGGGCCGATCGAGGCATCTGCGCCGCGCTTCCTGGGCTCGATGGCCGGAGTGTACCGACTGTCGGGCCGCGAGATGTGGGGAGTTCTCTCCACCGACGAGGACGCGCTCGGCCAGGTCCACGTGAGGATGCAGCAGTCCTACCGCGGCCTTCCGGTGATCGGATCGGACGTCGTCCTCCACGCCGGCCGCGCGACCGGCGAGGTTCTCGCCATCACCGGCACGATGGTCTCCGTGGCGGGCCTGCCCGAGCGGCCCGAGGTCGGTGCCGACAAGGCCCTGGGGCGTGCACTCGAGGAGATTGGAATCCGAGGTACGGTCCTCGGTGAGCCCGCGCTCGTGTATGTCGTGGATACCTCGGGTCGGGTCCGGATGGCCTGGAGCGCCGAGGTCAGCTCGATGGGCCCGATCGGCGAGGCGCGCGACATCGTCTTCGCCGACGCCACGGACGGCAGCTTCGCGACCATCCACCCGCTGATCCAGACCAGCCTGTACCGCAGGGTCTACACCGCAAACAACGGTTCCTCGCTGCCAGGGACCCTCCTGTTCAACGAGGGCGGCTCGTCGGGCGACGGTGTCGCGATGGACGCGTACAACAACTCCGGAACGACCTACAACTACTACTGGCAGAAGTTCGGACGCGATTCGTACAACAACAGCGGTGCAACCCTCACCTCGACGGTGCACTACGGCTCGAGCTACAACAACGCCTACTGGAACGGTTCGCAGATGGTCTACGGCGACGGCGACGGCAGCACGTTCAGCCCGCTGTCCGGCGCCCTCGACGTGGTCGCCCACGAGCTCACCCACGCGGTGACCGACACGACCGCGAACTTGAACTACCAGAAGGAGTCCGGCGCGCTCAACGAGGCGATGTCGGACATCCTGGGCGCGTCGACCGAGATCTACAGCGATGGCGGCATCAGCTCCAACAGCTGGAAGCTCGGAGAGGACATCTACACACCCTCGACCTCCGGCGACGCGCTGCGTTACATGAACAACCCAACAGCCGACGGCTACTCGGCCGACTACTGGCCCGAGCGGCTCTACCCGGACCCGTGCACCCCGACCCAGAACAACGACTACTGCGGCGTGCACGGCAACTCGGGCATCGCCAACCTCGCATACGTCCTGCTCGTCCAGGGCGGCACCCACCCGCGCGGCAAGACCACGGTGAACGTGCCCGGAATCGGGATCACCAAGGCCGAGCAGATCTTCTATCGCGCGTTGACGGTCTACATGACGTCGTCGACCAACTTCCAGGGCGCCCGCAACGCGACCGCCCAGGCGGCCCAGGACCTCTACGGCCAGACCGAGATCAACGCGGTCCAGGCGGCGTGGGACGCCGTCGGTGCCCCCGGTGGGGCGGTGAGCATCACCGTGCTGTCGAACGGCGTACCGGTCGGCAACCTGTCGGGCTCGACCGGGGCCGAGGCGTATTACAAGCTCGCCGTACCCTCCGGATCGAGCAACCTCGTGTTTGCCATCTCCGGCGGCTCCGGCGACTGTGATCTCTACGTGCGTTACGGCAGCATGCCGACCACCTCGGCCTACGACTGCCGACCCTACAAGAACGGCAACAGCGAAAGCTGCTCTTTCGCCTCACCGTCGACCGGCGACTGGTTCGTGATGCTGCGCGCCTACTCGACGTACTCGGGCGTGAGCCTCACCGGCAGCTACCAGAGCGGCACGCCCAACACGCCGCCGACCGCCAACTTCAGCTTCACGACCGCCGATCTCGCGGCGACCTTCACCGACACCTCGAGCGACCCTGACGGCAGCGTGGTGGGGTGGAGCTGGACCTTCGGCGACGGCGCGAGCTCGACCACCCGCAACCCGTTGCACAGCTACGCGGCGGGCGGCACATACAGCGTCAAGCTGACGGTGACGGACGACGACGGCGCCACCGCCAGCGTCACCAAGCCGGTCACCGTGACCGCGCCCCCAGGCGGTGGCGCGCCGTGCACCAGCTGCACCGAGTACACCGGCAGCCTGAGCGGCGCCGGCGACGCCGACGTGCAGCCCAACGGCACCTACTACCACGTCTCGTCGTCCGGGACCCACGAGGGCTGGCTCGAGGGTCCGGCGGGGACCGACTTCGACCTCTATCTCTACAAATGGAGTGGATCGCGCTGGAGCCGCGTGGCGAGCTCGACATCGAGCAGCTCCTCCGAGCACATCGCCTACAACGGGACCTCCGGCTACTACTACTGGAGAGTGACCTCGTACAGCGGGAGCGGCAGCTACTCCGTGTGGCTGAAGACCCCGTAGCCCTGGATTCTGTGCGTTGATGTTCGGGCCCGTCCGGTCTCCGGGCGGGCCCTTCCTTTCCTTGTCTCCGCCTGGGGCACGCGGGACGGTACCATTCCTGCCGTGCGGCTTCTCTACCTCACGGATCGGCTGTCACTGCGGGGCGGCGCCGACCTGCATTTTCGTCAGGTCGTCGATGCAGCGGTCCGGGCCGGGGTGCGGGTCACAGTTGGATTCGGTCGTACGGACGGCGGCTGCTCACCGCCGGACGGCGTCGTGGCGGCTCGCCTCCGCGGCCTTTCGGCCCGCGTGTCGACCACGTCACGCCTCGACGGGCTTGCCGCCCTGCTTGCCGACGCGGATGTCGTCCATGTCCAGAATGTAATGAACCCTGTCGTGCTGGCGGCCTCCGTCGCCACCCGCCGGGCAGTCGTGACCGTTCAGGATCACCGCGTCTTCTGCCCGGCTGCAGGCAAGACTCTGCCGGATGGCGCCCGGTGTCGCGAGGCGATGGGGGAGTTCGCATGTCGGACGTGCCTCGATGACGACGACTACCGTACGCGGACGCTCTCGCTGACCCGGGCGCGGTGCCACGCCCTGAAAGGCGCGCGGCTGATCGTGCTGTCGGCCTACATGCGCGACGAGCTCGCTGCAGTCGGCCTGGCAGGGGCCGACGTGCTGCCACCGTGGGTGGAGGCGGGTGAAACGGGAACAGCGCTGGGCGACGTCTTCCTGCTCGCCGGACGGCTGGTCGCGCACAAGGCGCCGCTCGACGCGTGGCGCGCGTGGAGGGCCGCAGGGATGCCGCTTCCCCTTGAGGTGGCCGGAGCCGGGCCCTGCGCGTCCGAGTTGCTGGGGACGCGCGCGCTCGGCTGGATCGGGCAGGACGGTCTCCGGGCCGTGCTGGCGAGAACCCGCGCGCTGCTCCTCCCGGCGCGCTGGCAGGAACCGTTCGGGATGATCGGGCCCGAGGCCCTCGCAATGGGTGTTCCGGTGGTGGTCGCAGATGTCGGAGGGACGCGAGAGTGGTCGCACGCCGGTTGTGTGCGCGTGCCAGCCGGCGAAGTCGCAGCGATGTCGCAGGCCATCGATCGCCTGGCGCGGGAGCCGGAGGTGGCGCGGCGCATGGGAGAGGAAGGTCGCGCAATGGTTCTCCAGAGGTTCGCCCGCGACCGGCTCGAACCGAGGCTGCACCGAATCTATGAGGAGGTCGCCAGCGGTGCGAGAAGTGCAGGTGAGGGCAAGTCATAATGGACGGGCCATGACGAACCCCGCACGTGGACTCATTCTCCGGACTGAAGCGCCCGATCTGCGACCCCTCCCGGTATTCGCTTACGGTACCTTGCTCGACACGACGTTTCTCGTGCAACTCGTTGAGCATCCCGTGCCGAGCGAGCCGGCGCGCCTGGACGGATATCGGGTTGAAACCCTGGCACGCTTCGACTGGCCGGTCCTGGTCGCGGCTCAAGACGCCGTCGTCGAGGGACGCATCAACCGCGGGCTCGACGGGCGTGACCTGGAGCGGATCGACGCTTACGAAGGCGTGGCCGAAGGTCTCTACGAGCGCGTCGAGGTCGAGGTGTGGACCTGCAGCGGGGAGCGGGAGGAGGCGGCATTTGTCTACCTCCCGACGGCGCGGACGCTCGCGCGCGGCTGACACACGGCCGTGGAGACTCTCTCGGTCGCCGAGGCCCGTCGGCTCGCACTGGTTCGTGCGGGGCTGCTGCGGCCCGAGCTGACGGGGATGCCGCGGCGCGCGCCGGCAGACACCCGGGCTTCGCGGGCCGCCGCCCACGCCGTGATCCGCCGGTTCGGGTACCTCCAGCTGGACACGGTTTCGGTCAGCGGAGCGCGCAGCCACACCCTGGTCCTGATGTCCCGTCTCGAAGGGTTCGACCCGGCCGTCGGGGAGAGCCTGCTCGCGCCCGGGGAGCCGCTGTTCGAGTACTGGGGCCACGAGGCGAGCTGGATCCCGCTCGAGCTGTACCCGGTGTTCGAGTTCCGGCGCCGGGAGTTCGCCACCCACCCGTGGTGGGGAGATCTGATCGGCGACGATCCCGACCTCGCTCGACGATTGTTGGAGCGGGTTGCCCACGAGGGGCCGCTCCGCGCCTCCGAGCTCGAGTCTCGCCGGGGCTCGGGCGGCGGGTGGTGGAACGTCGGCAAGGTGAAGAAGATGGCGAGCGCGCTGTGGAGCTCGGGCTCACTCGCGGTGCGAGAGCGGGTCGGTTTCCAGCGCACCTGGGATCTGGCAGAGCGGGTCATTCCGGAGCCGCTTCGGTCGATGACCGTCGATCTGGACGAGTCGCTGCGGGTCCTCCTGCTGCGGGCGCTCGAAGGCCACGGTTGGGCGACCACAGGTACGCTGTCCGCAACCTGGCGACTGCACGGTCTGTCGCGCCAAGTCGCGGCGGCGCTGTGTGATCTCCGCGACGCCGGCTCGGTCTGTGAGTGCGTGGTGAGGACGTCGAACGACCGAAGAGTCCGCGGTTGGGTGCGTACATCCGACCTCGAGCTTGCCGCCAGCCTGGCTCGGAGCCGCTTCCGACGGGATCGTGGAGTGCTGCTCTCGCCATTCGACCCGGTGCTCTGGGACCGTTCGAGGGTGCGGTTGCTGTTCGGCTTCGAACAGGTCCTGGAGATCTTCAAGCCGGCGTCGCAGAGGGTCTACGGCTACTACTGCCTCCCGGTCCTCGCGGGCGATGCCCTGGTTGCCCGCGTCGATCTCCGAGCGGATCGTCGCGAGGGTCGGCTCAAGGTCCTCGCGAGTCATCTCGAGCCCGGTCGGCCGCGGGCCGAGGTCCGTGCCGCGACCAACGCCGCGCTCGTGCGTCACGCGAATGCGCTCGGCCTGGGACTGTGGAACCCACATCGTGCGTTTCTCACCACGTCCCATCTATGAGGTCCATGCTCCGCTCCGCCACACTCGTGTAACGGGTGTAAAGAAGCGGATGGTGGTCGGGCACACCGCTGCTACCATCGCATCAATGCGAGCAGAGCTGCGCTCCACGGTCGCCGTGGTCGTCCCGGCCGTCCTCCTCGGTGTACTGGCGATGCTCCAGTATCGGTGGATCGACGAGGTGAGCCACGCCGAGAGGGAGCGCGCACGGATCCACCTCGCAGAGGGCGCGCGACGCTTCGGCTTTGATCTGGCGACCCGAATCGCGGCGGTTCGAGATGCCTTTCGCGTACCGGCAGGCGCCTCGCTCGACGCTGTCGAGGAGCTCCTCGCGGCCCGCTGGCGGCAGCACTCGGAGGACGTCCTTGAGCCCCAGTTGGTCCGTGACGTGTGGATTGTCCACCCCTCGACGGACGGCTCCGCGGAGCGGGTCGTCCGCCTGGATCCCGCGCGAGGCGAGTTCGACCCTGTACCCTCGGGCGAGGCCGAACGGACGCTGCTCGCACAGGTCGCTACAGGTCCTCCGCTGCGCCTCGAGCGGGATCTGGCGGCGCTCGTCCAGCCCATCGGCGGGAGAATGATGAGGGGCGGGGGAGGGTCGCCGGCGGTTGAAAACCACGCGTCCGCCGTCGTGATAGGACTCGACCGCGGAGTCATGTTCGACCAGCTGCTGCCGGAGCTCGCGGACCGCTGGTTCGGGGGAGCCGGTGGACTCGAAGGCGCGGTCGCGCTGCTGGATGCCTCGCCGCAACACCGCCGCCATGTGGTGTGGACATCCGATCCGACGATCGACTGGTCCGGTTCGGTCGAGATCGAAGTACCCGTTCAGATGCCTGGCTCTGCGATGGGAATGGGCGGTCGCCGCCGGCCTCGGGGTGCTCCGATGGGCGGGGACAGACCGGCACGGCTTGGCGGGCAGCGGACGGGTGCGGCCCGCGACCGGCATCCGGCACACCCTGAACCGTTCTGGATCGTGGCCGTCGCCCACCGAGCCGGCTCGCTCGATGCAGCCGTGGACGCGGCCCGCACTCGCAACCTGGCAGTCGCGTCAGCGGTCCTGGTGCTGCTCGCCGGAAGCTTCGCCTTGTCGCTGCTGGCGACCCGCCGCGCGCGACGTATGGCTCGGCAGCAGGTCGATTTCGTCGCGGGAGTGACGCACGAGCTGAAGACTCCGCTGGCGGCGATCCGCTCGGCAGGGGAGAACCTCGCCGACGGCATCGTGAGCGACGAACCGAGTGTCCGTGAGTACGGGGAGCTGGTGACTCGTGAAGGCCGACGCCTTTCCGAGATGGTGACCGAGCTGCTCGAGATCGCCGGCCTCCAAGGTGGACGCCGAGATCCGGTCCTGGCGCAGGTGACGGTTGACGAGGTCGTCCACGGGGCGCTCGAGGACTGCCAGTGGACCCTCGACGAATCCGGTGTCGAGGTCGAGGTCGATCTCGCCAGTGAACTGCCACCAATCCTCGGCGAACGCTCGGCACTGAGGCGAGCACTCCACAACCTGATCCACAACGCAGCGACGTACGGCTCAAGCGGTGGCTGGGTCGGGGTGACGGCAACGGCGGCGCCGCGCGCGAGCAGGGCCGGAGTGGCGATCACGGTGGCTGATCGCGGTCCCGGTATCCCGCGCGGTGAGCAATCCCGCGTCTTCGAACCCTTCGTCAGGGGGCGCGAGGCGGGAGCCGTAAGGGCGTCGGGTAGCGGGCTCGGCCTGGCGGTGGTCCGTCACGTGGTCGAGCTGCATGCGGGGGAAATCAAGCTCGACAGCGACCGCTCCGGGACCTCCGTCACGCTCTGGCTGCCGGCTGCTCCGGCGGCGGCCGTCTCCGCCTCGGGCGAGGAGGAGGCAGCAGAAAGGGTCAGAGCACCGTGACCTCCGAACGACGTGTACTCCTGGTCGAGGACGAGCCGAGCCTGGTACGGACTCTGCGCGATCGGTTGAGCTCGGAGGGTTGGCAGGTGGCGACCGCCGGCGAAGCCGAGACGGCGGTCGCACTGGCTCTGGGGGAGCCGTTCGACCTCATACTGCTGGACGTCATGCTGCCCGGTCGCGACGGCTTCGAGGTCTGCCGCGAGCTGCGCCAGAGGGGCCTCGGTGTGCCGATCCTGATGCTCACGGCGCGCAGCCAGGTGGTCGACAAGATCGTCGGCCTGCGCCTCGGCGCCGACGACTACGTGACCAAGCCGTTCGACATGATGGAGCTGCTCGCTCGAATGGACGCCCTGCTGCGCCGCTCTCGCGATCCGATGTCGGGAAGCCCGGACACCGTCGTGCTGGGTGAGGTCCGCATTGACCTGAGGCGCTCGGTGGTGACTCGGGCCGGCGAGGAGGTCTCGCTGTCGGCGCTCGAGTTCAAGTTGCTGCGATACCTCGTCGAGCACCCAGGGGAGGTCCTTTCGCGCGATCGCCTGCTTGACGATGTCTGGGGGTACGATGCCACACCCTCGACCCGAACGGTCGACGTCCACGTGGCGGCGCTCCGCTCCAAGCTGGAGCGCAACCCCTCCCACCCGGAGCTGATCCTGACGGTTCACGGGCGGGGCTACCGGTTGGCCCGGTAGGCGATCTCCCCCTGCAACCCATCCGCCGAGGTCACGGCCTGGTTGTCGATGGTGACGCTGACCGCTCAGCCTTTACATTTGTCACAGGCTCTTTGCGTTCCACCGGCAGACTCGCGTTTGGGCCTGGACTACCTTAAGGAGCGAAAGGAGTACGAGACATGACACGCAATCTGACCTCGATGTTCGCAGCCGCCCTGCTGCTGATCGCCGCCGCTGCCTCCGCACAAGGACCGGGCCGTGGTCCGGGCCCGGGATTCGGCCCAGGGGACGGTCCCCAGGGCCCTGGGGGACCCGGGATGGGCATCGGAATGCGCGACGGGAGCTGCCTGATCGACTACCTCGGCCTGAGTGATGAGCAGGTGGCCGCGTGGCAGAACCTGCGCGATCAGCTCCACGCCACCCTCGAGCCGATCCGCGAGCAGCGGGTGGCCCTGCATGAGCGGATCCAGGCGGCTCTGACGAGCGAAGGGGCGGACGCCTGTGCGGTTGGGCAGCTGATGGTCCAGGCTCACGCTCTGGGTGATCAGATGCGCGCCGCACGTGAGGCCAACCAGACGTCCTTCGTCGCACTCCTGACCGCGGAGCAGCAGACCAAATACCAGCAGTTCAAAGAGGTGCGCGGCATGTGTAGGGGCGACCGCGGGCAGCGCGGCGCGGGCATGCGCCGCGGCCGGGCGCAGGGACGGCGGTCGAGCAGCTGATCTCGAGCGCTGTACCGTAGCTGGACGAAAGAAACGACGAACGCCCCTCGGAGCTCGGCCCGAGGGGCATCTTCTCTCACCCAGGCATCGACGAGAGCACGGCGCAGGTTGGGCGGTGCCGAGGCATAGCACCTTTCGCTGGTACGAGACGGGCGGATCGCTCCGCCGCCGTGTCTCGCACTGATCGCGACTACTTGGCGGCGTCGAGCTTCGCGAGCAGGACACCGACCGCGGTCTCGAGCTCTTGGTCCTGACCCTTGGCCTCCAGCGCGGGATCGTTGTCAACAGTGTGGTCCGGGTCGAGGTGCTTGTTCTCGAGGAAGTCGCCGTCGTTGTCGACCAAACCGACCTCCGGAATCCCGAATGTCAGCGTTCGATCCTGTTGTCGCTCCCACCACACCGAGGTGCAGGTCCCTGGCACCTGCATTCCGACAGTCTCACCGATGCCGAGCTCGGTGTAGGCAGCGGGGAAGCAGTGGGCGTCCGAGTAGTTGCCCTCGTTCATGACAACGATCGACGGTTTGGTCCAGCGTAGCGACGGTTCGATCCCGATCTGGCGACCCCGCGGAACGTTACGTGCGTAGACCTTGCCGGTGAGGAAGACCGTGAGGGCTTCGACCAGGTTGCCGCCGTTGTTGAACCGCGTGTCGAGGACGATGCCCTCCTTGTCCACGGCCCGCCCGAAGACGTCCTCGAAGATCTCACGGTAGGAGCGGTCGTTCATTGATCGGATATGGGCGTAGCCGAGGCGACCATTCGACAGCCGGTCGACCTCCTCGCGTCGAGTCCGAACCCACCGCTGGTAGAGCAGCTGCGACTCCTCGTTCTGGGTGATCGGCTTCACGGTTTCGTGCCAGCGCTGGTTGGTTTTCGGGTCAAGCAGAGAGAGGCGGGTGAGCGTGCCCGCCGCGTGGTCGAGCATCGGATACCAGTTCTGACCCGCCGCGATCGGTTGTCCCTCGATCTCCTCGATGACAACGCCGGGGACGATCCTGGTGCCAGCGGTCGCGAGCGGACTCCCTTCGATGACCTCCGCGATCTTGACTCCCTTTCCGGTGTAGGTGAGGTCCGGGAAAAAGGCCAGGGCCGCAGTCTCCTCGGCGCCCTCAGGTTTCGGTCGGTAGTAGCATC
>CAZQYU010000021.1:0-23471 GCA_964597585.1 uncultured Thermoanaerobaculia bacterium
TCTCGAGCGTCCGCGACGTGTGGATCACGACCGTCCCGGTCATCACGTCGCCGTTTTCCGTGGTGTAGCCCGAGCCGAAGTCGATCCGTGCCCCGTCGGACGTGCGCGTCGTGATCTCAGGGGGCTGGTCCGCGACCAAGTCGTCGATCATCCCGTCAAGGCCCTTGTTGAGCAGTTCGGTCACGGTCGACCCGATCTGCCCGTGCTCGCCGTTGCTGAACGTCTCCAGCGCTTTGCTGATGATCCCGGAGATCGAGAGCGGATCCTCGCCGCCGTTCGGGGTCGGCTGGGGCGAGACCGTCGGCGTCGGGGTGACGCCGGGCTGGGTGCGGGTCGGGGTCGGAGGGGTTCCACCCGCCGTGACCCGAACCGCCGGCACGAACACCGGGTCGCCGGTACGGTTGTCCACCACCGAGGCGTAGGCCAGGAAGCGCCCGCCCGAGGTCGTGGTCCACACGATCGCATAGCCTCCGGTCACGTCGCCGCTGGTGACCCGCTCGAAGACCTTGTCGAGCTGCGTGTAGCCCCCTGCCGGCAGGTCGGCGGACACCGTCCCCAGCGACGCGCCATTGCTCCGGTACAGCGCCACCTCGAGGTGGATCGAGCTCGTGCCCGCATTCACCAGCCCGAGGTTGGTCCGGTACCCGCTGGTTGTGGCCCGCGTGTGGCTGAGCTGGATCAGCCTCCCCTGCTCCCCCGAGCCGATCGCCGCAGCTTCCGCCACCCCCGCCACGAACTGCCCGAAGGTCGACCCCGACGGCAGCCCCATCGAGTTCCCCGCCCCGAGCAGGTTGTAGGTCCGGCTCGTGACCTGGACCTCGGACGACGAGCTCACCCGAAGCGCCGCTGCGCCGGTGAAGCCGAACATCCCCGCGAGCACATCGCTGTATCGAATCGAGCGTCCCGCCGCCAGGTTGAAGCTCTTCGAGGTCGGAGAGCCGTTGCTCTGGTCCCGCTTGAGCAGCTCGACGGTGAAGCTCACCGTGGTCGCGCCCGGGTTGTGAACCTCGAGGTCCGTCCGCCAGTTTGTCCCCCCGGCGCCGCTCGCGTGCGCCGACGCCGGGATCAGCACCCGCGTCGATGCCGTCGTCAGCCCGGCCGCCTCGGCTCCCATCGGCTGCGCGCTCCCCACCGGCTCGACCCGCATTGCGGACCGAGCCCCGGAGGCATGCGCCTGCGCGGGCTCAGCCGAGAACAGGATGTCGGTCCACTCGAAGCTCGCTCCAGCCTCGTTGTCGCTCTCGTTGGACTCGCTGATGACGTGGTCCGGATCCGCCACGATCGAAAGCGAGTGCAACCCAGCGGCGATCGTCCCGGACGGGATCTTGTAGTCCGTCACCGAGGTGTAGTAGCCCGAACGCAGGCCGTCCGAGTACCACCGGGTGTAGGGCTGCCCGTCGATCCTGAGCTCGTACTCGATCCGGGTCGTGATGTCGTTCGGTCCGTGGTTCGCCACCGCCCAGTCGACGTAGGTGTCGTACCACGCCGACAGAAACCCCGTCGTGGTCGTGCCCTGGTCCGACGACGGCACGACGGCGCCATCCCATCCCGAGGGCTGGTACGGCGCGAGGTTGACGTTGCCTCCCGTTCCCTGGGTCGGCGTCCGCGTCGGGGTCGGCGCGACCCCGCCCCCGGAACGCACGATCGCCGGCACCAGCACCGGATCGCCGGTGCGGTTGTCGACCACCGAGGCGTAGGCGAAGAACCGCGCGCTGCCCCCATCCGCCGTCAGCACCGCGTAGCCGTCCGCGATGTCCGAACCCGACACCCGCTCGAAGATCTTGTCGAGCTGGGTGTACTCCTTCGCCCGCAGGCTCACGTCGACGGTTCCGAGGTACGCTCCGTCATTGCGGTACAGCGCCACATGCACCGTGATCGTTGCCGAGGTCGCGTTGACCAGGCCCAGATTGGTGCGAAACCCGCTCACGGTCGAGCGGCTGTGGCTGAGCTGGATCAGCCTCCCCTGCTGGCCCGGACCGATTCCCTCCAGCTCCTCCTGACCCGGCACGAACTGACCGAAGGTCGAGCCCGACGGCAGGCCCATCGAGTTCCCGGCCCCGAGCAGGTTGTAGGTCCGGCTGGTCACCAGGATCTGTCCAGAAGAGGCCGTGACTACGAGGGCTGCCGCGCCGCTCGAGATTCCGAACGCGCTCATCAGCACATCGTCGAACCGCCGCGACTGTCCCGCCGCCAGGGTGTAGCTCTTGCTCGCAGGCGACGGGTTCGCCTGGTTGCGCACCAGACACTGGATCTTGAAGCTCGCGGTCGCCGGACCCACGCTGTGGACCTCCACGTCCGTGCGCCAGTTGGTCCCACCCGCACCGCTTGCGTGCGCAGAGGCCGCGATGCACACCGGCGAGCCCGCTGCCGCCGTCGCCGACGCGTCCGCCCAGCCTCGCTCCGCCCGCCCGGCGGCCAGCGACACCGCCATCGCCACGACACCCGCAATCACCGCTCCAAACGGCAGCGCGCGGCCCCATGATCCCGAATGTCTGCTACTCTGACGCGGTTGATCGAGCATTGTCCCTCCTAAAGTCGCCAATGCCACTCGTCTCATGAAATGTAGCAGAATCGCGATCAGGAAATACACCTGCGCAAAACTTTCGAGCTGCGTCCATGCGGGAAGCTCGCCAGGCGGTGAACCCGAACTCTCCTGAGACGTCGGCCTTGCGTCTCAGCGCAGATCAAGACCCAGCGCTGACAGGCCCCCATCGTGTGACCCAGATCACCATGGCACCCTTGCCAGCTCCCGTTCTCCTTCGCGTAAGGCAGCTTCTATGAGAGCTTTGTCACAGGGACGGACGGGGAGGACGAGGTCGTGGCAGTCGCCGCGGCGCGGCACGGTCCCCGGGAAAGGAGCTCGCAATGGGCAGCAAGTCACGTCGGCTCAGGGCACTCGAGGGAATCTGCCGCACCATGAGCGACCTCCTCGACGAGCGCGTCGAGCGGGCCGCGAAGGCCCGCGGTTTGCAGGAGCCGCCCCAGGACACGACCCGGATCTTCCAGATCGCATCGGCCGACGCGCCCTGGGTTCTCGACCGGCTTCTCATGGCGCACCATGAGGCTGCCGTGGAGCGCGGCCTCGGTACCGAGGAGCGAGCATCTGTCAAGGACGACAGCGACCTCGAGCGACGCCGGATGCTGTCGGCGGTTCGCGCCACGATCAAGCGCGCGGGCATCCGCGCGCGGGGCCGCTAGCCTGACGACGTTCCGAGAGGTCTGACACCTCTCGGCTTGACCTGTGTCAAGGCCGCCGTTTCGAAGAAGTGCAAACCTGTTCACATGGAGAGGGAGGCTCAGCGGCTGCGGCGCGAACGACGGACGATGGCAGCGATGCTCGGAATCTACTGCCGCGCCCACCACAGCACCGACCGCGTGGTCTGCTCCGAATGCGCGCAGCTCGCAGCCTATGCGAACCGCCGAATCGACCTCTGCCCCTATGGCAGCGACAAGCCAACCTGTGCCAACTGCCCAATCCACTGCTACCGGCCCGAGCCGCGCGAACGCATGCGAGACGTGATGCGATTCGCCGGACCACGGATGCTGACGCATCATCCGGTGCTCGCGCTGCTCCACATCCTCGTCGACGGCCGGCGTCCGGCACCGGATCGACCCGCTCGCCGAACGACCCCACCCGGCGTCGAGCATCCTTCGCGATAGCCGAGGCGAGGGCCGGTGCGACATCTCGGTTCCCGGATCGGTGGCCGCGACGCACCCGATGGGTTAGACTCTCGGCACCCGATCACGATCACAGGCTCGCGGTCGCCCTTGTGCTGGCCGCGACCGCGGAGGACGGATGCAACGATACCTCGGGCCGGCCGCAGCAATCCTCGCAGCCGCAGTGGTGCTCGCCTCATGCGGTTCGTCGGGTGCGCCCGAGCTCACGATTTCCGTGCGCACCGAGCCCGGCCCTGCGGGACAGGAGACGCTGCTGGTGCGCAACGCCACCGGGCGCGTGTGGACCGATGTCAAGGTCGTGGTCGAGTCCGTTGAGGTCGACGGTTCAGCAACGCCGTGCGGCGCCGACCTGATTGCCAGCTGGAAGCCGGCCGAGGCGCACCGCATCCCGTCCTGTGGCGAAAAGACCCGGATCACCCTCGAGACCGGCGGCGCGTCGGCCCAGTTCGTCGTGGCCAACGGTAAGCTCTACAGAAGGCTCGGACGCAAGGAGATACCACTCGCGGAATGAGCCCAGACGGCAGCCGCCGTCCGCCCTGCCGGTGGGTGCGGAGGTGGGAGGTCGCGCCGTCCAGGAGCGTGGAAGGAGCTCGCGATGAAGACCAGGGGAGTCATGATCACGGTGATCGCTGTGGCGTTCGCGGCAGCGGCGTGCGGCGGTGCCCGAACGGTGACCGAGAAACGCATCCTGGAGTGGGGTCCAGTGCTCAACCTCTTCATGGGGACGAACTTCCAAGACGCCAACTCGTACCCTGCCTCGCTCGACGAGGTTCCTCCCCACATGTCGGGCGACCTCAAGACGACTGACGGGTGGGGTCGCCCTCTGCTCTACCGGCGGCTCCGTGTCGACCTCTACAACATCATTTCAGCGGGACCGGACGGTGAGTTCGGGAACGACGACGACATCGTGATGCAGAACGGCATGCTCTACGAGCCGTCGAAGATCTACTCCGAGCATCCGCTCAACACGTAGAAACCGCGCCGTTCGCCACCGCGCCCTCGTACTCGCGGAGGTGCGCGAATCGGGGCCACGCCCGAGGGTCGGACGCTGGCTGCGGTGCGACATGCCCGTCTCCAGCGCAGAGGGTTGTGGCCAGGCGCCCGAATGCCGCCACCGGATCCTCGCCTCCAACCAGCGCGCACGGATCGGCGTCGCGACTGGTCAGCCGCACGATGTGGAGGTCACCGCCTTCACCACGTCCTTCAGCGAGGACGAGGTCGAGGATCAGGTACGGACGACTCTCCGCTTCGGCAATGATGGCTCCGAGGCACCGCGCGATGGTGTCGAGCCGGAGCCCGCGACGCCGTCCTGAAACCTCAAGCCCGAGCACGTCTCCGGTGAGTGCGAGCGGACGGGCCGTGACGACCCGCAGCCGGGCCGGAATCTCGGACGCCGGCTTGGAAGGCGCGTCCCCTCCGACCCTGGATTCACTGTCTGCCGATCCGGAGCTGCGGTGCTCCAACATGTCCATCTCGATCCGGCCCTCAGGTGTGAGCTCGGGGTGGTCGAGCGCGAGCCGCGCATACGGCGCCACCACGGCGAGCCGATCGGCCAGCCGGGCCAGGCGGACGAGCAGCCCTACGGGCGCGGCCGAGCCCACCGAGGGTCGGGCCCACTCCAGGGTGGCGCTGGCGTCCCCAGGAAGGTCGGCGTCGGCGAGAAGCTCTGCGATGCGGACGACGACGGCCGGCTCCACCTGATCCGGCCCCAGCACATTGAGAACCTCGCACCAGCAGGCGGTCACGAGTCCCGGGTCGGATCGACGAGCGGACGCCGTGATGGCCGGAAGCAGGCGCACGGCGAGCTCTTCTCGCCTTCCGGTCGCGCACGCCACTCGCCACAGGGCCAGGGCGGCGTCGGGATCGCAGGGGTCCGCCTCCAGCAGGGCTTGAAGCGAGTCTGCTGCCTCGTCGTGGCGTCCCTGACGCAGGAGCCCGAATGCCTGATCGACAGAGGCGGCTTCGTGAACCACATTGGCGCGCTCCACGGCCGGAGAGATCACTCGCTCCTCGAGACGCAGCCCACGCACCGCGAAAGCCACGGCGGCGCCGAAGGCGAACCCTCCGACGTGAGCGAGAAACGCGACCTGCCCCATGTCGCCGATGCCGGCCATCGCCCAGAGGCCCTGTGAGTAGGCCAACTCCCGCAGCCACCACAGGGCGAGCATCACCCATGCCGGCGCGGTGAAGGTCCCGCTGTAGACCTTGAGGAAGAACAGCCAGTAGAAGAACGTGACGCGGGCGCTCCAGAAACGGACGGCGAAAGCGCCCATGACTCCCGCGACGGCCCCGGACGCCCCGATCAACGGTTGGTCCAGGGTCGGATGACGCGCAATGAAGGTGAGTGCTGCGACGACCCCCGCGGCGAAGTAGAAGCCGGCGTAAAGCGGCCGGCCCCAGGCGTCCTCGACCCATGGGCCGACCAGGTAGAGGAAGAACATGTTGCCGAGCAGATGCAGGAAGCCGGCATGGATGAAGGTATGGGTGATGAAGGCAGCGACATGCGGACGGGCTGGAACCAGGCCCCAACGGAAGTAGGGCTGCCCGTCGCGCAGCCGCCGATAGGCCTCGGTCAACCGGTCGAGCTCGCCCTGCTCGACTCGGACCGTTGCGGGGTCCGGCCTCTCCACCGAAGGCCTTTGCTGCTGGCGCAAGGCCAGCCAGGTGGCGCCTTTGAGCTCCGAGGACAGATGGAGGTACGGGCGGTCGAGCGCGTACTCGACGGCGGCCCGCTCCGCACGGCCGAGTGCAGGCCCGCCGGAGGCCCTCGGCACCAGCGCCGTGAGGAGCCACGCCAGCGTGCACGCGGCCATGATCGAAAAGGTCACCCAGGGAAGGCGGCGCAGGGTCGCGAGATCATGCCCGACGGGAAGCAGCACCTCTGTTTCCGTCCCCTCCCGATCGATCGCACCGCACGGCGGAGGTCTACGACACCTGGTGCCGGCCGGGACGGCTCAGGACCGCCCCCTCGCCTCGGTCGTGGGCGTCAGGGCTGACAGATGCCGCACGGGCGAAAGCCCATGGCGATCGCCTCCTCACGGTCGGCGAAGACGGGAGCGTCGTCAGATGCCTCGTACTGCCGGCACTCCATGCGGTGCAGCACCATGCTGTCGGGGTTGCCGACATAGGCACCCATTCCCGCAACCCTCGGCCGGCGAGGACGGAGCGCGAGGACCGCACCCACGACTCCAGCCGCCACGAGGAGCACGATCAAGCCGCTACGACCCTTCATACGCACTCCCTTGCGCTCCAGCAGCGCAATCTGCTTCTCCACTAGCCTAGCGCGCCCTGCCTGCCGCGTCACGTGGGACGCACTCGAAGCCGGGGTCCCGAGGACTGTGAGGACAGCGAATGTGGGGCCCGAATCCAGGATCTGGCATCAGCCGCCAGCTTCTCCGCACATCATTGCGACACCCACCGACTCGAGGACCGCCGACTGTTTCACGCGCTCGGTCTCACCCTTGATCGGTCCTGAAGAGGTCCTCGCCGAACAGTCGTGCCGCCGCGTCGAAGAACGCGTCGTCATCCTCGATCCCACCGAGTGCGACCCATTCCTCGTCGCTCACGCGACTGCGGCCGCCGACCAGCGCTTCGGCCTCGCCGCCGACGAGGTAGCGAAGCTTGGGGCTGTCAGTGAGGATCGCGTGCTCGATGACCTCGGCAACCAGCTCGGGCGGTCGCTGGCAGCGCAGCTGCGTTCGGAACAGCGCGCGCAGCCTCCTGCGCGCAGCAGGGTAGGCCGATCCCTCCTCCATCACGCGCGAGCCCTTGGCGAAGATCGGCGTCGCGATAACACCTGGCTCGACGACGGCGACCCGGATGCCGAAGCCGGCGACCTCCTGGGCCAGGCATTCGCTCAGACTCTCCAGCGCCGCCTTTGAGGCCGCGTACGGTCCGAACGCCGCCAGGGCTACACGTCCGGCCATTGACGACACGTTGACGATCGCACCGCTGCCACGGCGCCGCATCTCAGGCAGCACCGCCTGGATCATCCGCACCGCACCAAGGTAGTTGGTCTCCATCACCAGCCGGGCATCGTCCAGATCGAGCTCTTCGACCGGGCCGCTGCCGCCGATCCCGGCGTTGTTGACCAGCGCGTCGAGCCGTCCCTCCTGCTCGAGCGAGCGTTCCACCGCCGCCCGGACCGAGTCGGGATCGGTCACGTCAAGGGTCAGGACCCCCGCGAGCGGCAGGCCCTCGGACCGTAGTTGCTCGAGGCCCGGCGAGCGCTCCGGCTGGCGAGCGCTGGCGAAGACCCGGAAACCCCGATGGGCGAGGTGGGCGGCGGTGGCGAGTCCGATGCCGCTCGAGCATCCGGTGATGAGCACGACCTTCATGACGCTCCTCCGATCGTCAGGCCAACAGCACCCACCGCGTACAACGGCCCGGTCTCTGGAGGCACGCCGCACGCACAATCCGCGACGGGGGGTGATCGAATCGGTTCCGTTTCACACCGGACCGCGGCGGGCCGCCGCGGCCAGGGTTGCGTCCCAATCCTCGCGCCACCGCCACTCCCGCCAGGGCGCCAGGCCCAGCGCCGATTCGCCGAGGAACATCCCCGCCTCCATGCCGATCAGCATCCCGAGCAGCATCGCGAGGTCGGCTCCGAGCACGTTCGACCCGGTGAACGCACCCAACGCGGGACCGAGCCGGTGGCCGACGATGATCATCCCGGCGACCATCATGACGTTGCCCATCAGATGAGTCGACACCCATCGGCGCCATCCGGTCCGTGCCAGCCGCGCACAGCGGGTGAGCACCACCCCCGCCGGAATCGCGAACGCCAGCATCAATCCGGTCATCCACGTGAACACCATCGCGAACGGTCCAGCCGCAGGTGCCGCACTCGCGGTCATTCCGTGGTGCTCGGGCGCGACCGCGTGACCGTCTGGGTGCGTCGCCGAGCCCGCTGCGGGGGGGTCCGCCATCTGCATCCCATGGTCTGCGTGAGGATCAATTTGGCCGCCAGCCGGAGTCATCCCAGGCTTCATCCCGGCGTGGCTCGGGTGACCCATCGCGGCATGGAACGACGCCTGTGCGGGCGGCGCCTGGAATCCGAGATCGACCCACCATCCTGCAAGCATGCCGAGGCCTCCGAGCGCCCCCATCACCAACAGCATGTCGATGCGGTGGTTCAGCCGCATCCGCACCCGCCACGCCTGCAGGGTCAGCAGGCCGAGTGCCGCACTGACGACCAGTACCTGCACCGCCTCACCGCTTGTCAACCGAGCAAGCAGCGCCACGCCGATACCCTGGAGGAGCACCGCAGCGCCGAGCACCGAACCAATGAAGGAATCACGTCGCATCTGAACATCCCCTCATGCCGCAGCTCCTTCGCTCGCGACCGCCGTCGCCAGGGCCGCCCGTTCCGCCTCGTCCTGCTCCGCCTGGAGCCCGGCCGTGGCGCGCCAGGTGACCACGAGGCTCGAGCAGGTCATCAACAGTGACGCGGTCACCGGATGGAGAAGACCTGCCACCGCGAGGCCGACCCCGACCAGGTTGTAGCCCGCAGCGATCCACAGGTTCGAGCGGATCCCGTGCACCGCTGTACGCGCGAGCTCGAGCGCCCACGGCAGCACTCGAAGGTCGTCCCCGAACCAGGTCGCATCGGCGACCTCCGCCGCGAGCTCGGCCCCGGAGGCGACGCCGATGCTGACGTCGCTCGCCGCCATTGCGGCTGCATCGTTGACGCCGTCTCCCACGTAGAGCAGCGTGCCTCCTCCGGCCCGACGTTGGTTCACCTCCGCGACCTTTGCCTCGGGCGTCAGCCCAGAGAGAACCCTATCCGCCCCGGTGGCCGCCGCACGTTCGGCGCGGTCCCCGGTCAGGACGAGCGTCCCGAGGCCGAGCGCCCTGAGGCGGGCGAGGCTCTCCGGCCAGCTCGAACGCAGCCGCTCGTCTACCGTCGCCGCGAGCACCGGCAGCCCATCGGCGAGCGCGACCACCTGGCGTGCCCACGGCGCCGGGCGCAGGCGCGCGGAGAGCTCGCGCCACTGGGGGGTATCGTCGACATCGAGCCGATCTGCGGCTCCGATCGTGACCCGGACCGGCGCACCGCCGTCGCCCCGCACCACCCACGCTTCGACACCGGTGGCAGGAAGCACCCTGAGCCCCTCGATCCGCAGCAAGCCGGGTTCCGCGATCCCGGCCAGGGCCGCCGCGACCGGGTGCCGACCGGCACGCTCGACGGCCGCGACCATGGCGCGGACCTCCTCGGGGTCGGCTGCAGCCACGACAACGTCGAGCAGGCCGGCCCGGGGCTCGGTGAGGGTGCCGGTCTTGTCGAAAACCACTGTGTCCACCCTCGCGAGGCGTTCAAGGCCGTCGCCCCCGCGCAGGACCAGCCCTCGGGCGGCGAGGCGCCCGACCGCGGTCCACACCGCGAGCGGAGTCGCGAGCCCGAACGCACACGGGCACGCGACCAGCAGCACCGCCATCGCGTTGAAGAGACCGACCCGCCAGCCGGCCGCCGCGTTCCAGGCGAGACCGGCCGCGACCGCGATCGTGACCGCAGCCGGCAGCAGCCACGACACCGCGCGGTCGGCCTGGCTCTGCAGCGAGGACGGTACCGTCCGAGCGCGCTCCACCGCATCGACGATGTGGTCGATGCGCCGGTCTCCACCATCGGCGGTGGCTCGGACGCGGAGCAGCGCGTCGACCGCGTGCGTGCCGGCCCACACGAGGTCTCCCACCCGCCGGACGGCCGCCTGCAGCTCGCCGGTCATCTCGGCCTCACGGACAAAGGCCTCACCCGCGACGACCACGCCGTCGGCAGCGATGGTCTCGCCCGGCTCGACCACGACCACCTGTCCGGCACGCAGCTCGGCAACCGCGATCCGACGCGGCTCGTCGTACTCGCCGAGCACCGTGCACTCGGTCTGCCCGGGCGCCCACTCGAGGGCTGCCCGAAGCGCCTTCCGCTCGGCGCCGGCCGCGAGCTGCTGGCCGAAGGCGTAGACCGCGAGCAGAATGCACACCGTCTCGAAGTAGGTCTCCCCCACGCCGGTGACCGCCCCCAGGACCGACCCCGTGAAGGCCCCGGCCACACCGATCAGGAACAGCCCCTCCATAGCGACCCGCCGGCGTCGCAACGCGAGCCATGCGCCCCGCGCCAGCGGCCAACCGAGCAGAAGTAGGGAGATGAGCGCAAGCGCACCAAGGGCAGTATTGACTCCGCGCCGTTCGCCTGCCGTGACCTCTGAAGCGTGCAGGGCCAAGCTGATCGTCATCGCGTTGGCGGCGATCAGGAGGCCGACCCCGACCCGCCACCAGCGGCCCACGTCGAAGGGCTCGGCGGGGCCGCAGCCACAGCCGAGCTCGAGGTCACAGGACGCCTCACTCACGTGTGCTCGGCGCCGTCGCGGGCGCCGCAGGAGCCGCGCTCGCAGCGCCGGCGTCCACGGCCGCAGCTGCGGCCGTCTGGAGCCTCGGCGGCTCGGTTGAATCGCGCAGGCTGGTGAGCTCCGCCACGGTCCACGAGCCGGTGCGGTCGGCAGTCCGATCCCGCATGGCCGCAACCAGCTCCGGCGTCACCGGCGGAGCCGAGTTCGACCACGACCCCCGCACGTAGGTCAGTACCGCGGCGAGCTGCTCATCGCTGAGATGGCTCCACTTCGGCATCACCTGATTGAAGGTCTGCCCTTCGACCGTGATCGGACCCTCGAGCCCGTGCAGGACCAGTGCGGCGAGCACATCCGGGCGCCCTTGAGCCCAGCCGGAGCCGTCGAGCGGCGGATAGTTCCCGGGCACGCCCCGGCCGTCGGCCTGGTGGCAGGCCATGCAGTTGTTGAACACCCGCTTGCCGAGCACCATCGGATTGACAGGGGTCGGTGTTGCCGCCGCTGCGGCGGGCCGCGCCGAGGACGACTCGTTGTACACCGATGGATCGAAGCCGGCTGAGTACGTGCCCAGGTACCAGCCCCCGAAACCCATCAGGGCAAGGCAGAAGAACAGCAGCCAGGTCGGCGGCGGCTCGTAACCGTCCTTGGGCTCCGCCATCTCGCGATAGATCGGCTCGTGAAGGTCGACGACCTCGGTTGCGTCGGACTCGCGGCGGGTCAAGCCTCCGTCCCCGGGTCCATTCGGCGTGCTCATGGCACCACCTCCGGAACCGGGTGGCTCTTGTCCATGCTCTTGAGGTACGCGACCAGAGCCTTCGCACGACGGGTGGGGATCACCACCCGCCCTGGGGTGCTCCACTCGGGGGGAAAGGCCAGTGCGTCATATGGCACCTGCACCTCGACCGGACGCTCGTCGAACAGGAACGGCATCGGCGGCATGATCGAGCCCGGCGAGGTCATCACAGGGTTGTACAGGTGCAGCAGGTGCCAGTTGTCGCTCGGCTGGCGGACGCCGATGTTGGCGAGGTCCGGGCCGGTGCGCATGGTACCGAGCAGGGGCGGCGCGTCCCAGATGTGGTCGCGAGCAACGGTCCGGCGCGTGCCCCAACCGCGCTCGATGTCGGCGCCGAAGCCCGGCGGGCGCACCTGCTGACTGTGGCAGTAGATGCAGCCGAGCGAGATATAGACCGAGCGGCCCTCGGCGACCAGCCCGGTCGGCGGCGCCGGGTACTGATTGCCGTTGGCGTCGACCAGCGGCTGGATCGTGCCCAGCTGGAGCTGTGGCAGCGATACCAGGCCGGAAAACGAGGCCAGCACCACCGCGAGCACCCCGACGTAGAGGAAGACCGCGCGGTTCATACCTCACCTCCGGGGATCGCGGCCGGGCGACGGCTCGTGAACAGGGTCGGCCCAACCAGCCGGACGCCCGAGCCGGCGAACATCTTCCAGGCGAGCACGGCGAACGCGATATGGCCGATCGTCATCAACACACCGGCGGCCGTCCGCGACGCGAGGAACGGCACCGTGTAGCGCACGATGTCGAGGAACGGCACGTCGGGGTCGTCCATCTTGAGGCCCTGGATCCACCCGCCCCAGGTGAGGCCGATCCAGTAGATCGCCATCCCTGTCGCGGTGCCCCAGAAGTGGACCTTGATCAGCCGTGCGGAGGCCCACTCACGCCCGGTCAGCCGCGGCGCGATGTAGTAGATCGCGCCGAACATCACCATGGTGAAGAACGAGTACACACCGAGGTGCGCGTGCGCGATCGTGTAGTGGGTGAAGTGGTTGACCTCGTTGACCGAGCGCAGCGACTGCAACGAGCCCTGAAAGCTCACCACCGTGTAGCTCATCGCACCGAAGACCACGAAGCGCAGGGTCGGACTGACCCTGAGCCTGGAGAAGTGACCGACGGTGGTCAGGTGGTGGTTGATCGCCACCGTTGTCACCGGGATGAACATCATCAGGCTACCGACCACCCCGACCGTGATCAGCCACGCCGGCAGCGGACCACCGATCAGGTGGTGGGTTCCGGCCCAGTTGTAGAACAGGGCCAGCGTCCAGAACCCGAGCAGCGACAGGTAGTAGCTGTGGATCGGCCGGCCGAGGACCTTGGGCAGCAGGTAGTAGACCGCAGCGAGCCCGATCGGCGTGAACCACAGCCCGAGAACGTTGTGCGCGAACCACCAGTTGGCCGAGGCCTGCACCACGCCTGTGGCGAGATTCCCGTGGATCAGGGCGTTGGCCATCACGTACAGGAACGGGAACCACAGCACCGCGCCGAACAGGTACCACTGAGAGACGTAGATGTGGCCCTCGCGCCGACCTGAGAACATCATCAGCGAGGCTGCCATCACCACCGCGAACACCCCCGCGAAGAGGAACGACCACGGGTACGGAAACTCGAGCCACTCGACCCCGGTCTGGGCACCGGTGAGAATGCCGATGGTGCCGCCTGCGACACCCACGTTCCACAGCACTACGCCGACCACCAGCAGGAGTTGGAGGGGCAGCCGCACCCGGCACAACCGCGCCTCGAGCCACAGCATCACACCGACCCCGGCCATCGAGCCCCAGCCGTAGATCATGGTGTTGAGGTGGGCGGGTCGGACTCGCCCGAAGGTCAGCCAGTCGGTCCCGTCCAGGAAACCCGGTACGTGCATCTTGAGCGACGCCAGCAGCGCGAGCACGGTGCCGACCATGAGCCAGGCGATGGCGCTGACGAAGAACAGCCCGACCGGAACCTGGCACGAGCCGTCGACGTCGCCCCGCCAGCCGACACGCTCGAGGACCGCACGGTCGGTCCCGGAAACCGCTGCACCCGTCGAGCTCACGGCTCCCTCCCGACGCCCACGCCCGACGCGTTGCCTTCACCGGGAAATGCGTCCGTCATCCGCCCGACCGGCTCCTCGTCGTCGAAGATGCTCATCGCACCCGCGGAGAACCTCCGCATCTGGCCGTCCCGGACTGCCCACACCAGCCCGTAAACCGCAGTCAGGCCGGCGATGACGACCGATCCGAAGATGAACAGGTAGATGAGGGTCATGCCCGCTCCCTCCAGCATGTCGGCGCCGGACGGCGCCCGTGAATCGACCTCACCTTACCACCGAAAAGGCTCACGCGGACGTGTCTCAGATCGGAATGAGATGCTTTCTTATATAACCCGTCGCATGACCGCCGTCCCCGCTGAAGACGTGTTCGGCCTCCCCGGGAGCGCCGTTGACCAGCTCCGAGAATCCACACCGAATCCCGTCGCGCGAAGCACCGGAGCCTCTCGCGGGCGCTCCCCCCGGCGGGATTCGGTAGACTATCGGTCCGAACGACGACCGAGGGAGGATCACCATGCCCGTCACCATCGAAGCGAACCACAGCCGCCAGCTTCTCGAGCGGTTCCTGCGTTACGTCCAGATCGACACACAGTCCGACGAGAACTCGACCTCCAGCCCTTCGACCGAGAAGCAGAAGGACCTCGCACGCATCCTGGTCCAGGAGCTCCTCGCGCTCGGCTGTCACGACGCCCACATGAACGAATGGGGCTACGTCTTCGCCACCATTCCCGGGAACCTCCCTCAGGGACACCCTGCGGCTGGCAGAGTCCCGACCATCGGGCTGCTCGCCCACGTCGACACCTACTTCGCCACCCTCGGGACAGGCGTCAAACCCCAGGTCATCGAGAGCTACGACGGAAGCGACATTCGCCTCCCTGGTGACCCCGCTCAGGTCATCCGCGCCGCCGACAACCCCAACCTCCCGCGCTGCGCGGGCCACACTCTGGTGACCTCCGACGGCACGACGCTGCTCGGTGCCGACGACAAGAGCGGGGTTGCCGAGATCATGACCCTGGTGGCGTGGCTCGCCGACCATCCCGAGCATCTCCACGGCCCGATCCGGATCGCCTTCACCACCGACGAGGAGATCGGGCGCGGCACCGAACACTTCGACGTCGCTGCCTTCGGCGCCAACTACGCCTACACCCTGGACGGCTCCGACCTCGGCGAGATCGAGGACGAGACCTTCTGCGCCGACACCGCGGTCGTGGTCGTCGAGGGCCACGACGTCCACCCCGGCTACGCCAAGGACAAGCTGGTCAACGCGCTGAGGGTCGTGGCCGCAATCATCGATGGCCTCGACGAGAGCTTCCTTCCAGAGGCCACCGAGGACCGCCAGGCCTACCTGCACCCCTACACCGCCACGGGCGATGTCACCCGCGCCGAGCTCAAGCTGCTCGTGCGTGCCTTCACCGTCGACGAGCTGCACGCTCGCGAGGACGCCCTCAGGTCCGTCGTTGCCGCGGTCGGCGCGCGCTTCCCCAAAGCCAAGGTGACGATCACGATTACCGAGTCGTACCGCAACATGGCCTACAAGATCGGCGAGGACCCCAAGGTCCTCGAGTATGCGGTCGAGGCGATCAAGCGCCAGGGCATCGAACCTTTGCGGCGCGCCATCCGCGGCGGCACCGACGGCGCACGACTTTCGTACATGGGCCTGCTGACCCCGAACATCTGGGCCGGCGGCCAGAACTTCCACTCGGTCCAGGAGTGGGTCTCGCTGGAGTGGATGGCCGCTGCGGTCGCGACCACCGCCGAGCTGCTCTCGGTGTGGGTGGAGCGCTCGGTCGAGTAGCGTCGAGAACGCGCGGTCCGCGCCGCGCCTGGATGTCCCGGACGCCGTCGAGCTCTACGGCGATGCCTCGGCACTCGTCGCCGGCGTCGGGCTGTCAGCGAGCTGGCCCCGGCAGGGCGACTGAACAACATGCCGAGCTCGTCGATGCGCGGGACTTCGGGTTGGTGTCCCCCTTTGGCCTATACTTCCCGCCAGGACCTGCGAGAACTGAACCGGCCGGATCCCGAGGAGGAGGACGGCCCAACCAGAGGAGGCGGTATGCGTGTTCGTTGTCTTGTGTGCTCGTGGTGCATCGTCGCCTGTCTGGGTCTGGTTGCGATACTGCCGTCCACGACCGACGCCGACGAGCAGGCTTCCGTGAGCGGAGTCCTGAAGGCAAACGGCACCACCGTCGAGCTGCCGTACGTCTACGTCTGGGCTCTGGACAAGGGCTTCTACAACGACGCCGACCCGACCTGGAAGATCCTCTTCGTCCAGCATCCGATCGAGGTGCAGAAGCTCGGCAAGTTTGTCACCGACGCCGCTTACGTCGAGGTGGGGATCACCTGGACCGCCGAGTTCTCCGAGCAGCCTCGGCTCGAGGTCTACTCGCAGGACATCAAGCTCTCCGCCGACACTCCCGGCAACATCTCCGGCGGCACCTATCCGACGATCGCCCTCGACGTCAGCGGCCCGGAGACGTTTTCGGGGCGACTCTATCTGCCTCAGCCGATGAAGTTCTTCGACGACACGATCCAGTACGACTTCACCTTCAGCGCGCCCGTGTCGGACCCCCACTCCCCGATCGGCGACGCCCTCCCGCCCGGTGGTGGCGAGCCGGGAAAGGCCTACCTGGCATGGGTCGCCGCGGTGCACTCCGGGGACCTCGCCCAGGTCAAGAAGCTCGTGCCTCCGGACATGGTTGGCCCCCTCGAGGACGACGACGCGAAGGACACGCTCGAGATGATCGCCGCCATGACGCCGACGTCAGTGAAGATCCTGGGCGGCTCCTCGGACGGCCAGACCGCCATGCTCGAGGTTGAGGGCATGGTAGACGGCGAGAAGACCCACGGCACGGTCACGATGCAGAAGATGGGCGACCTCTGGATGTCCACCGGATCGTCCTGGTAGTCGCCGGTCGCGGCCTGCGGCGCCGGGAGGCGGCGCGGGTGGAGGCTGTGCTGGGTATTCCGCCCTTCGTATGGGGCACGACGCGAGACCGGGACGGTCGGGGGCCCGATTCCCCGCAAACGGAACAACGACCCGGCTCCGGCTGCTGAGGAGACAGACATGCGAACTGCGCTGTGGCTCGGGATCATCGTCATGGTGGGATGTGGAGGGTCGGCTCTCGGACCATCGTCGGCCGTTCAGCCGCAGACCCCGGAGGCCGCCTGGAAGCGGCTCCGCACCGAGCTCCCGCCGACCCCCGTCGAGCCCGTCACCGACAGCTACTTCGGCGCCGCGGTGACGGACCCCTATCGCTGGCTCGAGGACGGTAGCAACCCCGCGGTCCAGGACTGGATGCGGCAGCAGAACGACGTCGCGCGCGCCTTCCTCGGCAACATCCCCGGCGAACCAGAGCTCGAGCAGCGCGTCCGCGACATCCTCTCGGCGAAAACCGTGAGATGGTCCGCTCCGACTCAAATCGGCGACCTGCTCTTCGTGCTGAGGACCGAACCGCCCAAGCAGCAGCCCTTCCTCGTCGTGGCGAGCGGACCAGACGCGGTGGATCACGCGCGGGTGGTGGTTGACCCGAACCAGCTCGACCCCGGCGGCCACACCGCCATCGACTGGTACCGACCCTCACCAGACGGTAGGCTCGTGGCGGTGAGCCTGTCCAAGGCCGGGACCGAGGCCGGCGACCTCCACATCTTCGACGTCGCCACCGGCGAGGAACGGTTCGAGGTGGTTCCCAGGGTTCAAAACGGCACCGCCGGCGGCGACGCCCAATGGACGCGCGATGGATCCGGCCTCTTCTACACGCGCTACCCACGAGCGGGCGAACGCGGAGGCGCCGATCTCGACTTCTTCCAGCAGATCTGGTTCCACCGCCTCGGCACGCCGGTGGCCGAGGACCGGTACGAGCTCGGCACGGGCTTCCCGCGCATCGCCGAGATCATCATGGTGCCCGACCGCGTCACGGGCCGTCTCCTCGCCGTGGTCCAGGACGGCGACAGCGGCCGCTTCCAGCACTTCATGCGCAGCCCCGACGGCAGCTGGGCACAGCTGACGAGCTACGACGACCAGATCACCGGGGCCGAGTTCGGACCCGACGGCTCGCTCTACCTGATCTCGCTCTCGGACGCCCCGATGGGGAGAATCCTCCGCCTCCCGAAGGGCGCCCGGGCACTGGCCGAGGCGAGGGTGGCCGTGCCCGAGCAGGACGGCTCGCTGCAGTGGGACTTCTACTCGGGCAACACCTTCATCCCGACCGCGGACCGCCTCTACGCCACCTATCAGGTCGGCGGCCCGGTCGAGCTGCGGACCTTCGAGCTGCCGTCCGGGCGGCCGGTCGCCGGCCCCACGGTCCCGGCCGTGTCCACCGTCGACGGGCTGCACCTGCTCGACGGTGGCGGCGTGCTCTTCCGACGCAGGAGCTACACCGATCCGGCTTCGTGGTACCTCTACGATCCAGGTACCCACCGGACGGACGGAACCGCGATGCGCACGGACTCGCCGGTGAGCTTCGACGACGTCAAGGTCGAGCGCCACACCGTCACGTCGGTGGACGGCACAGAGGTCCCCTTCGTGGTGGTCATGCCGCGCGGCACGTCACTGGACGGCACCAACCCGGTCCGCGCGACGGCCTACGGCGGCTACGGGATCTCGATGACCCCCCGTTTCGACCCGGCGCTACGGGTCTGGTTCGACCATGGCGGCGTCTTCGTCGAAGCCGGCGTGCGCGGCGGGGGCGAGTTCGGCGAGGCATGGCACCGCGCCGGCAGCGGCGTCCACAAGCAGAACACCTTCGATGACTTCGCGGCGGTCTTGCAGTGGCTGATCGACAACCATTACACGCGGCCCGAGCGCCTCGGCATCATCGGGGGCTCCAACGGCGGCATCCTGATGGGCGCGATGATCACCCAGCACCCCCGGATGCAGCGGGCTGTCGTCTCCATGGTCGGCGTCTACGACATGCTGCGCAACGAGCTCACCCCGAACGGCCAGTTCAATGTGCCCGAGTACGGCAGCATCACCGACGAGAGGCAGTTCCGAGCGCTTCTCGCCTACTCGCCGTACCAACACGTCAGACCCGACGTGGCCTACCCGGCAGTGCTGCTCACCGCCGGCGCCAACGACCCCCGCGTCGACCCCATGAACTCGCGCAAGCTGGCCGCGGCGCTCCAGGCCGACAGCGCCTCGGGCGAGCCGGTGCTGCTACGGGTGGACTACAGCGGCGGCCACGGCCTCGACACCGGCCTCGAGGAGCGCATCGCGACCACCACCCACGTCGACGCCTTCCTGATGTTCGAGCTCGGCATGCTCGATGGGTCCACCGACTCGGGATCTCGCTGACGACCAGAAGCTCGAGGAGCGATCAGCGTTCGAGGTTCTTCTTCATCTCGGCGAGCACCCAGTCCCACGCCTTGTCGAAGTAGGCGTAGCCCCGGTCCCAGTCCTCGCCGTTCTGCCAGCCGAGCTGGGCGAAGCGCACCCGCACCACGCCCTCTGCCGGCTGGTCAAACTGGACGATGACCTGGGTCTTGGCGCGGGCGGCCCGCAGCGTCGGAACCGACGGCGGGAAGGTCCAGTCGAAGGCAAGCACCTCCTGGGGCAGGAAGGCCAGCACCTTGCTGCCCTGCCCACCGACGAGCCCGTTCTCGTCAGGCTCGCCGCTCAGGAACCACTCGTAGGGCCCGCCCACCCGGAGCTCCACGTTGGACTTCGCCGACACCGGGGCGAGCCCGTCCGCAGTGGTCCACGCGTGCCAGACGCGGGCGAGCGACGCCCTGATGGTGATCTCCTTGCGCAGGATGCGCTCACCGCCGTCGCCAGCCCATGCGGGGGCGACGAGCAACCCGGCCAGCACAAGACTGCCGCCCAGAATCGAATGATGCGCCATGGTTGTGTCTCCTGCGGGCGAGAACCGACGGACGACGGCTTGTGTTCCAGTCCCGCTACGAGTCAACTCAGCTGAGCCGGGTCTTCACGCAGGTGACATTGAGCCTGGTGGCGGACGGCTGCGCGACCGTCACCAGCGCGACGCCCGGCGCGCTCTTCTTCGCGTACGCGTCGGTGATCGACAACGTTTCGGGAGACGCGGTGTTCCTCTCCGCGGAGTAGCTCCAGAGGAAACGTTCGGCCGTCGCGGTCAACGGGGGTCGCTGCCCGGATCGTCGTCCGCGGACCAGCTCGTGTCGAGGACGACGCCGCCCGGAGTGCCCTGGGCCTGCATCCGCCGGCGGATGGCCCGCGTGACGAACCCCTGTAGGGCGGCCCGGACCGGTGGAATGAGCAGCAGGAACCCGGTTGCGTCGGTCAGCAGCCCCGGGGTGATCAGCAGCGCCCCGGCGAGCAGGATCAGCAGACCGTCCATCAGGGCGCCGGCCGGCACCCGCCCCTCCGCCATCTCCCGCTGCACTCTCTGCAGGGTGGCCAGCCCCTGCCACCGCGCGAGCGAGGCGCCGAGGGCTCCGGTCAGCAGCACGATGGCCAGGGTCGGGAGCAGGCCGACGTAGCGCCCGATCTCGACCAGCAGCACGAGCTCCACGATCGGAACCACGGTGAACAGCAGCAGCAGCCGAACGAACATCGCCCGAGGGTAGCACCTCGCTTTGGCCCTCAGGCCTCGGGGCTTCCATCACCAGTCCAGGCCGGCTCCGCCGCTGCATCGACCCAACCGACCTCCTCACCTTCGTTCCCTCTTCACGCCGTACCCTCTCCCAAACCAGCTACCATCGCCTGAGGAGGAGGTCGCGAAATGGCGGACACCAAGCAAGGATCGATGGGGTTCCTCGCCCTCGTCGCGATCGGGATCGGAGGCATGGTCGGGGGCGGGATCTTCGCGGTCCTCGGGCTCGCGGTGCAGCTCGCGCGGGGGGGGACGCCGGTCGCGTTCTTCCTCGCCGGCATCGTCGCCCTGCTGACCGCGTACTCCTACACCCGTCTATCGGTGACCTTTCCCAGCCAGGGCGGTACGGTCGAGTTCCTCAATCAGGGGTTCGGCGTCGGCATCGTCACAGGGGCCCTCAATATCCTGCTGTGGATCAGCTACGTGGTCATGCTCGCGCTCTATGCCCACGCCTTCGGCAGCTACGGCGCCAGCCTCGTCCCGGGCGGCGGCGGTCCGATCTCTCGCCACGTCTTGATCACCGCGTCGATCCTGCTCCTGACCGTGCTCAACGCGATCGGGTCCAAGGCGGTCGGCGGCGCCGAGGAGTGGATCGTCGGCCTCAAGCTGGCGATCCTGATGCTCTTCGTCTGCGTCGGACTGTGGGGTGGCGACTGGCACCGCGCGGCACCCGCGGCCTGGTCGGGGCTGCCGGAGCTGGTCGCCGGCGGCATGATCATCTTTCTCGCCTACGAGGGCTTCGAGCTGATCGCCAACGCCGCGGGTGACGTTCGTCAGCCACAACGCACCCTGCCCAAGGCGTACTTCACTGCCGTCATCTTCGTCATCGTGCTCTACGTCCTGGTCTCGGCCGTGACCGTGATCAATCTGCCGGTCGACACGATCGTCGCTGCCGAGGACTATGCCCTCGCCGAGGCCGCAAAGCCCTTCCTCGGCGCCGCCGGGTTCACCCTCATCGCCCTCGCCGCGGTGCTCTCCACCGGCTCGGCGATCAACGCCACCCTCTACGGCGCCGCGCGGGTCAGCTACGTCATTGCCAAGGACGGCGAGCTGCCCGAGATCCTGGAACGGAAGATGTGGCGGAAGCCGCTCGAGGGCCTGCTCCTGACCGCCGCCGCCTCGGTGCTGATGGCCAACCTGTTCGACCTGTCCAGCATCTCGACGATGGGCAGTGCCGGCTTCCTGCTCGTGTTTGCGGCGGTCAACACTGCCAACTTCCGGCTGCGCGAGCGGACCGAGAGCCGGGGGTGGCTCTCCGTTCTTGGAGCGATCGCCTGCCTGGGAGCACTGGGGGCCCTTGTCTGGCAGCGCCTCCAGGTGGCGCCCTCCCAGCTCTGGATCCTGGTCGGGATGGTCGCCCTGGCGGTCGCCGCCGAGGTCGCCTATCGCACCGCCACCGGCAGGACCCATCGCCCGGAGTTCTGACCCTGTTGCTGCCGCGACCGGCGTCGAGCGTGGCAGGCTTGCGGTGCCGATCTGAACCGCGGGGATGACCCCGCAGTGTCGCGGTGACCGTCTCAGCCATCTGCGCGGTCTCCGAGATCAGCGTCGATGCTGTAGCCTGAAACCCGACAGAGAACACAACCGTACGGCTTGGAGACGTCGCGCTTCAGCCGCCACCGCGGAAGGACTGGGAGATCGTCATGCGATACGCCACCGTCTTGCTTGCTGTGCTCATTGCCATGGCAGCACCCGCGCTCGCCCTTGAACCGATCAGCTACCTGGTGCCGGTCGTTGCCTTCAATCTCCCCGGACACGGAGAGAACCTGTGGAGCTCAGAGCTGTACGCCCTCAACACCGGCGAGGAACCCGGCCGGATCGAGGTCATCGAGCTCCTTCCGGGAGCGATCGAGCCCCTACAGACCTTTGCGCCCTGCTTTGAACCGGCATGGACCCTGTCGCCTGGCACTCCCACTGTCCTTTCCCCTGGCCTGAGGTTGTGTGCGAGCTCCTTCGTGGGCGCGCTGCTGCTGCGGGTGGACGGGACCATCCAGCTCCGCGGCCGCATGCTGAACCACCGCCAGGTGCTCTTCCCCGATCAGAAGCCCGGGATGCCCATCCAGGGTCTCGGACAGGACATCCCCGTGTTCCCCGTGCCACAGCAGCCATCCGACGGGAGGGTCGTCTCCTTGTGGCCGCTGATCTGGCACCGGAACACCTGCACCGTGGCGCCGGCCTTCGAGTCCTACCTCGGCATCGCCAACTACGGCGACGAGTGGGGATGGGTGCGCGTCGGCGAAGCCGATGATCCCGCCGGAGTGATCGTCGACGGCAAAGAAGTTCCTTTCGGCGAGCGGATCGATATCCCGCCCCGGTCCTGGCGCCAGTACCGGCTGCAACCGCATGACTCTCCGTTCTCCGACTGTCGCGAGCCGGAGACGGTGTCCGTGCCGGTCGAGGTCAACGGTCCGCTGGTGGTGTACGGCTCCGTTGTCGACCGGCTCTCCCAGGATCCCCGGACGGTCCCGGCGATCGCACCGCCCTCGGGCGCGAGACCCCAAATGGAGTGAGAGACCGCAGAGGCGACGCGGACGGTGCAGCGGGAGCCTCGGGGTCGGACCACCAGGACCTTTCCACCGCATTCATGATCGGGGACTGCGGTCCCCTCGACTACGATCCCGTGCGCTTGAGCTGCCCGGTGCGCACATCGTGGAAAGGGGGACTCGCCCACGGAATGGGGTTGGTGGATGCCCAAGACTACGTCTGGAGATCTCTGATCACGACTATCGCCGGCACGCTGCGCGCCAGCGGGGTGGAAACCTACCCGGAAGGAATGCCCTAGCCCGGATCATCCAGCAACACGAGATCCTCTGATCTCATCAGCCACTCCTGTGATAGGCTTTCTCCGCGAGAATCGGAATCAATACCTGATCCGCGCCTAGCCGAGAGGTGCCCACGGTTCTACGGCTCCTCGCTACGCTCGTTCTACATGGCGCGGAGAGCGAGGAGAAGCCGATGCACCGTTGGATCACCATCTGGTTCGCGCTCTGCGCGACCGCCGCCGCCTCGGCCTGGGCTGACGTGACCATCAAGGGTCACACGGTTACCGAGTCGCTAACGAG
>CAZQYU010000022.1:0-22926 GCA_964597585.1 uncultured Thermoanaerobaculia bacterium
TGCCGCAGGAGGCGCCAGATGGAGGAGGCTACGGCTCGGCGTGCGGCGCGACCCAGGCCATCGCGCGGTCGGCGTCGCCGTCCATGACCACCTGCAGGGAGCGCCCATGAGCGACCGCGGGGACGTGGATGACCCGTACCACATCGGCCATGTCGGCGCACTGGGGGGCGATCTCGGCGAGTGCGTTGGGCGATCGGTTGAGGAAGTCCTCGTTCCACACCACCCCGGTCTCGTCCGGGTACAGCGGCAGGTACAGGATGCCCGACTCGGTGAGGTCCTGGAAGAAGTGGGTCCCGAACGAGACGTCGGGGAGGTACGAGCCCTTCTTGCGGGCGATCTCGATCAATACGCGGGTGTGGCAGATATCGGCGTAGGTCACGGGCACCCCGAGCCGGATGTCGCCGCGGCTGCCCCAGCGGCCCGGGCCCATCAGGATGAAGCGGCGCTCGGGCAGGGCGCGGTTGACGATGCCGATCACCTGCGCCACCCGCCGCATCGCCTCCGGGGTGGGCAGCACCTCGTAGTCGCGCGGATCGACCAGGACCACGTACTCGATGTTGCGGGCCTGGCCCATCTGGACGTACCGGTTCGCGGTGAACACGACCGCCTCGTCGGGCACACCGCTCGGCACCGGCACTCTCTGTGCGGCCGAGGCCAGCGATAGGGCTCGGCACTGGAGGACGTAGAGATTCTCGCCGTCGTGGGCGAGCTCGACGTCGACCGGTTCGCCGAGTCCTTCCTCGAGGGTGTCGAGGATCGCCTTGAGGTCGCGCGGAAAGCTCCCCTTCAAGAGGCCGTCGAAGGTGACCACCATCTCCCTGGGGTCGAGCTGGGCCATGATCCCGATGATCGGCAGGACTTGGCGGTCCCGGTAAATCGAGTACGCCTGGCGCAGCATCGGCAGCTTGCGGCCGGTGCGCTGGAGGAAATCGTCCAGCTTGAGCGACTGGAACTGGGCCTCGTGGAGGTCGACGACGTCGACTGTGTGCTGCGAGTAGCGGTAGACCTCGTCGGGCTGCTGGGTCGCCCGCAACGCGGGCTGCTCGAGGGCGACCAGAACCGGGTAGTCGTCGCCGGTGCGGTCCACCGCGCGGGTGCCGAGGCCCACCACCAGCCGCGCCATGCCGTCGGTCCGCCGGATCCGCGGCGACCACCGCATTTCGCAGTGAGAGAAGGCGACCCCGGCGAAGACCGGGAAGCGCATGCCGCCGACGTCGGCACCGACAACCTCCTGGATCAGGATGCCCATCTGCTCCTGGAAGTCGAGCAGACCGCGCTCGCGCCGGTACTCGATCGGGTCGGGGTGGAAGATCGAGGCGTAGACCTCGGCAACGGCGTCCTCGAGCTCGTCGAGGCGCTGCTCGAGACTGCCGCGGTTGGCGATGAACAGACTCTTGTACTTGCCCGAGAAAGCGTGGCCGATGCGGTCCTCAAGCAGGCTCGAGGAGCGCACCACCAGCGGGATGCCGTCGATCTTCGCCAGCATCGCCGCAAGGCCGTCGTGGACGGTCGGAGGGAAGGTTCCGCTCTTGAACAGCCGCTCGACCAGCGGGTGCTCCTCGCGGACCTCCTCGATCGGCCGGTACTTGACGTTGATCAGCTCCTCGAGCCCGTTGTACTCGATGAACTCGAGGATGCCGTTGGAGGGGATGTAGTACGAGGTCGGGACCTCGAACTCGACCGCGAGCAGGCCCTTGCTCTGCGCCCGGCGGAGGATCGAGTGAGCCAGGATAAGGCCCGCGGCCTTGCCCCCGAGCCGCCCCTGGTTGCCCTCGGTGGGCAGAATGTGGTCCATCACCGCGGCGAAGTCGCGGACCCGGACGAAGCGCTTGGCGACCGCGATGAAGTCGAGCTGGTCGGTGAGCAGCCGGCGCGCCAGCGCCGCCCGGGTGCCGATCACGTCCTCCCGCTGGACGATCGCCTCACCCGGGGCGAAGTTGAGGAACTCGTGGATCTTGCGTCCGAGCTCGTCAAGCGGCGTGTCGGCGTCCTCGGCGAGGCGCGAAACCTCGTAGGCGAGCTGCCGTTTCTCGGTCAGGAGGATGGTGGCGTTGATCTCCTCGGGCTGGAGGTAGCGCTCGGCGTACTTCAGGGCGAGGTCGTAGAGGACGTGGTGGGAGTTGCCGGGAAGCTTGGGTTGCGGGCGGTTGGGGTCCCCATGGTGTTGCCGGGATCCGACCAGGCGCAGAACCACCGCGAGCTCGTTGTCGAGGGCGTTGAAGTCGACCATGCCCTGGCGCTGCATGTCGACGAGGAGCTTGCGACAGACACGCTCGGCGAGATCGGGGCGACGTCGCTTCAGGTCGTCGAACTTCTCTCGCCACTCGCGAGGCTCCACGCACACCCCCTGGCTGATCGCCCTCGCCCCCGGGCGCGGGTTGCTGTGATTGTAGCGTGATTGTGAGCCTTGCGCCGTGACAGGGAGGCGGCCGGGCCCGCCCGGCGTGCAGCGGGCGGACCCGGGGTGATCTCAGCTCTTGGGGGCCGCCGCCGGGGACGGAACCACAGGAGCGACGGCGGTCGGGGTGACGGCCGGCGTCGGGGTGGCGGGATGGAGGGCGCCAAGATCGCCGAGGATCGACTGGACGTCCTTCGGGTCCACCCCGATCAGGCCGGAACGGGCACTCACCTTGACCAGCGCCTTGCCGTCGGCGGTCAAGGGGCGGTAGAAGGTGAAGGTGATCGGAGCGGAGGCGGACTCATCCCCGGTTTCCTTGAGGGTCAGCTCGACCCGGCCCATCTCCGGAGTCCCGGGCGCCACCAGGTCGTAGGCGGAGGCCTTGAGCCCGGCGAGAGCGCTGAGGCGCTGGAGCACGTTGCTGGCGTCGGCCTCGCCGCCGTCGGCGAACTTCCACCTTCCGTCCGCGCCGTCGAGGTTGGCTGTGGTCCCGTCGGCCGTGGTGAGCGAGAGCTTGGAGACGCCCCAGCTGTCGAAGGGGTAGACCACGGTCGAGCGCCACAGCACCGGTGCGCGGCCGAGCGACGCCTCGGCGCGGTCGTCGACCCAGAACAGCTCCTTGCCGTCACGACGGCAGGCGACCTGGGTCGCGCCGCCCTTGGTGCGGGTGTTCCCGAACTCGAGCACCGTCGCCGTGCCACCCTCGCCCGACGCGACCAGCGTCACGCGCCGTCGCGGAGGCTCGAGCCCGAGCTCGGCGAGGTTGGTGTCGGCGGGCAGGAACTCCTGGACGCGCATTGCATTGAGGTTCGAAACCAAGGTGCGGACGTGGTCGCGGTCGGCGAGGTCGTCGATCGGCTGCAGCAGCCGCCACAGGCCGGCCGAGCGGGCGAGCTGGATGCGGTCCTCGCCGGTGACGATCTCGAGCGACGCCAGGTCGTCCGCGGTGACGTCGACAACGTCCTTCGAGCGCCATCCGTTGAGGTCCTTGTCGAGGTCGTTGGCGAACCAGCCGGGCACCAGCATCACATCGGAGCCGTTGGTGCTGACGGCGCGGTTGGAGCCGAGCGCGGCGGCGGCGCCGACCTCGAGCGCGTGCTTCGTCCCCTTGGCGTCGGTCAGGGTCACGGACATCGAGGGCTTGTCGAGGCCGTAGTCCGCCGGCTTCACCTCGCCCGCCTTGAATCGTCGCTCGGCCTTGAGGTTGACCAGCGAGCCGAGGAGCGAGGAGATCGCCGTCTCGTCGGCTGGGTAGGCGGAGGGCGCCACGATCTTCCACCCGCCGTCGCTCTTGGCGAGCGAGAAGCTGCCGTGGGAGTTGGTGATGTCGAGACCGACGACGTCGTCGCGGTCGAGGCCACGGAAGACCTTCTCGGCGTCGGCGCGCGCCTCGTCGGTGGTCGGGGCGTGGCGTTCGACCAACCAGATGTAGGCGCCGAGGCCGATCACCACCAAGGAGAGCAGCAGCAGGCGTCCGGTGCGCATCGCGACCCTCCTTCCCTCAGTGGCGCCGCCGACGCCAGACCAGCACGCCGGCGAGGATCGCGGCGCCGGGCATGACGAGCAGGCAGATGAGAAGGATGGTCGTCATCTGGCCGGCGTCGAGGAACAGGTTGACCTGCTCGACGTCGCGGGGCGCGATGCCGAGGGCCTCGTTGCGCGCAGCGAGCCAGTTGAAGGCGTTGAGCGCCAGGGTCTGGTTGCCGGCGTTGGCGATCTGGGCGTCGGTGAGGAAGTCGGAGTCGCCGAAGGCGACGATCCGGAACGCGTTCTTTGGCGGCTGGTCGTCAGTTGAGCTGCCCTGGGATGCCACCGCCACCGCGACCGGTCCCTGGACGTCGGAGTCGTCCTTCTTGACCGGCTGGCCGGCGAGCAGTGCCTTGAGGTCGGTCTCGCCCCAGCCGTCGGAGCTGGTCATGACGAGGTCGGTCGCCTGGTGGCCTTCGCCCGACTCCGCCGCCAGCGAGCGGGCGACCGGGAAGAGCACCGCGAGGCCCTCCATACCGGTGGTCACCGGGTGGGGGCGGAAGTCCTGCAGGTAGACCGCCGAAAGGTCGAAGAACGGCAGCCGGCGGGAGGGGTCGACCACGAGGTCGTCGTTGACCTTCACGCCCCACGTCCCGAGCAGCCCCTCGAGCCGCGTGGTACCCATGGTGCCGTCGCGCTCGATGAGCGGGTCGAGGCAGACCAGCACGCGGCCGCCCTTCGCGAGGTAGCCCTGAAGGAGGTCGACCTCGGCCTCGCTGTACGGCGCGGTGGGCCCGAGAATCGCCACCACGTCGGCGTCCTCGGGGATCGTGCCGCCGAGCAGCGAGGTGTCGGCGGCGGTCATGTTCTCCCGCTTCAGGGCCTCGATGAGGGTGTGGATCGAGCGGCCGCTCTGCGCGCCGCCGCCGCCCGCCACGCTGGCCTCGCCGTGCCCGGTCACGAAGTAGACCTTGGGCACCCGCGGCGCGACCAGCGACAGGATCGCGGCGGTGAACTGCTCCTCGCCCTTGAAGGCCTTGACCTTCGGCGCCTGACCCATCTGCATCCCCGAGTAGTCCATCTCGGCCATCTGGTCGGAGGTCACGTACTTGGTCCGGTCACCCGCGGAGAAGACCACGGTGTTGGCCGCCGAGATGCCGTACTGTTGGGCGAGCTGCTGGGTCTTGAGCCGCTCGCGGTCGGGGTCGATGGTCTCGACCGTGATCTTGTCGGAAGCGGCCGCATAGCGCGACAGCAGCTCGGAAACCTGCGGGTAGAGCTGGCTGCCAGGGGTCATGAAGACGATCACCTTGACGTCCTGGTCGAGGCCCTTGAGGATGCCGAGCGTCTTCTGCGACAGGGTGTAGACCTTGGAACGGGTCCAGTCGCCGCGCACGTAGTGGCGCGCGCCGAGCCAGTTGATCATGCCGGTGAGGGCGAGGGCGAGGATCACGCCCACCGTGCCGGTGGCTCCCAAGCGGATCGCCTGCTTCCGCATCGCTCACCTCCACTTCTTGACTTCGAGCGACTTGGTGGCGAGGAACAGGAACAGGATCCCCACCGACAGCTCGTAGACGAGGTGGCGGGTGTCGACGATGCCCTTCGCGTAGTCGTCCATCTGGGTCCACAGGTTCATCTGGCCGAGGGCGGCCTTGATCGCCGACGACGACACCAGGAGCTGCTCGATGAGCCCGACCGAGAACAGCAGCACGATTGCGGCGAAGGCGATGATCGCCGCAATCAGCTGATTGTCGGTCAGGGTCGAGGTGAAGGTGCCGACGCCGAGGAAGAGCACGCCGAGCGCGGCGACGCCGACGTAGCCCGCAGCGACCGGCAGTAGGTCAATGGTGGCGTGCTGGCGCAGGATGAACACGTAGATCAGGGTCGGCAGCCACAGCGCCAGGTAGAAGGCGAACGCAGCCAGGAACTTGCCGACGATGACCTGGCCCTCGGTGACCGGCGAGGTGAGCAGCACCTCGATGGTGCCCGAGCGGCGCTCCTCGGCGATCAGGCGCATGGTGATGACCGGGACCAGGAAGAGCAGGAACAGCCAGAAGAAGATGGTCCCGCCGAAGAACAGCTGCAAGGGCGCCATCGCCTGGGTCATCGGGTTGTTCAGGTACGACACGATGAGGTAGAAGATGTAGCCCTGCATCAGCAGGAAGGCGGTCATCACGATGTAGGCGAGCGGTGACGAGAAGTACGCGACGAGCTCGCGCCGGGTGATCGCGGAGACCTTGCGTACGCCGGACGCCATATCACACCTCCTGGGGGACGACGTCGGCCGAGGCCGCGTCGTGGGTGGTGATGCGGACGAACACGTCCTCGAGGGTCGCCTTCTCCTGGGCGAGCTCGAGCAGCACCCAGCCGCGCATGACGGCGAGGCGGAAGATCGCCTCGCGCGGGTCGGCGTCGGCGCTGTGCTCGATCCGGAAGCGGCCGTCGCCCTCCTCGCTCACCCCGGCCACGCCGGGGACCAGGGCGAGGTCCGTGACCGCGTTGTCGCTCGCCCCGGAGAGGGTGACCCGGACCACCGGGTTGCCCACCATGCGCGTCCGCAGCTCCTCGGGGGCGCCGTCGGCGACGATCCTGCCGCGGTCGATGATGAAGACGCGCTCGCAGATCTGCTCGACCTCAGGCAGGATGTGGGTCGAGAGCACCACGGTGTGCTCCCGCCCGAGCTCACGGATGAGCTCCCGGATCTTGATGATCTGATTGGGGTCGAGCCCGACCGTGGGCTCGTCGAGGATGAGCACGGGCGGCTTGTGGATCAGGGCGCCGGCGAGCCCGACCCGCTGCCGAAAGCCCTTCGACAGGGTGCCGATGACCTGGCGGCGGACGTCGCCGATCAGGCACCGCTCGACGACGTACTCGAGATTCTCGCGCAGCTCCCCTCGAGGGACCTCCTCGACGTCGGCCCGGAAGCGAAGGTACTCGTCGACCCGCATCTCCGGGTACAGCGGGACGTTCTCGGGCAGGTAGCCGACCCGCCGCCGCAGTGCCACCGGGTCCTGGTCGAGGTCGCAGCCCGCGACCACGACCCGGCCGGCCGAAGGCGGCAGGAAGCCGGTGATCATCCGCATGGTTGTGGTCTTGCCGGCACCGTTGGGTCCGAGGAAGCCGAGCACCTGGCCCTCGGGGACGAAAAAGGAGATGTCGTCAACCACCGCGACGTCGACATAGGTCTTGCTCAGGCGTTCGACCTCGATCATGAGACGGTCCTCCTCACGCCTACTCCTCGCCGATGTTTGAGGGAGCCTGTCGGCAACCGGCCGAGCCGGGCGACCGGCGCGCCATGGGCGCTGTCAAGCAAATCCCCTACCAGATCTGGACATGTTCTCGAAACCCTGCAGGTGGCATCCCGGCGGCCAGATTGGCGCAATGCCGCCAGTTCGACCGCCGGGCGGTCAGGTCAGCTCTCGGGTGTCGGTGACGATCAGCATCAGCGTCGTCGACCCGAGAGTGAACTCGGTCTGGTTGGCGACCTCGGCCTGCTGGATGCGGGCGCCGCCGACGAAGCTGCCGTTGGTGGAGCCGAGATCGACCAGCACCGTGGTGTCGCCACGGATCTCGAGCATCGCATGGCGCCGGGAGATCTCGGCGTCGCGGAGCTGGATGTCCATGTTGGAGCCGCGTCCAAGGTAGATTCTCGGCTTTGAGACGGGGAACACCGTTCCCGCCTGGGTGCCCGCGATCACCGCGAGCGAAATCCGTTTGTCGCGCGGCAGCGGCGCCAGCGCGGGAAGCTCCGGCTGCTCGGGCTCGAGCCGGATTCGGTCGGTGTCGGGTGACGTCGGCGCCTCGCGTGCCACCGTCTTCTTCTTCGGCCTGACGTTGGTTGCGTCGGTGTGGTCGACCTCGGGGTTGATCGCTTCGAAGACCGTGGCGCACTTGGTGCACTTGAGCCGCTTGCGCTGGCTGCCGCCGAACCGTGCCAGGTCGTACCGATACTGGGTGGCACACTGGGGGCACGTGATGATCACGGCCGCCTCCTCCTCGTCTGACTGCCGCAGGCGCCTCAGTCCACTCGATCGACGCCGGGGTCCCCCGATGATAGCAGGGTTCGACCAACAGGGCAGGACCGCCGGGTCGCGGAGGTAGACTCCCACCATGGCCCCAAGGGACAGCCTGCGTGCTGCGGCGGAGATGGCCTTCGGGTCAGCACTGGCGGCGGTGCGGCCCGACACGCTCGTCGTCGACGCGGTCCGCAGCGACGGAGGATCGCTGGTCATCAGGGGCGAGCCGCTGCCACGGTCATGCGGATGCCGTGTCGTGGTCGCCCTCGGCAAGGCGGCGCCGGCTCTCCTTGCCGGCTTCAAGGCGGCGGCGCCAGGATGGTCCACCGAGTGCTGGCTGCTGGCGCCGCACGGCGTCCCGATCCCGTCCCGGCTGGGAGCGGACGTGCGTGTCCGGTCGGGCGGCCACCCGCTGCCCGACGCCGCGGGGGAGGGGGCGACCCGCGAGCTCCTCGCCCGTACCGCGGACCTCGGGTGCGACGATGTGCTGGTGGTGCTGTTGTCGGGCGGCACCTCCTCCCTGTTGGCGTCGCCGGTGGAAGGCGTCGGGCGCGAGGACGTCCTTGCCGCCACCCGACTCCTGCTAGCGGCGGGAGCGCCCATCGGGGAGCTCAACACCGTGCGGCGGGCGCTGCTCGAAGCGGCCGGCGGCGGCCTCGCTCGCACGGCGTGGCCGGCGACTGTCGCAACCCTGGTGCTGTCGGACGTGGTCGTGGGGGTTCCCGCCGATATCGGGTCCGGCCCGACCGTGGCCTCCCCGACCGGACCAGTGGATGCACTCGACGTGCTCAAGCGGCACGAGCTGCTCGAGCGGGTACCGCCCGCGGTAATCGCCGCGTTGCGTCGGGCACCCGGCTCGCCGTCACCGATCGGCGGCCCGTGGTGGGTCCTCGGCGACAACCGGACGGCGGTCGCGGCCGCCGTCGCGGCGCTGAGAGAAGCCGGTTTCACCGTCACCGAGGTTGCGCGCCCGCTTGCGGGCGAGGCGGCCCGATGGGGTCGGGTGCTCGGATCCCTCGCCCGGGGCGTGCGGCCTACAAGTCCGTTCGCGGTGGTCCTCGGTGGTGAGACCACGGTGACGGTGCGCGGTGGCGGTCGCGGAGGCCGCAGCCAGGAGCTCGCCTTGGCCGCGGCCCTGGCGGTGGCGGGCTGCTCGGAAAGAGTCGTGCTCGCCGCCGGCACGGACGGCGTCGACGGGATCGGGGACGCCGCGGGAGGCGTGGTTGACGGGTCGAGCGTGGCGCGGATGGTCGCGGCGGGGCGCGACCCAGAGGCGGACCTTCGGGCCAACGACAGCGGGCCGGCCCTGGTCGCCGCGGGAGACTCGATCGTGACCGGCCCGACCGGCACCAACGTCGCGGACCTGGTCTTGGTACTGGCAGCGTCCGCGAGTTGAGCCGGCCGGTTACACCCGCGAGGGTCAGCCGCCGCGGATGGCGAGGAAGGCGATGTAGGCCGCGAACAGCCCGAGCATGGCAACGCCCTCACTGCGGCCGATCCGGCCGTCGCGCAGCACCACCAGGCCGACCGCCACGGTGGCGAGGACGAGCATTGGCAGATCCTGGTGGATGATGAAGACCGGGACGGTGCCGGGACGCAGCGCGAAGGCGAGCCCGACGATGAGCCCGAGGTTGAAGATGTTGGAGCCGAGCACGTTGCCGACCGAGAGCTCAGATTCGCGCTTGATCGCGGCGGCAACCGAGGTGGCGAGCTCGGGCAAGGAGGTGCCCAACGCGACCAGGGAAAGCCCGATCACCGCCTCGCTGACTCCGAATGCCCGGGCCAGGCTGACCCCGCCGCGCACCATCGACTCGGCCCCGGTAACCAGGACCACGATGCCGACCACGGTGAGCAGGATGTGGCGGGTGGGCGTGCCGCTCACCCGGGCAGGGGCGTCGTCGCCGGCGGCGGTCCGCCGGGCGCTTACCAGGCAGCTCACCAGGAAAACCACGAACACGCCGATCAGCGCGAGCGCGAGGAATCGTCCGATGTGGCCGTTGAACGCGACGACGAGCAGGAGGACGGCCGGGATCAGCCCCCAGACGAGGTCGCGGCGGACGCCGCGGGCTCCGCTGGCGACCTGGATGGGGGCGATCGCCGCGGCGAGCCCGAGCACCAGCAGCAGGTTCATGATGTTGGAACCGATCGCGTTGCCCAGGCTCAGTCCCCCGGATCCGCGGGCGGCGGCGAGCACTGACACCGACAGCTCGGGCATCGAGGTCCCGAATCCGACCACGGTGAGGCCGACCACCATTGGCGTGACGCCGAGCCCGAGGGCGAGCCGTGAGGCACCGTCGACGAGCCAGGACGCACCGAGGGCGAGCAGCAACATGCCGCCCACGACCATCGCCGACGCGAGCAGGGGACTGATGTCTGGCACGACGAAGATGGTATCAGGCAGGGCGTGTCACAGCGCCGGCTTCGACCGCAACCCGAGAGCGCTCCAGGGCAAGCGTGAGAACCTCTGCCGCCGGTCGTGGTCCACAGGGATTGGGTGCCCGACTCCGGGTGTCGGGCGGCTGGCAGCGGGCGGCGGGGTCGCGATCTGTGCCCCGACCGCTCCGGCGCGACGTCCCGAACCCGATACCCCGCGGCCTACCGCCCGCAGCCTGGTCGCGGACCCGGGTCCCGGGGCGGCAGAAGCTCGGCCGGTCGGTACGGGGTGCGGAGCCGAGCCCGGGGGTCGGGCAGCGGGCCGCAGGCCGGCGAGAGTCGAGACCGCGGTGATGGTTTGATGTCTCTGGCTCTTGGGGGAGGCGCGCTACATCCCCTTGAGGCCCAGCATCGCCCGCATCACGTGGCGGGCGACGGTCGGGTTTTCGCGCAGGCGACGCATGGAGTAGGGGTACCAGTCGCGTCCGTACGGCACGTACACCCGTAGCCTGTGACCGAGGCCGAGAATCACACGCCGCAGCTCCGGGTCGACCCCGAGCAGCATCTGGAACTCGTAGCGGTCGCGGTCGAGGCCGAGGCGGTCGACGACGCTCATGCCCGCCCACACCAGATAGGGATCGTGGGTCGCAATCCCGACGTAGGCGCCGCCGGCGAGGAGCTTCTCGAGGCAGTACACGAAGTTGGCGCGGACGGCGTCGAAGTCGTGCCAGGAGATCGCCCGCGGCTCGCGGTAGATGCCCTTGCACAGTCGAACGTTCGGCTTCAGCGGCAGAAGGGCGTCGATGTCGGCGAGGGTGCGGTGGAGGTAGGCCTGGAGTACGACCCCCACATGCCCGTGCCGCTCATGCATGGTGCGATAGAGCCGCAGCGTGGCGTCGGTGCAGGTGTGGTCCTCCATGTCGATGCGCACGAAGTTGTCGTGCTCGGCACCCTTCGCGACGACGGCGGAGACCATGTCGCTGCAGAAGCCCTCGTCGATCTTGAGCCCGAGCAGGGTCGGCTTGATCGACACGTTGCAGTCGAGCCCCTCGCCGGCGATGCTGTCGAAAAGGCCGAGGTAGGCCTCGACCGCGGCCTCGGCCTTGGTCCGTTCGTGGACCTCCTCACCGAGGACGTCGACCGTCGCCATCGCCCCTTCTGCGTTGAGGCCGCGAATCGTGTCGACCGCGTCCGCGACCGTCTCGCCGGCGACGTAGCGCCGGGCGACGCGCCCGACGATGAACTTCGGCACCAGCGGCATGCCGTGCTTGATCAACGAGTCGAACATGCTCATGAGAGCCTCCGGGCGTCCGGCGTCCACGCCAGCGCCGCACAGTAGACCGCATTGGCGCCCGCCGCGAGCACGGCGGCTGCGGCGCGACGCAGGGTCGTTCCAGTGGTGCAGACATCGTCGACCAACAGCACCCGCCGGCCACGGGCCACGCGCCGACCGACGAAGGCGCGCCGTGGCAGGATGAGTCGAGCCGCGCGTGTGCGGGTCGCCTGGCGGCCGAGGCCGCGCCGGCGAAGGCCGGTGCCCACTGGCAGGCGCATCTCCCGCGCGACGACGTCGGCGAGCAGTGCGGCGGCGGTCCAGGGGCGGCGCAAACGACGGAGGGGGTGCGATGGGATCGGGCTGACCAGGTCGAGTCGGGCCGCCCACGGCTGTATCGAGATGCAGGCGGCGAGCCGGCGGCCGAGCGGGCGCGCGAGCTCGTCGCGGCCACCGTGCTTGAGCGCGAGCAGCGCACGTCGCAGGGTCCCGTCGTACTCGCCCCACGCCACGGTGGCGAGCTGGGGCGGCTCGTTGGCCTGGCACCCGAGACACGAGGCGTCCTCCTCGTCGGCCGGCCCTGCGCAGCGCGGGCAGCGAGAGCCGGCAAGGGGGACGAGCGCCGCGGCGCAGGCCGGACAGAGCGCACGGGCGGTGCCGGGGAGAGGCTCGCTGCACGCGGCGCACAGGCACGGGAGGAGGATCTCGGGAATCGCAGACAACCACCCCGCCACGCGCACGGCAGCTATCCTAGCCTGCTTTTCTCACCACGTCACGTCGCGAGGGCGCCGAGACGTCTGGCAGGGCGGAGCCGTCGCGCGACGAGGCAACGAGGCGTATGGGGACATACGCCGCAGGCGGCGAGACGCGCGGCGGCCCGCCGTGGTTGGCGGATCGGCTCCCACAGTAGGGACGTGGTGGGAAGAGCAGGCGGGCCTGCTTTTCTCACCACGTCACGTCGCGAGGGCGCCGAGACGTCTGGCGGGGCGGAGCCGTCGCGCGACGGGTATACTCCGCCCGTGATGGCGACAACACGCCCCGCCGCGCGCGCACGGCAGCATTCCTGCAGGGCGATGACGCTGTGTCCCGGGTGTGCCGGCAGCAGAGGCAGCGGCTGATGCCCCATTTGGTCCTCGACGGTGTGTTGGACTGCGGCCGCGCAGTGGCCGGGATCGATCCCGAGGTCCACCGCTGGGGCCGTGCGGTGCTCAAGCTGGAAGGCGGCTGGCTGCATCGGGGCGGTCACGCGGCCGTGTTCGACGGCGTTGTGGTCGAGCTCGCTCGTCCGCTGCACCCGGTCGGCTTCGTCGCGCTGCACCAGCGGACCACGGTGGTGCGGCTGTGGCCGCTCGTTCCGGTCGAGCGGACCACCGCCGTCCAGCGGTGGCTCGCGGTACTCGCCGCTGCCCTGCAGCGCCACGGCGCGGGGCCGGTGACGACGACCAACCTGTCCGCGGAGCTGCTCGCCGACCTCGGCCTCGTGATCGCGCGCGAGTGAACCACCAAGACACCAAGCCTTCACTTCTGTATCGGTCCTCACCTGTCTGCGCCCCCCAACTCTGTGGGCGCAGCAGGCAGTGGATCAGTCCGCCCGGCCACCCAGGCGACGGCGCGATCCCGTCCCCGCAGCCTGCTGCCTGCCGCCCGACCCGGGATTCAAGAGCGCGCCGCTGATCGGCCAGCGAGGGCGGCACCGGCTCTCCGGTCCGCCATCGCGCCTCCTCGGGCTGCAGGCAGCCCACGTACCGTTCCCGTTCACGGTTCGGACGGAGTCGGCTGCCGACCGAGCTCCTCGTCGAGGCCCTGGAGCTGCTCCTGGTGGGCGCGGTCGAGGTTCTCGATCTGGTCCTCCAGGCCGCCGATCGCGCCCGGCCTCCCGACCTGGCCAGCGAGCGCCCCGCGGGCCTCGGCGAGCTTGTCGCGGGCGGTCGCGAGAGGAGCCGCCGAGGGTCTGAGGGCGTAGGCACGCAGCGCGTCAGCCGCCGAGCGCAGACAGACCGCGGCATGTAGCTCGGTCGACGGCACCGGTGCGCCGCGCGCCCAGTCGGCAGCACGGGCGGCAATCGCCTGCAGGTCGTCGACGTGGGAGGCCGCCTGCTCCGGCTGGGCGGCGAGGGACTCGAGGGCGGACAGCACTCGCCGTGCCTGGGTGGAATCGAACCCGGCGGCGGTGGCGTCGGCCTCCCTGAGGTCCACGGCGACATTGGTCACCGACTCGAGAGCGGACTTCGCGGAGTGTGCGTTGAGATACATCACGACCGCGGCGGCGATCAGGACGAGGACGAGGAGGGGGGTGGCGAAGCGCATCGGCAGGCTCGAGCCGAGTGTACGCCCCGCAGCGGCCAGAGTGTCACCGCTCGAGGACACGGCGGAGACGTCGGCTGCCGTCCAAGCGACTCCCGGCGCAGGGACGCGGTGCCGTGGCAGCACAGCAGAGCGAAGCCACCGAGTCACGAGCGACGCCCCGGGGGGCTGGGACCGAGGAGTTGGCCCTGGCCTTGCAGGAGGGAGAGGGCGGAGGTCACCATGAGACCGCTCCAGCTCATTCTCGCGCTCCTCGCCGTGCTCGCCGTCGCGGGCTCCGCCGCCGCACAGCTGGCGCCCGCGTGGATGATCCCGGCGGCGGCCCGCACCCCCGGCGAGTACGGGACCTTCTGGCTGACCGACCTGTCGGTCCACAACCCGCACGCGGAGGCGCTGCCGGTCGCGGTCCAGGCCCTGCCCACGGGGAGCGAGAACTGGTCGGTGCCGACGGTCCGATTCGACGTGGCGGCGTTCGCCACCGTCAATCTCTGGGACGCTCTCGGACCGAGCGGTCTCGCCCTCGACGGCACCGCGGCGCTGTTGGTCTGGGTCGATCGCGATCCTGCCGACTGCCCGGGGGCGGCGTGCGACATCTACGTGAGCTCCCGCACCTACACCCCGGACCCGCTGTCCGAGGACGGGGAGTTCGGGCAGACGATCCCCGGCGAGCGCATCGACGAGGGCGTCTCCTGGGACGGCTTCGGCTACCTCGCAGGGGTGCTCAACGACGATGTCAGCTTTCGCTGCAACGTCGGCATCGCCTCGTGGACGGCGGAGTGGACGTCGGTCAGCGTCGACGTGCAGGCCGACGACGGCACGATCCTCGCGACCGAGGAGCTCGTGGTGCCCCCTTTCGGGCACGTCCAGCGCCGTCTGGCGACCCCGGTCGAAGGAGGCAGCCTGGTCTTCTACCTGGTCGACGGGCCGGACGACGCGCTGGTCTATCCCTACGCCTCCCTCGTCAACCGCGCCACCGGGGACGCCAGCTTCCTCTCTGCCAGATGGTCCGTGGTGGGTGTCGGAGTCGCGTCGGTGAGCACTGCGCGGTCGGCGGCGCGAGCGCGGCCACGTGCGGCGGGGCCGGTTCGGACGCTTGAACCGATCAAGCGGGGTGCAGCTCGACGCCGCTGAGGCGCGCCAACGCCGCGCCCTCGAAGTGTTGCCGGTACAATGGCCCCCATGAACGCAGATCTCATCGCGCTGGTCGCTGACCGTGACGCCTCGGAGCGCGGCCGCCTCGCTGTGCTCCTTGCACGGCTCGGGTTCTCGGTGGTCGAGGCCGAGGACGGCGAAGCCGCCCGCTCGGTCCTCTCGGAGCGGCCGCTCGACCTGTTGGTGGCCGACACCGGTCTACCGGGCGGTGGGCTCAGCCTCATCCGTGGCGTCCGTGCGCAGCCGGGTCAAGGCGACACCTACATCGTCGCCCTCACCGCGGAGGGCCAGACGAGCGAGATCGAGGACTCCCTTCAGGCGGGTGCCGACGACGCGGTGGCGCGACCGTGGCAGGAGCGCGAACTCGAGCTGCGTCTGGGTGCCGCGCTGCGGGTGGTAGGGCTGCAGCGCGAGCTGCGGCTCCGAGTCCGCCAGGGCGAGCACCTCAACCAGATCCAGACCGAGTTCTACTCACTCGTGGCCCACGAGATCCGGACCCCGATGACCGCGATCCTGTCGTCGGCCAAGATCCTCAAGCGCCACGTCTCGATGCAGCCCGAGAAGGTCGAGCGCTTCGCCGGCATCATCGTCGAGGAGGGCGACCGCCTGCTGCGCCTGATCAACAACCTCCTCGACCTGCACCGGATCGAGTCGGGCCGCATGGACTGGCACTACGAGCCGACCGACCTCTCGAGGGTCGTCCGGCACGTCGCCGAGTCCTTCGCCGGAATGGCCTCCGACGGGGGGCTGACGATCGACTGCGACCTTCCGCCGGCGCCGCTCGAGATCGTCGCCGATCCGGACAAGCTGATCCAGGTGCTCGGCAACCTCGTCAGCAACGCGATCAAGTACTCGCCCTCCGGGGGGGTCATCCGGGTCGCCGCGCGAAGCGGCGACGACGGCCACGTCACGGTCGCGGTGGAGGACGAGGGTCCAGGCGTTCCCGCGGACATTCGCGACGAGCTCTTCCAGCGCTTCGTCCGCGACAAGGCCGGCGGGATTCCTGGAACCGGCCTGGGTCTGGCCATCGCCCGCGAGCTGGTCGTCCGCCACGGCGGGGACATCCGGTACGACGAGCGTCCCACCGGCGGCGCCCGCTTCAGCTTCACGCTGCCCGCCCGCACGCCGCCGCCGGAGGGCTGATGGTCCAGTTCGACAATCAGTACCGCCAGATCAAGATCAAGATCGTGTACTACGGGCCGGCGCTGGGCGGCAAGACGACCTGCCTGCAGCAGATCCACCGGGCCACCGACCCCGAGCGCCGGACCAAGCTCTACTCGCTCAACACCGCCTCCGACCGCACGCTGTTCTTCGATCTCCTGTCGCTCAACCTCGGCCGTATCCGCGGCTACCGTCTCGCGATGCAGCTGTACACCGTGCCCGGCCAGGTGCAGTACAACGCGACCCGTCGGGCAGTGCTGTCGGGCGCCGATGGAGTCGTGTTCGTTGCCGACTCCCAGGTCGAGCAGGCCGACGCCAACCTTCAGTCGATCGAGAACCTCTCGGAGAACCTCGCCGCCAACGGTCTCGACCGCGAGACGATTCCGCTGGTCCTCCAGTACAACAAGCGCGACCTGCGGCCGGTGCTCGAGGTCGAGGACATGGACCGCGTCCTGAACCGGAGGCATGTTCCCGCCTTCCCGACGGTGGCGATCAGCGGGGTCGGCATCCTGGAAGCGTTCACGGCGATCAGCGAGAAGACCCTGGCCTCGGTCGCTGACAAGCTCGGGGTCGGCACCAACACGGCCGCGGTGGAGCGTCTGGTCGGACAGGTGAAGGTTGCGCTCGCACCGCTGCTCAAGGCGGAGGCCGAGGGCTCCGAGCCCGGTGGCGACGACGTCGAGGTCCTCCAGCCCGAGGTCGAGGGCGCGTCCGCGGCCATGCCGCTGAGCGAAGAGGCCCTGGTCGGCGAGGCGGTCCGCGCCAACATGGCGATGACCGACCTCAACGCGCAGCTCGACGCCACCCGTCGGCAGCTCGAACGCAAGCTCCGCGTGCTGGCAGGGATCACCGACTTCGGCCGCGCGGTCAGCGGTGCCAGCGATCCTGCGGACGTTCTCCGTCACCTGCTCAAGGCAACGGTCTCGCTGCTCCAGCTCCAGGCGGCGGCGGTGCTGTTCGTGCCTGGATCGGGCGAGATGCGCGAAGCGGTGACCCATGGCCTGCGCCATGACCCGCTCCTGCACACCCCCGACGAGGCCGGCGAGCCGCTCGCGGTGTCGATCGTCAACCAACGCGAACCGTGTCTGGTGGCCCGCGATCTTGAAGGTGAGGGCAGCTACCTCATCGCAGCCCTGGAAAGCTCGGGCTACGCATCCGGGGTGGCGGTGCCGATGATCGCCCAGGATCGCATCGTCGGGCTGCTCACCGGCTACGGCGACCGAGAGCGCACCGCGCTCGACCCGGACGATCTTCAGCTGGCGTCGGTGCTCGCCGCGACCGCGGCGGTCGGCTACACCAGTGCGGTGGCATGGCGGCGGCTGGAGGAGCTCAACCGTGGTCTCGAGGAGCAGGTCGCCGAGCGCACCGGCGAGCTGCGCTCAAGCCTCGAGGAGGTCCAACGGCTCGCCGACGACCTGACCGAGAAGAACCGTCTCCTCGAGGACGCCTACCGCGACCTGAGCGAGCTCGACCGGGTCAAGAACGAGCTCATCACCAGGATCTCCCACGAGCTCAAGACCCCGGTGACCTCGCTGCTGACCGCCGCCAAGATCCTCGACCGCTACCGTGACGCGCCGGCGGAGAAGGGGGCGAGGTTCGTCTCGATCATCAAGGATGAAGCGGAAAAGCTCTCCGAGATCATTCAGAGTGTCTTCCAGGCCTCGATCCTCGCTACCGCCGAGGGTCCGCCGGAGCGACAAACGGTCCCAGTCGAAGAGCTGATCAAGAAGGCTGTGGCACCGCTGCGCGAGCTCGCCAAGCAGCGCGAGGTCAGCCTCCAGGTGCTCATCCCGAGCGGGCTCGACGCAGTTTCGTGCGAGGCGGAGACCATGGAGGCGGCGCTGCGCGCGGTGATCAAGAACGCGATCGAGTTCAACCACGCCGGGGGTGAGGTCTCGGTCGAGATCCGGCGCGTCCTCAAAGGCTCCGAGCCGTGGCTCCAGCTCAAGGTCCGCGACACCGGTGTCGGGATCCCGGAGCACGAGAAGCCCTACGTCTTCGACGCCTTCTGGCAGGGCGGCAACGTGCTCACCGGCAAGCCCCGCGGCATCGGGCTCGGGCTCGCGATCGCCAAGCGGGTGGTCGAGAACCACGGCGGCACCATCGCGCTGACGAGCCTGATCGGTGAGGGGAGCGAGGTCGTCCTCGCGCTACCGCAGAGCGGAGCCGCGGGCGCCTCGTGAACGGCGGGGCCCGCCCCGACTGGTACCCGACATCAGAGCTGCAGGCCTGGTCCGAGCTCGTCTCGGCGGCTCTTGACTGCGAGGTCCGCGTGGTACCGGGCGCGAGTACAGGCGAACACGCCCAGCGGTTGATGCGGCTGCCCGTCGTCGTCAACGGCGTCGAGCTGGCGGCGGTCGAGGTCGGTCTGGTGGACCTCGACGACGGCCGTGTCGCCCTCCTGCGCCGGGCGACGGCCGTCCTCGAGGCCTGTGCGGAGACCCGACATGCCGTCGCCGATCTGGTTCGGACCACCGCTCGCCAGTGGCGCGAGCTCGCCATCCTGTATCGTTCCTCGGACCTGGTCGGCGCCAGCGATCCCGGTCGGCTCGCCACCGAGCTCGCATCTCGCGCGTGCCGCGCCATGCCCGGGAGCTCGGCGTTGGTGCGTCACCGCCTCGTGGACCGGGACCCGTCCCGAAACGCAGTCTGCGGCGAGCACGGTACGGCCCTGGCCGAGGTCGCAGCCTGGGGCGAGCGGCTGGCAGGAGGTGTCGTCGCGAGCGGACCGGAGGAGCTCGCCCGCCTCGGCTGGAGCGGTGCCGCGGTGCCCACGCCGCTGCTGCTCGCGCCGCTGGCGGTCGGCGAGCGCGTGTTCGGCGTCCTCGCCTTGAGCCGCGGCCGCGAGCGAGCTCTCGGCGCCGAGGAGCTCAAGCTCGCCCGTCTACTCGCCGGCCAGGCGAGCCTCGGATTCGCCCACCTCGAGCTGGTGGAACGCGCCCGGGTGGCCGAGCGCGTGCGCCGCGAGCTCGAGGTGGCGGCCGACCTCCAGGAATCGATCCTGCCGCCGCCGAGTCTCGACTGGGGGTGGGGTCAGTCGGCGGGAGTCTGCCTGCCGGCAGCGCGGATCGGCGGCGACGCGTTCCTGCTCCATCACCTGGGAGATGGCAGCGTGCTTGCCGGAGTGGCCGACGTCACCGGCCACGGTGTCCCCTCCGCGCTTCTGATGAGCGCATTCGCCACCGTCGTCGCCGCGCTCGCGACCACGGTGCCCTCGCCCGCCCGGCTGCTCGGGCTCGCCAACGATCTCATCGCTGCGCGGGTCGGCCGGCGCGGTCTGTTCATCACCGCCGTCCTGCTCCGCCTTGACCCGGACGGCGGGCTGCGTGTCGCTGCGGCCGGACATCCGCCCGTCCTATTGGTGTCCGCGAGCGGGGAGCTGCGCGAGGTGGCACGGATCGGTCTGCCGCTCGGCGTCACGACGGGCGCGCGCTACCGCGAGGCACGCTCCGAGCTGCCGCGGGGGGCATTCGTGGTGGCGTTCTCGGACGGTGTGACCGAGAGCTTCGCTCCGGACGGCGCGATGTACGGCGCCGAGCGCCTCCAGCGGACAGTGATCGCGGGTGCCGCCGCCGGCGCCGACCCTGGAACGCTTCGGGACCGGGTTCTGGCCGATGTCGCGGACTTTGCCGGCTCGGCCGAACGTCTTGACGATCTGACCCTGCTCGCAATCCGGAGGAAGCCATGACGTCCAAGGGCCTGGTCCTGCTCGTCGATGACGAGCCCAATATCCGCGAGACGATCTCCTTCATCCTCGAGATGGAGGGTTACGAGGTGAAAACGGCAGTCAACGGACGGGACGGCCTGGCGAGGATCCGGGAGCTTCGACCGCGGGTGGTGCTGCTCGACGCGATGATGCCGGAGATGGACGGCTTCGAGGTCTGCCGCATGGTCCGCGCCGACGCCGAGCTGGCCTCAACGACCATCATCATGCTCACCGCGATGGGCCAGAAGGTCGATCGCGAGCGCGCCGAGGCCGTCGGCGTCGACCACTACCTGACCAAGCCCTTCGACGACGAGGAGGTCCTCGGCCTGCTCGAGGCCGCTTTCGGACGCTGACCCTTTACTTGGCGGGGGCCGGCTGGTAGGACGGCAGTCGGATCCGCTCGACCTCCCGCACCAGGGTGAGCTCGAACGCCCGGGTGGCCGCAAACGCGCGCAGGGTGCCGTCCCACTCATCCCGGAACGCGCGTACCAGGGACTCGATCCAGCGCACCGCCTCGGTGGGTCGGAAGAGGAGGTCGTCACCAGCGGCAGCGCAGTCGAGCAGCATGTCGCTGTCGTGACTGTAGGGGCTGAAGCTGGTCCCGAGGCCGATCGCGTTGAGCCACTGCGTCGGCAGGCTGATCAGCTGGACCGTGCGGTCGAGGAAGCGAGCGGCCAGCTCGACGAACTGGCGCAGGGTCAGGGCCTCGCGTTGCGCGAGGTTGTAGGCGCGGCCGAACGTGACAGGGTTTGCGAGGCTGGCCGCGACCGCGTCGGCAACGTCGTCGACCCACAGGAAACCCCACGCGTTGAGACCGCCTTCGGGCAGGATCAGTGGCCCCGACGAGGCCAGTCGCTCGAGGTAGGCGTTCGTGCGGCGGGAGTAGTCGTGCGGCCCGACCACCATCGGCAGCCGCAGCGACGTCGACGGGAAGCGGTGCTCGCGCCACGCGCTCTCGAGTACCTGCTCGCAGCGCCGCTTGTGGTCGGCGTACCGCCACGACGACTCGTCCCCCGGCCGCCGCGGGGCGAGCGGCCCCGAGAAGTCGTCCTCGCGGTACGGCGGCAGCAGGTCGCGGCGGATCAGGTAGACCGCGGCTGTCGAGATATGGATCAGATGACCGACCCGTTCCCGGAAGGCTGTCACGACGTCGCTGGTCTCCGACTCGTGATACGCGGTGATGTCGACCGCGGCATCGTAGTCCCGTCGCGACGCGGCCCGGCTGATGGCCTGAGGGTCACGGCGATCGCCGACCACGCGCTTCACGGCGGTGCCGAAGGGATCCGCCGACAGACCACGGTTGAGGAGGGTTACCTCGTGACCGTCGCGCAGCAGCCGCTCGACGATGGCGCGACCGATGAAACGTGTGCCGCCAAAGACCAGGACCCGCATGGCGCTATCCTAGCGCGATCCGCTCTCCGACGGGCTGCTCGACGGCCTCTCGTGCGGCTGCTGCCGCCGAGGTGAGTGCCGCCGGATCGGCGACCTCAAGCAGCCGGCTCTCGTCCCCGGGCACCGTTCGTGGCCACACCGAGGCGGAGTCGAGCGTCTCGCGGGACAGTGCGAGGCAGGCGCCGAGCGGGGTCACCTCCTCGACCTCGAGCACGGAACGGAACGCCGGTGGAAAGTCGGCGAGGCGCGCCAGGCTGGTGCCGACGCGCTGCGGAAGGAGGCGCAGAAGCGCGTGCCGAGCACGCTGGTGGGGGACCGGAAGGCTCGACAGCACCCACAGCACCAGGTCGGTCGGCACCACGACCAGATGTACGGCGAGGGCCGCTGCCCCCGGCTCGATCCCGAGATGGGGAGCGGCGGCCGCGGCGGCGCGCGCCCAGGTCTCGACCACCCGCCGGGTGAGCCCGTCGAGGCGCTCCGCGTGCGGGCGCCGCCATGCCTCGCTTCCGGTCATCTCGACCCAGAGGTCGAGCTCGGAAGCCATCCGCTCGAGCTCGCCGAGGGTGCGGGGGCGAGGCACCGACGCCGCGCGCAGCGAGCACGCGAGCACCATCTGGTTCCAGGCCGCATGGGGGTAGCCGAGCAGCGTAGCTTGGCGGCCTTCAGACACCATCCGCGAGATCTCGGTGGCATGTCCCGTGGGCATCGGCACGAGGCCCGGGCTGGAGCCGAGCCACTGCGCCAGTGTGCCCATGATGTCGCGCGTGATTCCGTGGAGCTCGGCGAGCAGCTCGCCGTCGATGGGCTCATCGGCGGGAATCGCTGTCCGCACGAAGCTCCAGAAGAAACGCTCGAACTCGTCCCCGGTGAAGGGCAACGCGACATCGGCGGGATCCTGCTCCACGTCCATGCCCTCGTCCGACAGCCGAGCCGCCTCCAGCACCAGTTGGTGCGGTTCGACATTGAGGTCGAGCCCGAGCAGATCGCGAACCGGGTAGGCGGGGTCGAAGGTGAAGCGCACCGGATCGTCGCGCATGACCCGGATCGTGATCTGCTCGGCGAGCCGGGTCAGGCTCGCCCGGAGCGCGCTCATCGGGACCCCACCTTCGGACATCACCGCATCGGTGAACAGAGTGCGCCGCAGCAGCGACACGCCGAGCAGTTGGGCGAGGCGCGCCGCAGGGAGCAGACCCTCACGGACCAGCCAGGTCGCAACGCGCTCCTCGGGCACCGACGACGACACGAACACAACGCGACCGTCGAGGATGTCCAGACGTCGCTCACCCGTGGCACTGGCCAGCGTCAGCCGCCCCGACAGGCTGCCCATCTGGAGCCACTGCATGAGGTCGCCGAGGTGGAGCCGATCCAGGTTGCCGTGGATCACGCGTCGAGTATACCTCGCGAAACGCGTGATTTCCGGGGCCGGGCGATCATGCGTCCGCGGCGCTCACCGGGTGCAGGGTCAGATTCCCGTCTTCAAACTCCAGACGCACCGTCTGATCGTCGTGCAGTCGGCCCTCGAGGACCATCGTCGCGAGCGGGTCCTGGACCCTGCGCTGAATGCACCGCTTGAGCGGGCGCGCGCCGAAGTCGGGGTCGAAGCCTTCTCGTGCGAGCTCGTCGATCGCTTCCGGGCTGGCTTCGAGCCGGATCCGTCGTTCCGCGAGCAGGGTGTTGAGGCGCT
>CAZQYU010000023.1:0-19049 GCA_964597585.1 uncultured Thermoanaerobaculia bacterium
GCTGCTGCCGTACCTCTTGGTGTGCTTGGATCACGACGCCAGGTTCACCTACTGGGTGAGGATATCAACCATCTTCGGCGGTCTCGGTCTGGCCGGCGTGATGCTGGGCGCTCTCCGTGCCCGGCTCGGGGCCAACAGCACAGGGTCCTGACCTGCGCGTCTCACCACGTCCTGAAAGGAGACCTTGACCGCCCCGCGCAGCAATCCGGCCGCGGTGGAGTCCGTCGCGCAGCGCGATCTCGGATGGGTGCGACCCGGTGAGATGGTGCTGTTGCTGGCCACTCCGACGCCCCTCGCGGCGCCGCCCGCCTTGACAGCCAGGGGCCCGACACCTCTACTCTCCCTCCCTGACTGACGCGGGGCGGAGCAGTCCAGTCGCTCTCTGGGCTCGTAACCCAAAGGTCGCAGGGAGGACGCGACCCACCCGGAGAGGGCGGGTGGTCTGGCCAGCGGACAACCGCTCGTGGAGTCGGGTCGCACAGGCGCGGCCTCAGAGGTTCAGCCCCCCGGCTCGCATCGTCTTGAGATCTTCCGTGGTCAGCGCCTTGCCTCCGATGCCCCACTGTCCACTGGGCACGTCATGGACGCGCACCCAGGTCACGCCGCGCATGATTTCGCCTTCGATGGCGACCATCGTGTCAGTGACCTTGCTGATCATGTTCTGCTTTTCGGCAGCGCTGAAGACTCCCTCGATGACATGGATATCTACTAGGGGCATTTCACTGTCCTTTCTCTGCTCCGTCGCCGCAGTTGAAGTGCGCGGCTGACAGGATTGACGACTGTTGGCATTCGGTGTCAGGTTTGAACACGTCGAGGCGCTGGATAACGAAGGTGCCGATCAGTCAGCTTCGCGCGTCGCGAATCGCGCCACTCCATTCGATCGGTGCACCTCGGGCTGGAGCTCACACCTTCAGCCCTATCTATACCGGCTGAAGGACCAAGTTCAGCCACAACAGCACGACACAGAGAAACGCCGTCCAAAAGGCCACCATTCTGTGGAGAAAGTGATTGGAAGTGAGGTGTATCAACGCTTGCAGGTATCTCAGGGCAACAAACAGCCATGCGAGTACGAGCCCTGGAAGGCCTCCGACACCCAGACTGATGCAGAGCGTACAGGCCACATAGAAGAGCACCGGCACCTCGAACATGTTGTTGAAGCAACGAGTCGTGACAGTGACCCTCTCTGGAACCTCCTGCCCCTGCATGAGCTTGAAGTACTTGATCCTGACATCACCACTTCGGACGCCGGCAAACCTCGCTCGTGCAGCGACAAGGCCGACAAGGAACGTCAGCAGCACCATCAAGGCCATTGGGTGTAACAACGTATTCCTCCGCAGTTCCTTGGGGTTCGATACCACTCGAGATCGAGTGATCATCTTGGTATTGTTCAGACACGCTGGGCGGCTTCGCCGTCTTCCTCAGCGTCCAGGTGGAAGGTAACGTCGACACCGTTCTTCAGCGTCTGGAGGACGACGCAGCACCGCTCGGCTGTCTGCACCAGCTCCTCGACCTGCTTGGGGGACACCCCGGGACCGGGCACGGCCTTGACGCTGACTCGCATCGTAGCGAAGCCGACTCGGACCGAGGGGTCGACCAGCAGCGTGCCGCGCACATCGCAGTCTGCTTGAACATCCACCACGAGGGACTCCAGCGGAATCCCGAGATTGTTGGAGAGGATGCGGATGGTGGTGTCTATGCAGGCCACCAGCGCCGCGCACAGGATGTCGCCGGGCACGGGAAGGTCGTGCCGCCCTCCAACCGCGCGGTGCACGCCCACGCGGGTGGTGATGCCAAAGCCTGGGGCGCCGATCTGAACCGATCCCCACATCGGGGAGTCGCCGGCCTTCGCCACCGAGGTGGCGGTGTCGGTCACGAGCGCCTCCTCGGGGGCGTCCGCGCGGTACCGCTTGCGAAGAGCTCCCTGGTCCTTGCGCAGTGCGCTGCAATGGGCGGCGAGGGTGCTGGTGTCGATGGTCTGCATGGTGTCTGCCTCCTGGTTCTACCCCTGAGGCGCCAGTTCCCGTCTGGCACGTCGCCAGATCGGTTCTGGCAGGTTCACGCACACTTTCACCAGACTTCCGCTGCGGCCGACGATGCACCGCACTCAGCGGTCTCGCGACAGGAACTCGCTGAAGCCGAATCACTGAATGAGGAACGGCTGGGTGTGAGCAACCCCGCGAATAGTGCGCTTACGTGCTCCAGGCGACCGGCAGCTCGGGCCGGTACGTGCAGGTGGCTCCCGTCGAGACTGCGGCTGTCAGGTGGGCGGCCAGCTCGGGATGGTGGCCGCCGATCGTGGTGATGGCGTCTCGAATCCTCGCGGAGACGGCCTTGCGCGCTCGCTCCGCCGGAGAGGCCATGGTCCGCACGCGTTCTCCGAGCCCTGTGGCCTGCCCCAGGTGCTCGACAAGCGCGTCGTACTCCGCCTGGGCCCGTTCGGACGAGGCCATGTCACCCCTCTGCTCGGCTTGTTCCAGGACCTCGGCCAACTCCCTGAGGCGCGATCGATAGGCGACCAGGGCCTGCCGGTCGACCACCGGCTCGGGTGCCGATGGCAGCGGTGCGTCGGGCCCGGCGTAGAGCTCGAGCGCCTCGACCGACTGGCCTGGTCGGCTCAACAGGACGCCCAGATCGGCCAGGCCTTTTGCGTGTTTGACATGGATCGTCCGCTGGTCGAATCGAATCGTCCAGATATCGCCGCTGCGCTTCCAGGAGGGCCTGACCACCGGAGCGTCCGCCGCCGGTGCGTCGTTGAGGAAGGAGAGCGTCGCCGACAGAATGGGTCCGGCATCTCCGAGCCACGGTAGGTGAGCGCTGCCGGGCAGCGGCAAGAACGTCGCATCAAACAGGCGAGAGGCCAGGTCCCGTCCGGCGTCGAAGCGGACGGTGCGGTCGCCTCTCCTGTGGATCACCAGCGCCGGGCAGGTGACGCGCGCGGCGGCCTCCCGGGCATCCATGGCGAAGCTCAGACCCAGGAGCTTGGCTGCCATCTTTGCCGAGCTCGAGGCCAGCTGGTCGCGCCCGAGTGAGCGCGCATCCTCACTGGACAGGTCCGGGGCGAAAAGCCGGTTGATGGTCTCGGCGCCCATGCCCCAGTGGGCCTCGACCAACGCCATCAGGGCGTCGCGGATGTTCTCAGCGCCCAGTTCAGAGCCGCATGCATAGGCTCCGACAAGCACCGCCTTGCGGACCAGCCGTGGGTTGGCGGCGGCCCAGGCGAGGGCCACGGGGGCGGCGCAGGAGAAGGCGAGGAGATCGATGGTGGGTTTGGCGAGGCAAGCCACGATGCCGTCGAGAACCTCGACTTCGTTCTCCTGGGTGAAGTCCTTCCGTTCACGGGTACTGAGGCCGGCGCCAGGACGGTCGTAGCGGACAACCGTCCGGTGCTGCGCGAGGGTCGAGAAGAAGTCGCGGAAAGCCGGCTGCTGCCAGTCCCTTTCCAGGTGCGAGACCCACCACGCAGGACACACCAACAACGGCCCCGACCCGTGGATGGAGTACGCAACTCGCATCCCACCCGCAAGGCGGCAGAAACGGATGACGGGGTCAGCCATGGCTCATCTTGACCAACAGCGTGTCGGACAAGTCTACCTCTGCAGCGGGTCGTCGGCGCGTCCTGGACGGCCGCAGGGACAGGGAAGCCCCTTCGCGCACCTCGAGTTGGTGCCACGCACTGCCAGCTCACGAGCGATCGTGGGAGTTGGCCGCGGGGACGCACGCACGCGGTGGTCGACTCGGAGTTCGAGCCCGAGGACGCCGCAACAGCCTACGCCCGGCTCGAGTCGGGCCGTAAGTTCGGCAGGGTGGTGGTGCGCTGGCGACCCTGAGCCGCCGGGGCCGTGCTAGCCTTGGGCCGTGCACCCTGAGAGGGGATCTCGAGTCGCGAAAGGGTCAGCGATGGCCGGCAGATCGGCGCCCGCAGTCGGCAGGTTGTGACGAATGCAGGCTGGACCGAGCCGGGAGATCTTGCGATGAGCCCGATCCTCACCTCCGAAGGCGGCGTCGACCGGCGGCGGGAGCTGCTGCCCGAGGCGCTGTGGCCGGTTTTCGACGACGACTTCGTCGCCGCCTGCGAGCTCCACGAGGAGCACGTGGTACGGCTCGGCCTAGCGGCGCTCGCCGAGTGCGGCCTCGAGGAGGAGCTCGCGAAGCCTGCCACCGTGGACGAGTTGGCGGCGCACGGCGGTCTCGTCCCCGAGCGCTCCGCCACCGCCCTCGACTGGCTGCTGCGGCTGCTGGCGGGGCATGGCCACCTCCGTCAGGACTGCGGCGATGGCGCCGCCCGATTTGCGCTCGAGGGTGCCCTTCCCCGGCCCGACGCCGCGGAGGTCGAAGCCGCGCAACGCGCCCTCGACCCCGCCTCGCTGCCGACCTACCGCCTCTTCGAGGCCGCTGCTTCCACCTACCCCGCGTTCCTGCGCGGCGAGACCACCGGCGAGGCGGCGCTGTTCGCCCCCGACCGCCTCGAGCTCTGGACGAGCTACTTCTCCAATGTCAACCCGCTCTATGCGGTCAACAACACGATCGCCGCCGAAGCGGTTCGAGCCCGTATCCCGGAAGGTCCCGGCGACGTCCTCGAGCTCGGCGGCGGGCTCGGCAGCGCGGCCGAGGCACTGCTCGAGTGGCTCGGCCCGGACCGGGCGCCGGCGAGCTACCTGTTCACCGAGCTGGCACCGTTCTTTCTCAATCGCGCACGCCGGCAGCTCTCGGCCCGCTTCCCCGGCGCCCTCGCGTTCCGGGTGCTGGACATGAACCGGGCGTTCGCGGAGCAGGGCGTCGAGCCCGGGAGCCGCGACCTGGTCTACGCGGTCAACACGGTGCACGTCGCCCGCGACCTCCTCTCGACCCTCGACGAGATCCGGCGGACCCTCCGTCCCGGCGGCTGGCTCGTGTTCGGCGAGTGCCTGCGTCCTTTCGACGGCGTCGCCCTGTACACCGAGATGGTGTTCCAGCTGCTCGAGGCCTTCCGGGCGCCGCTGCTCGACCCATCGTTGCGCCCCAACGGCGGCTTCCTGACCCCGGAGCAATGGCTCGGGCTGCTCGAGCGCGCCGGCTTCACCGACCTCGAGCTCTATCCCGACGTGCGGCGGATCCGCGACCACTACCCGGCCTTCGTGGTCGGCGCCGTCGCCGGGCGGCGGCCGCGGTGAGCCAGCGGATCGAGGTCCGATCCGAATGGCCCGCCTTCGCCGGCCACTTCCCGGGCCGCCCGATCCTGCCCGGGATCGCCCACCTGGCGTTGGTCCGAGACGCGCTGCGCCGGTCCGGCGACCCGTCGGTGGAGATTCTCGCGGTCTCCCAGGTCCGCTTCCGCCAGGTCGTCGAGCCGGGCAACGTGCTCGACCTCGTGCTCGACCGGCGAGCGGACGGCGAGGTGCTCTTCGAGCTCCTCCTGGACGGGCGGGTCGCGAGCCGAGGGGGCATCACGGTAGGCAGAGCCCCTGCGCACCCCCACGGGCCGGGAGTCGGGGCTGACCTCTCAGGGCCGAAGGCTCAGGGGGCGGGCAGGATCGGCGCGGCGGAGACGTTCCCACCAGCGGTGGAGCTGGTGCCGCACCAGGGGCCGGCGTTGCTGCTCGACCGCGTCGTCGCCGCGTCCGACGACGGCCTCGAGGCTCTGGTGGTCGTGCCGCGGGAGTCGGCCTTCGTCCACGCAGGTGCTGCCGAGTCCTTCGTCGCCATCGAGGCCGCGGCGCAGACGGCGGCGGCGCACGAGGTGCTGCGGCGGCGCAGAGTCAGCGGAACGGCGGAGCCGCAGAGTGGGTTCCTCGTCGGCGCACGCGACGTCACGCTCGGCAGGGTGTTACCGGTTGACGGTGCGATCGAGGTCGCCATCCGCGTCGACGGCGTCGCCCCTCCGCTCTCGACCTACCGGTTCCAGGTCTCGATCGAGGGCGCTCCGGCGGGGTCGGGCTCGATCAGCACCTACCTGGTTTGAGCGTCCGGAGGCCAGACCTCGCGGAAGCAGAACCACTGGAAGGGCGCCTGGCTGATCGCCCACTCGATCTCCCCGGCGACCCGCTGCATGGCCTCGGCGACGTCGCGGTCGCGCCGTCCGGACCGTGCCACGCGGATCGGCTCGCGGATCTCGATCCGGTAGTGACGGCGGCCGACCCGGAGCACGAAAATCGGCACCAGCGGCACCTCGGCGACCCGCGCCAGGCTTGCGGGACCGTCGGGCAGCGGAAACGGTCGCTGGAACATCTGTGCCGACACGATGCGACCGCCGCTGCGCGGCCGATCCCCCTGGACGCCGACGATTCCGCCCGAGCGCAGGGCGTTCAGGAGCGCGATCCCCTGCAGCACGTCGTCGTCTTCGAAGTGGGTCATGTAACGCGAGCCACCAGCCCTGACGAGGATCTCCTCGATGAAGGCCTGGGCCTCGGGGTCGGCTTCCCGCTCACGCACGACGTGGATCTCTCGCGCCTCCTCGAAGGCGGGCTGCATCGAGCCGACTTCGAAGTTGCCGAGGTGTGCGGTGATCATGATGAAGCCGGTCCCGGGTGAGCACAGGTCCCGCCAGCGCGCGAGGTCGATGTCGATCTCGAAGCCGCCCTTGCCGGCCAGCGTCTCGTAGCGCTCCGAAAGGCACCAGGCGAAGCTCCAGAAAGTACGGTAGATGCGCCACTGACCCTCGAGCCAGCTGCAGGGTCCGAGCACCACCTCGAGGTTGCTCGCGACCGCCCGGCGGATGTTGAAGATCAGGACGAAGAAGAAGGTGGTGAAGATCGTGACAACGACCCCGACCGCCCACCTAGGCAGGACCCGCATGCCCCAGGCGTGGAAGCGGTACCAGAACACCCCAGTGACGTGAAACCGCCCGAGCAGCCGTTTCGCCCAGCCGACCTTCGGCGCGTGCGGCAGCGACTCGGCCCGCGCCGCCGCCCCGCCCGTCGCCGTCGACTCCACCCGAACCCTCTCCTCCAGAGTCTTGAGAACCGACTCGAAGCGCCTGGTCATCAATCACATCCTATCCCGTCATCAATCCGTGGCGGCGTGCCAGCGGACCCGTCCGCTCAGCAGGTCGGGAGCACGTCGAGCCCGGCCGCCTTCGCCTCATGGGCCATGATGGCGTCGAGCTCGGCTGCGACGTCGTCGGGCAGGCCCTCGCCGTCGGGTCGGCCGAGGAGGCGCTCCACCTCCGCGGCCGCGCGTTCGGCGGCATCCATCGCCCCGGCGGCCTCCCAGTCGCCGTGGCTTCCGCGGTCGACGAGTGGGGACACCTGGGACAGCTCCCGGCGCCAGTTGGCCCGGGTGTGGGGGTGGGAGAGGAACTCCCCCCGCTCGACCAGCTCGGCGATCAGCTCCACGGTTTCGCCGGAGCCTGGCTCGAGGCCCCGCACGGCACGCAATGCGTAGCTACAGGCCTCGTGGTCGAGGAGGATCTTCTCCAGCGACTGGGTGAGGAGGAAGTCGAGCATGCCGGCGCCGGAGACCACATCGATCCCGCTGAGAGCCGCGACCAGCGCTCCCAGGCCGCTCTCCATCCCCGCCTGGTAGTCCGCCGTCTTGGCGTCGGAAACGACGAGATAGCCGTGGGTGGGCAGTCCCAGCCAGCGACCGACCTGGGCGTAGGCCGAGGCCAGCATCATCGTCTCCATGGAGCCCATGGGCGTGGTGCCGTGGCGCATGTCGAAGGACGAGCACGCACCGCCGAAGACGAACGGCGCCCCGGGGCCCGCGAGCTGGTGGAGGACCAGCCCGGAGAGGTTCTCGGCGGTGTGCTGGACGACGGTCTCACGGAGCGTCACCGGGGCGGTGGCGCCGGTCAGAGGCATCGGGATGACCTGCGCCGGGACACCCGTTCGGGCGCAGTCGACGAGGGCCCGGGCGGTGAGGTCGCTCCACATCAGGGGCGGACTGACGCAGCAGTCGAAGATCGCAAGCGGCATGGCGCCCAGGGCGGCCTCCGAGCCCCGCACCGCCACCAGCATCGCGTGCATCGGGGCGAAGCCGTCGGCGCGGAACGTCCCGGTGATGATCGGCTTGCGGCAGTGCCGCAGGGCGAGGAAGAGGCGGTGGCGGTCGCCGATGGCCGCCGGGACGTCGGCGGGGACCAGGGCGGTGGACTGGGCGGCATAGCCGGGCAGACGGTCCACCAGGCGGGCGAGGCGGGCCAGATCGGTGCTGGTGGCCTCGCGCTTGCGCCGAGTCGTCGGGTCGAGCAGGCTCACCGCGGCGGAACCGGGGTCGAAGTGGACCGCGCCGTCGCCCAGGGCGAGAACCGGCTCGCCGGCTCGGTCGCCGACGACGAAGCGGGAGGGAGCACTTTCCAGGGAAGCGCGCACCAGGCGCTCCGGGATGAGGACCCGTTCACCGGCGCGGATCGCCCCTCCGGCCAAGCAGATCTCGGTGGCCTCCTCGTTCTCCACCGAGATGCCGACCTTCTCCAGCACCCGGCAGGCCTCGCCGACGATGCGTTCCACCGCCGGCGTGTCGAGCAGCTCCAGACGTGGGCGGACGATCGGGGTCATGCTTCCCTCCGACGGTAGCGGCAGTGCTCGAGGTGGCAGCGGGCGCAGCCTGACAGGCCGGCCACCGGGCGGGCCTCGGCGCCGAGCCACATGGCGAAGGAGATGGACTTTCGCGGCACCATGAGGAGCGAGGGCTGGAGCTCCACTCCCAGCTCTCGTGCCGACAGTCGGGGGAACAGCTGCCGCTGAGCCGTCAGCGGCCAGGCGCCGTAGCCGGGGCTGACGCGGCACGATACCGACGTCACACCCCGGGCGACCTCGGGCGGCTCGACCAGCGCCGCCTCCTCGCCGGCGATGAGCGCGCCGAGGCGGTCGGCGGCCTCCTCGGCCGCGGCGCTGCCCGCGGCGTCGACCAGCAGGGCGCGGGTGGTCTCGCCGGCGCCCAGCAGCTCGCTCGCCCGTGCCTCGATGGCGCCGCCCACGGTGACCAGGCCGAGGACCAGGGCGCTGGCGTCCATGGTCTCGAGGCCGACGCGGGGGGCTTCCGCCGGATCAACGACCCGAAAGGCGCCGCGTCCGGCGGCACGGGCACGGGCCTCATCCAGTGCCGCCTCGAGCATGATCTCGATCTGCGGCGGCGGCCGGTGCCCCTCGGGGTAGCCGAGAAAGTGCAGCACGTCGGCGCTCGCGATCCCCACCGGGATGTCGAGCACCTCGCCCTCCGCCGCGATCTTCACGGGGACGCGGTCCCCTCGTCGAGGCGCCGGCGCAGGGCGGCGATGAACCGGCGGTCGGTGCCGCAGCAGCCACCGACAAGGGCGACCCCCGCGGCGGCGAAGACGGCGAGGTCGCGGGCGAAGTCCTCCGGGGTCTGGGCGTAGGTGAAGGATCCGTCGGGGAGCGCCTCGGGTGCCCCGGCGTTGGGTTGGACGACCAGAGGGGCTTCGACGCCGGCCAGGGCCTCTTCCACCAACCCTGCCATCTGCGGGCTGGTGAGCGTGCAGTTGGCGCCGACGGCGACCGCGCCGGCCTCGGCGAGCGCGCGCAGGGCCGGGATCAGGGGATCGCCCATGACGGTGAAGTAGCCGCGCCGCTTGTGGTCGAAGGTCAGGGACACCATCACCGGCATCCCGGGAGCCTCGCGGTGGATGGCGGCGAGCGCCACCTTCGCCTCGCGCAGGTCGCTCATCGTCTCCACATGGAAGGCGTCGACCCCAGCCGCCATCAGGGCCCTGGTCTGGCGGGCGAAGGTCTCGCGCCATCGCGCCTCGTCGCCGGTTCCCACCGGCGGCAGGTACTCGCCCGTCGGTCCCACGTCCCCCACCACGAAGCGGGGGCCCGCCGCGCGGGCCAGGTCCACGGCGCGACGGTTGAGCTCCTCGCAGTGGTGGTCCAGGCCGAAGGCGGCGAGACGCACCGGGCTGGCGCCGAAGGTGCAGGTTTGGACGGCGTCGCTGCCGGCCTCGACGTAGCCTCGGTGCACCGCCTGGATCTCCTCGGGTCGCTCCAGGACCCACGCCTCCGGCGGCGTCCCCCGGGGCAGCCCGCGGGCGATGACCGCGCTGCCGAGGCCGCCATCGAGGAGCAGCGGCCGCCCTGCCGACAGCGCATCGACGAGGCTCACCCGACCAGCCCTCGCGCGACCGCGACCGCCTGGACCGCGTTCTCGGCGTGCGCCGCGCCGAGTCCCTCGGCCCAGCGGCGGGTGGTCGGCGCGCCACCCAGGAGGGCGCGGCGGCGTTGATGCCGTGGCGAGGATCCCAGCGCCTTCACCAGGGCCGCCTGCACCTCCATGGTGGTGGTGAGGAGCGCCGAGGCGGCGACGATGTCGGCGTCGACCTCCTCGGCCTTGGCGAGAAAGCTCGCCACCGGAACGCCGGCGCCGAGGTCGTGGACCTCGAAGCCGTTGGCCGAAAGCAGGACGCCGACCAGGCTCTTGCCGATGTCGTGGAGGTCGCCCTCGACGGTGCCGATGACGACGCGACCCCGGGAGGCCTGCGCCTGGCCGGCCGCTTGCAGCGCCGGCTGCACCACTGCCATGGCCGCCTTCATGGCCTCGGCCCCCTGCACCAGCTCGGGGAGGAAATACTCGCCCTCGTCCCAGAGCTCGCCGACGCGGCGGATGCCGGCGATGAATCCCGCCTCCACCGCCGGCAGGAGATCCCCGCCAGAGGCGACCAGCGCCTCGGCGAGGCGCCGGGCGCTGTTGACATCGCCGTCGATGACGGCCTGCTGCATCGAGTTGACGTCGGGTTGTGGCACCGGCCCCTCCCTACCCGCGCAAGGGCAGTGTAGCGCCATGTTGCCCGACGTGGGGCTGCCCCGCCTCAGGCGGTCGGCTCCTCCGGGCAGGCGCCGCGCAGGTTCTCCACTGAGGCCCGGACGAGCTCCTCAGCCCGCCGCGTCGTAGGCGGCTTTGAGCCACCCGGCGAGCTCGGCGTCGACCTCCTCGGGCGAGCCGAGGCGCACCTTGTACTGGCACATCCCACCCGGCTTCAGCGCGATCAGGCGGTCGCCGGACTCGAGGTCCTTGGCATTGAGACCGACCTCGACCTGGGTCCTGGTCGCCGGACCCACCATGGCGAACTGCTTCTTCCGGCGCAGACTCAGGTAGGTCTTCTTGGGCGCGATTTCGAACGGCCCGAGCTCTGAGATCGCCACCATCACCCGATCGTGGACCGGTCGTAGCGCTGCCTTCGGGCCCGCGTAGAGATCGTCGACGGCGGCGTCGGCGGTCGCCGCAGGAGCCTGTGCCGCGCCGGTCGAGCGCAGGAAGAGCGTCACCAGGGTGTTGGCGTCGCCGTGGCCGAGCCCGAGGTCGCGCTTGGCCGCGTCGCGCAGCTGGCCGTGCTTGGCGAGCCCGGTCGATGCGAGCCAGGCGTAGAGCTGGTCGAGCGTTCTGCCGGTCTTGTTCTGGATGTTCGTGAGCTGCGTCTGAACGGCCTTGTCGATGTCGACCATGAGTTAGACCTCCAGTGATGCCTGCGCGCGTCGTTCCGACGCCAACGGACGTGCCGTGGGCGGGTTCCGTGTCGATGTACCTGCTGCCGCCAACGCCGTCGCGAGCACGAGAATTTCAGCCCGCGCGCGCTCCGGGGCGGACGCCCGACCAGCGCCAGCTCACAACCGTACAAGTCGAGCTGCTCCGGGGTCGCCCGCACCGCCTGCTATCACCGCGGTATAGCGCTGCGTGTTGTGGGTCAGCGTTTGGTCGCGCGACTCACGCTCGTTGAACGGATTCGCCGGCAGCGCCTTGATCAGGTGGGTTCCGTCCGCCAACCGGTGGGTGAACATCGGCACCACCGGCGCACCACTGCTGCGGCGTCTGCGATGGCAGCGGGCTGATCCGTGGACCTCAGCTACTTCGTCGGCTCCCGACCGAGCGCCCGACGGACGGATGCCTTGAGATCGCGGATGCGCACCGGCTTGGTGAAGTAGTCGAAGGCCTCTCTGTGGATCGCTTCCGTGGCCGTCTCCAGGCTGCCGAAGGCCGTCAGGATGATGACCTTGGTGAGGGGATGCCGCCGCTTGGTGAGCTCCAGCAGCTCCATACCGTCGACGTCCTTCATCTTGAGGTCGGTGATGACGACGTCGAAATGCTCGCTCTCCAGGGCCGCCTGCGCCAGCTTCGAGTCGGTGAACGTGGTGACGTCGTAGCCCTCCTCCTCGAGACACCTGCTCGACATGTCGCAGACGATCTTCTCATCGTCAACCACCAGGATCCTGGGTCTTTCGGTCTCCACTGGCTCCTCCTTCGTCGATCGGCAGAGAGATGACGAATGTACTGCCCTTCCCCGGTTCGCTCGTGACGTCGATGGAACCGCCGTGATCCTTGATGATGCCGTAGCTGACCGACAGCCCGAGCCCGGTCCCGCCGCCGACCTCGCTGGTGGTGAAGAACGGGTCGAAGATGCGGGGGAGGATTTCGGGCGGAATGCCGACGCCGGTGTCGGTGACGGTGACGGTGATGCACGTGCCGTCAGCCGAGCGCCCGGACGTGACCCGCAGGGTGCCTCCCCGGGGCATCGCCTTGACCGCGTTGGTGAAAGTGTTGACCATTACCTGCTCGATCTGGTGCTGATTCATGAGCACGGGCGGCAGCTCGTCCCCGGTCTGCAGGACGGCGGTGATGTTGCCCAGGTCGAGCTGGTTCCGGACCAGCTTCAGGCTCCGTTCGAGCAGGCGGCTGATGTCACCCCGGGTGCGCTCGGAGCCCCGCACCCGGGAGAAGTCGAGCAGGTTGTCCACGATCTCCCGCGATCGCTCACACTGCCGATCAACCTCGTTCATGTACTCGACCCGCTCGTCCTCGGTCAGGGCGTGGTAGTGCTCGACGAAGGTCTGCGCGATCATCGAGATGTTGTTGAGCGGGTTGTTGAGCTCGTGGGCGACGCCCGAGGTCAGGGTGCCCAAGGAGGCGAGCCGACCGGCCCGCACCAGCTCGTCCTGGTGCCGCTGGATGCGCTCCGCCATATGGTTGAAGGCGATCGCGAGACGCCCGATCTCGTCGCGCGAACGGATGCCGCGGATCGGCCGGAAGCGGCCCTCGGAGACCTCGCGCGTCGCCCGCTCGATCCGCCGCAAAGGCACCACCACGAGCCGGCTGACGACGAGTACCGCCGCTGCGCCGAAGCCGAGCACGGCGACCAGCGAGAACAGCAGGGTGCGGTGCGAGGCCACGATCATCCTGTCGATGCGCTCGCGCTCGGCGTGCACGATGCCGCGCGAGTAGCGTTCGACGGCCTGGCCCCGCTCGCGGAGCCGGTCGGCCCCGTCGGCCGCAGCCTCGCCCGTGACGAGGCTCCGGGCCAGCTCCGCGTACAGCGAAACGTCATGTTCGAGCGCCTCGACGTACCCGGCTCCCTCCAGCTTGATGAGCTCGGCGGCCTTGTCGCGGATGGCCTCACGGGTGTGCTCGATCTGCGCGGAAAGCTCGTCGGCGCTTGTGCGATCGTGGTAGAGGAGGAGGTTCTTCTCGGCCCGGCGCATTTCCCCGACGGCGACCCCGAGATCGTCCATGCTCTCGACCAGCGCCAGGCGGCTGCGGATCGTGACCAGGTTCGCGTAGTAGAGCAGGCTCATCAGGATCACGAACACGAGACCCGCGGCCATGGCCAGCAGCAGCTTGGTCGTGATCGACGTGGCGAGGATTCGTTGGTACATCGGTCGCCACCAGCGACGTCCTCTCTCGGCGCGCGATGAGAGGTCGTCTTCGACCCGTGGGGTTCGAAGGGCCGTCATGGACGGTCCGTGGGGGTCCGCGGGCGAAGCCTAGCCTGCATTTCTCGCCAGGTCAGGTCGCGAAGGCGCCGAGGTGCCCGCCACCGTGGAGCCATCGGATGACGAGCCACCGGGGCGTGCCGGAAGGCACGTCGCAGGTGGCGAGTTGCGAGAGAGTCCGCGATGGCTGGTGGATCGGCGCCCGCAGTCGGGAGCTGGTGAGAAGTGCAGCCTGGGCCCAGTTCGAGGTGCTGGAGGCCTCACGGACGGCATTCTACCGCCGCCGGGCATCGATGATGTCGCAACCCGGTCGCGCACCCGGCACTCGGTGGTCGGCCGTGAGGACGGCCTGACAACCGAGGGCGGAAAGCGCTAGACTACCGTGCCGGATCGCGGCAGACGAATTTTTCACAAGGACGGACTATGACGACATCCAAGATCATCTGGACCAAGGTCGACGAAGCGCCGGCGATGGCAACCTATGCCCTGCTCCCGATCGTACAGGCCTACACCAGCGGGTGCGGCATTGAGGTGGAGACGCGGGACATCTCGCTCACTGGCCGCATCATCGCGAACTTCCCCGACAACCTCAGCGAGGATCAGAAGATCCCCGACGAGCTCGGCCGGCTCGGCGAGCTCACCAAGAGCCCCGAGGCCAACATCATCAAGCTGCCCAACATCTCGGCCTCGATCCCGCAGCTCGTGGCCGCGATCAAGGAGCTGCAGAGCAAGGGATACGACATTCCCGATTACCCCGAGGAGCCGACGAATGACGCCGAGAGGGTGCTGCAGAGGCGGTTCTCGGTGTGCCTCGGCTCGGCCGTCAACCCGGTCCTGCGCGAGGGCAACTCCGACCGCCGCCCGGCGGCGGCGGTCAAGCGCTTCGCGCAGTCGAATCCGCACAAGATGATGAAGCCCTGGCCCGCATCGGGCTCGAAGTCGCGGGTCGCTCACATGGACCACGGCGACTTCTACGGCACCGAGACCTCGACCACCCTCGCCGCGCCGACCGAGGTCAGCATCGAGTTTGTCGGCGCCGACGGCGCGATCAAGGTCCTGAAGAAACCCTTCCCGATCCAGGCGGGAGAGGTGATCGACAGCGCCGTGATGCACGTCGCCGCGCTGAGGGACTTCTACGCTGAGCAGATCGAGGCCGCGAAGAGGGACGGCGTCCTGCTGTCGCTGCACCTCAAGGCGACCATGATGAAGATCTCGGATCCGATCATGTTCGGGCACGGCGTGTCGGTGTACTACCAGGCGGCGCTCGACAAGCACGCCGCAACCCTCAAGGAAATCGGGGCCAACGTCAACAACGGTCTTGCCGACGTGCTCGCCAAGCTCGACCGGCTGCCGGCCGCGAAGAAGGCCGAGATCGAGGCCGACATCGCCGCGGTCTACGAGACCCGGCCCGCCCTGGCCATGGTCGACTCCCGCCATGGCATCACCAACCTGCACGTGCCCAACAACATCATCGTCGACGCCTCGATGCCGAACGTGATCCGCGACGGCGGCAGGATGTGGAACGCCGACGACGAGCTGCAGGACGTCATCGCGATGGTGCCGGACCGGTGCTACGCCACCATGTACGGGGAGATCCTGGAGGACGCCAAGCGCCACGGTCAGTTCGACCCCGCGACCATGGGCGACGTCTCCAACGTCGGCCTGATGGCCCAGAAAGCCGAGGAGTACGGCTCCCACGACAAGACCTTCGAGGCTGCGGCAGCGGGCACCATCCGGATCGTCGACGCTTCGGGCACGACCCTGCTCGAGCAGCGGGTCGAGCGCGGCGACATCTTCCGGATGTGCCAGGCGAAAGACGCCCCGATCCGCAACTGGGTCGGGCTGGCGGTGTCGAGGGCGCGGGCGACCGGATCGCCGACGGTCTTCTGGCTGGATGAGCGCCGGGGACACGATGCCGAGATCATCAAGAAGGTGAAGCAGTACCTGCCGGACCACGACACCAAAGGTCTCGACATCCGGATCATGAGGCCGGTCGACGCCATGAAGTTCTCGCTCGAGAGGATCCGACGCGGCGAGGACACGATCTCGGTCACCGGCAACGTCCTGCGTGACTACCTCACGGACCTGTTCCCGATCCTCGAGCTCGGCACCAGCGCCCGGATGCTGTCGATCGTGCCGCTCATGGACGGCGGCGGGCTCTTCGAGACCGGTGCCGGCGGCTCGGCTCCGAAGCACGTCCAGCAGTTCCTCAAGGAAGGGCACCTGCGGTGGGACTCCCTGGGCGAGTACTGCGCGCTGGTTCCTTCCCTCGAGCTGATCGCCGAGAAGACCGGCAGCCCCGAGGCGAAGGTTCTTGCCGAAACCCTCGACGAGGCGATTGCCCGGTACCTGGAGAACGGCCGCCTGCCGTCGCGAAAGGTGCACGAAATCGACAACCGGGGCGGCACCTTCTACCTGGCCCTGTACTGGGCCCAGACGCTGGCCGCGCAGGACCGCGACCCCGAGCTCAAGGCCCGCTTCGCGCCGGTTGCCCGGGAGCTCGCCGACAATGAGGCGAAGATCGCGGCAGAGCTGCTGGCGGCCCAGGGCGGGCCTGTCGATCTCGGCGGCTACTACCTCTGCGACGACGGGATGACCGAAGCGCAGATGCGCCCCAGCCCGACGTTCAACGCCATCATCGACGGTATCGAAGCGTAGAGCCGTACGAGCCCGCGCTCGCCGGCGGCTCCAGCGCCCGGCACCGGAGCCTGCACTCAGCAGACCGCCCACCCTCGGGGAGGGCGGTCTTTCTTCTCTCACACGCTGAAGGAGAAGGTCGCTCACCCAGAGGCCTTTTCGCCGCCCAAGACCCGAGTCGGTGTCGGAGTCTGCCGACCTCTTCACCGTGCTGGCGCAACCTGGTGCGGCCCCGCTGACATATGGTTGCGATATGGACTGGAACGCGAAACGAGACGCGGCCGCGCTCAAGCGACGGGAACCTGAGGCCACCGAGATGTGGTTCCTGGCCCACGCCGACCAGATCTACACCTTTGTCTTCTATCGCGTCGGCAGGGATCCGGAGGTCGCCGCCGATGTTGTCCAGGAGACCTTTCTCGCGGCTCTCGACCGGATCGACCGGTACGACTCCGACCGCGGCTCCATGTCCGTCTGGCTGATGTACCTGGCCCGCAACAGCATTCGCTCCGCCAACCGCCATCGCTCGCGGATGAGGACCGACAGCGGCATGTGGGAGCGGATCGACGAGAGGCTGGTCCCGAGCTCCCTCGATCTCGTCGCCGAACCCCTTCCCCTCGACCTGCTCGAGCGCCGGGAGGCTGCCGAGCTGGTGCAGATGACGCTGGTCCACCTCGAGGAGAAACATCGCCGCGCCCTTGTAGAACACTACTTCGAGCACCGCTCGCTGGCCGAAATGGCGGGCCGGAACGCCATGACCGAAGGCGCCGTCAAGAGCCTGCTCTTTCGCGCCCGCAACGCCTTCAGGGTCGCCTTTGGGGTGATCTCCGGAGAAGTCCCAGCCGACGCGCAGGCGTCCGGGAGGACATCATGACGGATCACGGACTTCCCGATGGTGAGGAGGACGTGAAGCGGCTGGTGGGTGCTGCGCCGCCGGTGCGGCCGATGCCCGAGGCGGACAGGCGCCGGGTGCTGGCGGCGCTGCAGGCTCGAGCCGAGCGTACAGCGGCGGTTTCCACACCTCCTGCGCACGCTCCCCAGAGGCGTTTCGCTGCACTCGCAGCGGCGGCCGCCGTGGTCGTCGCAGTGATCCTGACACTGTGGCCCGGCGGAGGAGGGGGCGGCATCGTCTGGGCGGACGTGGCCCAGCAGCTGAAGCTGGTCCGCACCATGGGCGGTCCGTTGGTGAAGACCCTGGTCGGACCCGACGGCACGACCCGGGTGATCACCGGTCGAATGTACTTCAAGGACCCGGGGCTGAGCCGCCATGACCGTGACCTCGAGACCGTCACCATGCCCGACGGCAGCACGAAGACGACCACACCTCCCAACTCCGTGCTCATCGTGAGAGCGTACGCCGAGGATCTGGTGGTCGTGCAGCTCTTCCCCGAACGACACGAGGCGATCCGCTCGCAGGTCGACGTCACGGGCAGCCTGCTCGGGCCCTGGCGCGAGCTCGAGCTCAATCCGGTGTTGTTCGCATGGTCGAGGCTGCATGAGCTTTCGACGGGCTCGACCCACGTCATCGGCCGGCGCGAGGTGGCCGGCGTGGAGGCGATCGGCTTCGCCGCCCCCCTCGCCGAGGTCATGGGACCGCAACCGTTCGGGTTGATGCTCGAAGGCGAGGTGCGGGTCTGGGCCTCGGCCGAGACTGCCGTCCCGCTCGCCGTCGAGATCGACAAGCGCCTCGGCGACGGCAGATCGGTGACCGACGCGATCGAGCCCATCGAGTGGAACGTCCCGATGCCGGACTCGCTGTTCGACGACTCCGTCCTCGAGGGCTACGCGCTCCACGAGCGCAGGGCCCACACCCGAGGCTTTCCGGAACCGGAGCTCAAGCCGCACGTGACCCTGAGGATCGGCCCCGATGGCGGCGGACCGGTGGTCAACGAGCTCGACGTGGTCGGCGCCGTGATGGGAACGGTGAGCTTCGAGCCCTGGAAGCGCCCACGGTACCGGGCGTTCATCACCTTCAAGCTCACTGAAGAAGGTGCTGAACGCTTGAGGACGTATCTGCAGGAGAACCCGACGACCCCGCTGTGGGTGGACTTCAACGGTGATCTCCACACACCGTGGGTGTTCCGTGAGGTGACTGCACGCCTGATCCAGGTCGAGATCACGCCCCTGAGGAAGCGGTTGATCGACTTCGAGTTGCAGTACCTTCTGCACGGCGAGGAGACGGTCGCCGCAGAGCTGGCGAGGCGGCGCGCCATGACTGCCACACCGGTCGCGGGCGAAGACGGGAAGCTCCCTGTCCGCTGAGCCCTGCGGCCCGAGTGACCGCGCTCGTCCGCGTGCGCTGCGCGGCGGCAGTCGGCAGCTGTCACGACGGCAGCGGCTGGAGGCTTGGCCGGAGCTCCTTCCACACGACGGCCGCGGGTGAACGGAAGAAGCGGCTGCCGGGTCCGGTGATGGTCATGCGCACCGCCGGGTCCGGCACCGGACGGGTCCACAGGCGCAGGTAACGCTCCATGACCTGCCCTGGAAAGTAGTTGATCAGGATACCGTTGCGCGCCGTGTCGGGGATCATGCGGTAGCTCGTCACGCGTCCCGAGGCATGGTGGAGCACGAGCATGACCAGCGGCACACGGAACAGCGACCCCTCGACCCGTCCCGCCCACGTCAGACGGAGGTCGACCTCCGCGAACAGCAGGTTCGGGGAGCTCGGCACCTCCGCCGGCGTGTCGAGCGGCAGCAGGCCGCGCGCCACCTCGACGTACTCGACAGGCAGCGGCCGCGGCCGACGCTCGAGCAGCGCCAGCAGCGGGTCCTCGGTGGCTG
>CAZQYU010000023.1:19149-22842 GCA_964597585.1 uncultured Thermoanaerobaculia bacterium
GGCAGCGGCCGCGGCCGACGCTCGAGCAGCGCCAGCAGCGGGTCCTCGGTGGCTGCGCGCAGCCGATAGTTGCGGTAGATCGTCCGCCAGGTGGCCGGCGCGTCCCACATCTGATGGCGCTTGCCGACGCTCTGGTACTCGTCGAGGATGAAGCGCGGTCCATTCCGGGCGTAGTGTCGCGCGCTCCAGCGGTCGAGGTCGGCGGTGTAGGCGGCGTACAGCTGCAGCGTCGGGGTGGGATCCCAGCGGAGGTCATTGGCGGGAGCGTAGAGACACTCCCAGGGAAGCGTCCCGATCGGCCCCGGCTCGGCTCCCATGATCTCCCGCCACGACGGCGGCAGGGTGAGCTCCGCGAGCTGCCGGGCGCTGATTTCTGCCAGCCGGCGGCGGGTCTCAGGCAGCTCGAGCAAGGCCTGCAGGCGGGCAACTCCCCCGACGCAGGACAGCTGTCGGCCCATCGCCAGCAGCTGATCGAGCGGCGACCGCCCGGCCACCACCGTCGCGCACGCGGCCACCGTCAGCAGGCTTGCCGCGACCGCCGCGCGCCGTCCTGGCCGTGCTGTGGTCGCGAGCGCCAGCGCCCCTGTGGCGAAGAGGAACCCGAACAGCTGTACCTCATGCCCGTCCTGGCGGACGTAGCCGAGCCGGAACTGCAGCAGCACCAGAGGGGCGAGCAGCAGCGACCAGCGCCACATGCCGCGGCGATCCCGGGTCGCCAGCCCGGCGACGGCCCACGCGCCCACCGCGACCAGGCCGAGGGCGACGTCGCGTCCGCGTCCGATGATGCTGAGGGCCGCGCCGTATCCTGAAACGATCTGCGCCGACCTTTCGAGCCAGTCGAAAGTCACCCGCAGTGACCCGAAGCACAGCCCGGCCGCTGCCGCGAACACTGCGACGCCCAGTACGACAGCACTCCATCGCGGCGATCGGCCGAGCAGCAGTCGCTCCCCGACCATGACGAGCAGCACCGCAAGTACCGCCGCGATGCCGAGTGAGAGCTTGACCAGTACCAACAGCGCCGCCAGCACCGCCGCCACGTCGAGCAGCCACCGCAGTGAGGTCTCCATGGCCAGCCAGCCGAGCCACGCCACCGTCAATAGCCAGAGCCCCTCGACGGCCAGGCCGAGAGCCGGCGCGAGGGCGAGCAGCAGCACAGCCAACGCCACTGGGAAGGGGCTCGGCGCACGCCGCAGCCACACCACCATCCCAGCCAACAGGAGTGCGTGCAACACCACCGCGAACAGGTTCGCCACCAGCAGGTTCGAACCAATGTCCAGGGGAGCGAGCAGGTACCCCAACGGACCGTAGGTGAACACCAGGTCGCGGCCGAACACGAGCCCCTCGCCCGCCGCCGCGTTGACCGCCCAGTGCCAGGAGGGGTCGATGCCACGCGGGCCGATCGCGTGGTAGCTGCCGGGGAACGCCGCCAGGCCGTACCAGGCCAAGCAACCGGCCGCAACGAGGAACTGCCAGCGCGGGCGAGTCATCGTTGCAGCCGCATTCGGGCCGGCGGAGATCCCACTCTCCCCTGGTGCCTCCGGTGGATTCATGGTGACGTGTGCCGCCCTACTCGGGCGCGCCTCGTCGCAACCCGGAGGCGGGGCGCCTCCGGCGGGGCGTCGCGCCCCTTCCGGTGCTGGACTGGCGTTCTCTCGCCGCTGATCGCCGGCACTCCCGAACCATGGTGCTCGAGCTCGGCATCGGCAGGCACGGCGTCACAGTCCGGATCAGGGATCGGCACGTCCTCTCTCGTATCCGCAGCCTACCACGCTGCGGGGAGACTCCTGGGGGGCCCGGCATGGGCAACCCGCCTGGCCGCGGGACGCGGCGTGTCGGTCGGGTTAGGATGGCGCCCGAGACGAACGACGGCCGTGACAACACCTCGCCCCCTCCCGCGCCCGGTGATCCTCGCCCTGATCGGCGTGCTGGCCGTGGTGGCCGCCGCGTACTCGGTTGGAATCGACAACGGGTTTGCGGGTGACGACCTGGACTGGCTGTTCGCCGCCGCCAAGACGCTGCCCCATCCGCTCTACCTGCTCACGGCCCAGACCTATTTCTTCCGACCCATGGAGCAGCTGTTCTTCGTCCTCTGCCTGCTGGTCGGGGGAACCTGGTACCCGGTCTACCTCGCGGCCGCCGTGCTCCTGCACCTCGTCGCGACGACCCTCGTCGCTGAGCTGGCATGGAGTCTGACGCGTTCGCCGGGTGCTGCCCTCGCAGCCGCGGCGTGGTGGGGCCTGCTCCGCTACCACGCCGAGGTCGTGCTCCGGCCATACGGCATCGCGGACGCCATTGCGCTCGCGTTCGGTCTGCTCGCCTTCGCCCTCCTTCGCCGCGGCCGGAAGGCCTTGGCTCTGGTGGCCTTCGCCGTTGCGGTCGGCGGTAAGGAGAACGCGGTCGTGCTGCCGATCGTGTTCGCGATCTGGGCCGTGATGCTTCCCGGCGGAGAACGCCGCCGATGGCTGCTCGGCCTGCTGCCGATGGGCGCCGTCGCCGCAGCGGCCGCCGCGCGCGGCGTCCTCGTACGGTCCGGCAGTCCCTCGTATCTCCAGCCCGGCCCCGGTGCACTGTCGACCTTTTGGGAAAACATCGGTTCGTGGCTCGGACCCGACCTTCACTACCTGCGCCTCAATGTGCTCGCTTCCTCTGGCCCGCTGGTGCCGCTGTGGCTCGTGGGCGTGGTGTCCGTGGTCGCGGCAGTCGTGGTGCTGCGTTCCTCCCAGCGAGTCCGGTTCGCGGCCGGGTGGACCGCCCTGACCATGCTCCCCACGGTGTTCATCCCCCTCCAGGCCGCCCGCTATCACTACACCCCGACGGTGGGTGCCGCCCTGATGCTGGCTCTGATCCTCGTGGACGCCCGGCAGCGATCGTCGCGACTGCGAACGGTCTGCGCGGGGGTGGCGATCGGCTGGCTCGCGCTGTCGCTGATTTGGAACCTGGTCGGCATCCAGCTCGAGGACTCCGACTTCCAGATCGTCACCGACCTCCACCGGCAGGCCGCGGCGTCGTTCGCCACCGCGGTGCTGCCGACGGTGACTGCCGCGCCCGGGACGGTCTGTCTCTTCCTCCCGACCGACACCATGGCGATCGATAGGGTGGTCCTGGCGGCCTGGGACCGGCATCCGTGGTGGGCACCAACGACACAGAAGGTGCTGTTTCGCCGGGCGGATGGCATCTTGGGTATGACCAACACGTGGGCGTTCGTGACCTGGGTTGCGCTCGGACGGACAGCGGATCCGGTGTTTGTAGTGGCTCGACCTCCAGAGATCCGACAGGCGGCAGAGAGCGGACGGCTGATCGCTGTACGCCACGATCTCCCCGCCAACCGCTTTGAAATCGCGCCGCTGTGGGTTGCCCAGAAGATCGCGGCGGACAACCGGCTCCCAAGCATCTGGATCTCACTCCAACCGGGGCGCTTCGATCCGAGCGCCTCGGGCACCGCCTACCCGTAGGAGCGCGGCGGCGGCACACGCGCGAAGGCCTCCGCCAGCTCACGCGGAATCCTCAGCGGCCGCCCTCCATCCACCGAGATCAACGCCCACAGGGTCACGGCTCGCGCGAGCACCTCCCGGTCATCCACGCGGACAATCCGGGTGCGGCGCTCGCAGGCGGCAGCGCGCCACCAGGCAACGCGGGTGATCAGTGCCACCCGCTCCCCGGCCTGCACGGGACGCAGGTAGTCGATCTCGTGCC
>CAZQYU010000024.1:0-22288 GCA_964597585.1 uncultured Thermoanaerobaculia bacterium
GGGGGGGCGAATCAGGCACGATCCCGAGGATGGTGTTGTCAAGCCGCACACTGCGCGCGGCCTACGGGCCGGGCTTTCGCCTCCTGGCCGGACGTCGGGGACGATCTGCCGCCGCGGCAAACCTCGTCTTGGAGGCGTGGGCGGACCGGCGCCGTCGCAGCCGCCCGTTCCCCTGCGACCCGTCGCCGTCCGAACCTCCCCCGTTCTGCCCGCATGAGTCGACGGTCGCCATTCGTCGGTTCCCGCGCGAGATCGTCCGCTGCCGGCGGTGCCAGGTGGCGTTCGCGACGACGCGGGATACAGTCGAACACGCCCGCGAGGTCCATGATCAGGGCTACTTCGAGGCTAACCGCGACTTCATCTACCCCGACGGCAGCCCGAACTACTTCGAGTACGCCATGCCGCGCACGCTCTTCTTCTGGGCGCTGGGCTTCTCGCAGTTCGCGCCGAAGGACCAGCGAGCGCTCGACGTCGGCTGCGGCAACGGGCTCATGCTCCGGTACCTGCGGTTTCTCGGCTACGAGCCGTGGGGGGTCGAGATCTCCGAGTGGGCGGCGGAATACGCCCGCACCGTGGTGGGCGAGGAGCGGGTCACGACCGGAACCCTGCACGAGGTGGGCTACCCGGACGGGCACTTCCGCCTCGTGACCCTGGTTCACGTGCTCGAGCACCTCGATGAGCCGGCGCCGCTGCTGGCCGAGGTCCGCCGGGTCCTCGAGCCGGGCGGCCTGCTCTACGTCGAGGTGCCGTCAAGCGAGCGCGACGTCACGGACTACCTGATCGGCGACCACTTCTGGTTCTACTGCGTCGATGCGCTGCGCTACCTGCTCACCTGCGCCGGCTTCCGGGACGTTCGCGTCGGCGAGGGCTGGGGTAAGCCGGAGCTGCACAGCGTGCCGTTCATCTTCGCCTTGGCGCACACGCCTGGATGAGCCTCCGTCTGCTACCTTTGTCGGCGGTGGGAGACGTCCACGAGCCGCTTGATGATGCGACGGTGACCGGCCCGATACGGGTCTCGGTGATCGTGCGCACCCGCGACCGCCTCGAGCTGCTCGGCGAGGCCCTCGCCGCGCTCGGCGCCCAGACCTGGCGGCCGCTCGAGGTCGTGCTGGTCAACGACGGTGGCGCGCCGGTCGATGCCGCGCTCACTGCGCTGCCCGAGGACGTGGAGGTCGTCCACCGGCGCCTGAAGGCGGCCGTGGGACGCTCCGCCGCGGCCAACCTCGGGCTCTCACTCGCGACCGGCGACTGGGTCGGATTCTGCGATGACGACGACATCTGGCTTCCGGACGGCGTCGCCACTCTCGCCGCGGCCGCTCTCGCGGACAGCGACGCGGTCGTCTACGGCCGCGTCGGCGCCTTCCACTACCCGGAGGAGGGCGGGCCGCGGCGCCGCTTCCGCACCTTCGGCCGGACCTTCGACCCGGACGTCCTCCTGTTCGAGAACTTCATCCCGATCATCGGCTGCCTCGCGCCGGCGGCGGTGGTACGCGCCGCGGGAGGCGTCGACGAGAGCCTCGAGTGCTTCGAGGACTGGGACCTTTTCCTGCGCCTCGCCGACCGGCTCCCGTTCCGCTTTGTCGATGCCGAGGTCGCCGAGTACCGGACCTTCGGCGGCGGCTTCATCACCGGCGCCGGCGGCCAGGAGCGCCAGGACCGCGGCCGCGCCGTGCTCTACGCCAAGCACTGGCAGCGCTTCACCCCGGAGGTGCTGAGCCGCGTCCAGCATGCGGTCAAGGCCGACCTGCTGCCGCGCGAGGTCGCCCACGAGCTCGAGGGCTGGCGCGAGCGGGTCGCCGACCTCGAGGCAGGCATCGCCGAACGCGACCACGGCATCGAGTTCCTGCGCGGCCAGCTCGTCGCGACCGAGCGCGCGGTGGACGACGCCGAGGCGCGCTGCGCCGAGGTCACCGCGAGCCTGCGTCGGGCGAAGGCCGCCGACCCGGCCCGGTTCACACCGGTCTCGGTGGTGCTGGTCAACTACAACGGGCGCCATCATCTGGAGCGGTGCCTGCCGTCGTTGGCCGCGACCCGCGATGTGGCGGTCGAGACTCTGGTGGTCGACAACGGGTCCACCGACGGCAGCCTCGAGTGGCTCGCCGCGCACCACCCCGAGGTGCGGGTGCTCCCGATGGGCGCCAACCTCGGTTTCGGCGCCGCCAACCGGCGCGGGATCGAGGCCGCCTCGTCGGAGTACGTGGCGCTGCTCAACACCGACACGGTGGTCGAGCCGGACTGGCTGCGGCCACTGCTCACGACCCTGATGGCCGAGCCCGGGATCGGCGCCGCATGCTCGACCCTGCGCCTCATGGCCCACTCCGACCTGCTCAACGCCCGCGGCGGCGGCATGACCAAGCTCGGGCTCGGCTTCGACCACGGCTTCGGCCAGCCCGCCGACGGCGACGCTCCGGAGCTCGCCGAGTGCCTGTTCCCGACCGCCGCAGCAGTGTTGATGCGCCGGCGCGAGTTCGAGGCGGTGGGCGGGTTCGACTCTGAGTTCTTCATGTACCACGAGGACGTCGACCTCGGCTGGCGGCTGTGGCTGGAGGGTCTGCGCGTGGTCGTGGTGCGCGACTCCGTGGTCCGGCACGCGTTCGGCGGCACCCTGCGGCGGGAGCGCTCGCTCGCCTGGCGCGAGCGGCTCGGCGCCCGTCACGACGTGCGCAGTCTGATCAAGCACTACGAGCTCTGGAATCTGGTCCGGTCTTTGCGCGGGCTCGTGCGTCACTGGCGCCGCGGCCGAGCCTGGGGCCTGATGGCGCACGTCGCATGGTGGAACCTGGTGCGGTTGCCCTCGACCCTGGGTGCCCGGATGCGGATCCAGCGCCGGCGACGCATCAGCGACAGCGAGCTCTTCGACCGCGGACTGATCACCGAGCTGCCGTACCCGCCGGCGCCGCCGGAGCTGCCGCGGGCGGTGCCGGAGCGGGACCGAGAGCACTGGATCGTCTCGCCGGAGCTGCGGCCCGGCCACCACTCGGCCCTGGGCCGGCTGGGCGCCGGCTGGCACGGCCCGCAGCGGGTCGCCGAGGACATGGCGCGGCCGACGTCTGGCTGTGCGCGCTGCTGGCTCAAGGTCGCCCCCGGCGTCCGGGGGCGGGTCCTGGCGGAGGTCCACGTGCCGGCCGAGGCGCGAGACGGCCGGTCGGTGACGCTGACGGCGGCTGAGGGAACGGTGTCGCGGCCGCTCGAGGACGAGCTCTGGCAGTCGGTCGACGTCGCAGCGTCCGCCGATGCCGAGGGCCTGGTGCCGGTCGACATCGCGGTACCGTCCTGGCGGCCGCACGATGTATTCCGCGACTGGAACGGGACTGCGATCGGCTGCGCGGTGCGCAGGATCCTGTTCGTCCCCGATGAGTCACCCGAGACACCTCCGACGCCGAAGGTCTCGGTGGTGATCACGACCTTCAACCGTCGGGAGACCCTCGGGCGCACCCTGGCGGCGCTGGCGGACCAGACCTGGGCCGACCTCGAGGTGGTCGTGGTCGATGACGGTTCCGCCGACGACACCTGGGACACCCTCGAGCGTGAGGCCCGCGACGGCGCTCTCGCCGGCCGACTGACCGCGCGGCGCCAGGACAACACCGGCCAGGGGCTCGCCCGCAACCACGCCCTCGGGCACGCCACCGGCGAGCTGGTGCTGTTCCTCGGCGACGACGTGATCCCGGCGCCGGATCTGGTCGCCGCCCACGTCGCCCGCCACCGGACGGAGGGCTCGCCGTGTGCGGTGGTCGGCTTCTCGGACTGGGATCGGGAGCACATGGCGGTGACCCCGTTCCTCGAGCGCACCATCACGGAAGGGCTCCAGTTCGGTTATGGCCTGATGCGGGCCGACGAAGACCTGCCCTACACCTGCTTCTACACTTCGAACCTGTCGCTGCCCCGGTCGGTGCTCGGCGAGCATCCCTTCGACGCTTCGTTCCGCGGCTACGGCTGGGAGGACGTCGAGCTCGGCTGGCGGCTGTCGCTGGCCGGCCTGCGTCTGGTCTACGAGCCGGGGGCGAAGGCGGTGCACTGCCACCCCCAGAGCCTGACCGACTTCGTGCGCCGCCAGGTCCAGGTCGGGCGCGCGCTCCACAGCCTGATCGCGCTCCACCCGGAGCTCGAGGGAGAGCCCTTCATGCCGCCGCCGGCGCCGTCGCCGTGGACCCGGAGAGTGGGCCGCCTCGAGCCGATGCTGGTCCCGATTCTCGACCGCCTCGACCGCCGCGGGGTGCGCCTGCCGCGGGCTCTCGTCGACCGCCTGATGATGGCGGCCTTCTTCCGCGGCAAGCGCGACGGCGCGGTGTGAGCTTCGCTCACCGCGAGACGTGAGAAGCAAGACGCAAGACGGTAACGAAGGGAGAACATTCCAGCATCCGTAGGGGCGGAGCTTGTCTCCGCCCGTGGTTCGAGTCGAGCGTGCCGTGACGCACCGAGCCCGCCGCCGCGAAGACCTGCGCGGATCTCGCCGGGCTCTCTGCGATGGCTCAGCGATGGCTTGGTGTCCTTGTGTCTTGGTGGTTTGTCCGGTGGCACCGGGTTGAGGTTACGAGGGCACCGGGCCGAGGGGGTTCGTGCGGTCGCCTTCGACCGCAGCGGCGTGGAGCTCCGGCCAGCGGGCCTGAGCGGGCAGCAGGGCAGCCCGAGACCAGTCGCCGCCCTGCCAGGTCGTGAGCACGGCCGGGACCAGCGTCGGCGACGGCGACAGCAGGAGCTCCGAGTGCGCGGTCGGCGGGCCAGCCGCGGTCCGAGCGGCCGGGACCGCCCGTGCCAACGGCTCGGGCGCGAGGCGCAGGTACCAGCCTGGGAAGTGCAGCCGGCGGTAGAGGCGATGGGAGCTCGGGTAGTGCTCGGCCTCGGCGGCGCCCACCGCGTGGCCGACCGCGTGCACGACCCGAGCCTCGGGCACGACCAGGACCGAGAGGCCCGCGCGGTGCAGCCGCCGGCACCAGTCGTTCTCCTCGAAGAACAGGAAGAAGCGCTCGTCAAGCCCGCCGGACGCGGTGAAGGCCTCGCGGGTGGTGGCCATCAGCGTGCCGCTCACGACCGCGGTCGGAGTCGGCCGCGATGCGCGCCACAGGGCGAGCTGGCGGCGGTGCTCGGCGCGAACGGCACGCCGCGGGGCGAAACGGGACACGAGCTCTCCGGGCCAGGTCGCGTCCGCCGCCTGGGGCAGCCGCCAGCGGCCGGCGTCGTCCCACAGCAGCGACGGGCCGGCAGCGCCGACGCCGGGCGCGGTCGCCGCATCCAGGAGCGCCTCGACGGCGCCCGGCAGCGGCACGATGTCGGGGTTGGCAAGCAGCAGCACGTCGCCCGAGGCCTCCCGGGCGCCTCGATTGAGACCGGCGGCATAGCCGAGGTTGGGCTGGGAGATGAGGCGGTCGACCGGCAGCGCCTCGAGCCTCCGGCGTTCGTCCGGATCCTCGGAGTGGTCGACCACGACGACCTCATCGATGCCCTCCCGGCTTTCGAGCAGGCGCGCGACGGCGTTGGACGAGCGGTAGCCGACGACGACCAGGGAGACGGTCACGGGGCCATGGTAGCGCGCGGCGCGGGCACGGGCTCGAGGGACCAGCGCTTGCCGAGGACCAGGTCGCGGGCGACGGTCCGGGCACGGCCCAGCCAGCGGAAGGCCTCCTCGCACACGGGCCCCTCCTCGCGGGTGTGGCAGAAGGCGGCGTCGCCACCGGCCGGCAGCACCAGCAGGCCGTCGGCTCCGGTGCGGATATGCCAACCGGCGGGCGGCAGCATGGCCGCCATCCAACGCGGGACAGGCAGGCCGAGTCGCTCGAGGATCAGGCTCGGGAGCTCGAACTGGCTGACCGTTCCGAGCTTCACCGGGCCGTCGCGGCCGTCGACCATCAGGAGCGGGACCGAGGTCAGGGTGCGCAGCTGTCGAGGCGTGAACCCCGGCACCCACTCGGTAAACAGCCCCGACTCGCGGTAGGCGCCGACCCGCTTGCCGAGCACCGGCAGGTGGTCGCCCAGCGCGACGATCAGGGCGTTCGGATCGTCGGCGAGCACCTGGTCGATGAAGGCGGCGAGCTCCCTCGATGAGTAGAAGGTGGAGCTCGCGTAGCGCGCGACCTCTGGAACCGACGACGTCGCCGTGATGAGGTACGGGCGCAGCGCCGGGTTGAGCGGGTAGTTCCAGTGGCCGGTGTAGGTCAGCACGTAGCTGAGCTCGGGCGGGGCGTCTGGCCGCGGGTGCGACTTTGCCCACGCCTGGCGGTAGAGCGAGGCGTCGGAGAGGAACTCGCCGTTGCGGTCATCGAGCTTGAAGTCGCGCAGCGAGTAGAAACGCTGGAAGCCGAGCCTCGGGTAGGCCACGGCTCGGTTCCAAAAGGCCGGCACGTTAGGGTGGAAGGCGGCGGCGGTCCAGCCCGCGTCCACGAGCAGCTCGGGCAGGCAGGGGATGGCGTGGCGGACGCTGGTGGCGAAGGCGATGCCGGGGAAGATGAGCCGGGTGGGCGTACCGCAAAGGATCTCGAGCTCGGGGTTGGCAGTGCCGCCGCCGAACTCCGGGCTCATCGCGTGGCTGTCTCCGGCGGCGTCCCACAGCGCGCGGAACTCGGGCGCGAGCGGGTCGCCGCTGAGCCCGGCCGCGGTGAGCTGGCGGGCGTCCCAGAACGACTCGAGCAGGATCAGCACGACGTCGCGGGGCTCAGCCGGCGGTGTCGATGCCGCCGGCGGTGGCACCTGGTCGAGGATCGCCTCGACCTCGGCCCGGGACGGGAGGGGCGGGCGTGAGATCCGGTCGCGGGCGACCTCGCCGAGCAGGTAGCCCGTTGGCCCCTCGGCGAGCATGTTGGCGCCCTGGTTCCAGGGGACGGCCGTGCGACCGCCTTCGACCAGGCTCACGAGCCAGGTGGGGCGAAGCAGCATGGCCGCAGCCAACGCTGCGCCGCCGACGACGGCGAGGACGGCAGCACGCGGCCGCCAGGCGAGGTTCACGAGCAACAGCACGGCGAACACGGCCACCGGTGCGAACAGTGCGATCAGCGAAGCACCGTGGAGCACCCGTACCAGCTCGGGCAGGGCGAACAGATCAGCGGGCCGGATCGGGCTCGCCATGAAGGTGATCTTGAGCGTCTGGGCGGCATGGACGGTCGCGATCAGGGTCGCCTGGGACGCGACGAACAGCGGCAGTCTTCGCGCGAACGCGAGCAGCAGGTAGGCGAGCACGAGCTGGAACGCGAGCTCTCCCGGCGGCAGCAGGCGGCCGTGGGGTAGATGTGCGAGATGTCGTGCGGCTGCGCCGATGGCGGCCGTCAGCAGTGGCGTGGTGAGGAGCGGAAGCGCCAGGACCCACGGCGATCGTGTCGGCGCACCTCGCGTGCCGGTCGCCTTCCCAGCTCTCCGCAGGGCGCTCATCTCGCTGACCATTCCGACTGCATCTCGACCATGTCGACGGCACACTTTACACGAGCTTCGGACCATGAGCAGTGCGCTATCCTGCCGCGACGGCTCTCTGCCGGGAGGACAGGCGGTGGAGGATCTCGAGGTTTTCGCGATCGACGACGGCGGGCCGGTGCGGGATCTCGCCTTCGAGACGCTGCTGCTCGAGCGGGCGGCCCAGGGCCGCGCGGCGATCGCCTTCGCCTCCTGGCCGGGGCCGGTCGTTGTGCTCGGCTACTCCCAGGATGCGAACGACGTCGACCTCGACTGGTGCCGTGACCGGGGTGTACCGGTGTTGCGTCGGCTCACCGGCGGCACCGGCGTGGTCCACGCGGGAGATCTCGGCGTCGCCCTCGCGCTGCCCATCGAGCACCCGTGGGCGAGGGGCATCGTGGCGCTCTACGACCACTTCGTCGATGCGTTGCTGCCGGGCCTCACCGCCGCCGGGGGTCGGCTCGAGCGACTCGTGGCGCCGCGCCACGCGGCCCGCGTGCGCTCGCCGATCTGCTTCGAGGACCAACTCGCGGACACGCTGGTGACCACGGACGGACGCAAGGCGGTGGGCTGCGCTCAGTCGCGCCGCGCCAAGGCGGTTCTGATCCATGCGGCGGTGCTGCTCGGCCTCGACGCGGCGGTTCTCGCGCGGGTTTTCCGGGTCGACGAGGCCAGGGTCCGCGCTCACCTCGCACCGGCCGTACCGGGGGCCGATCCGCAGCGCGTCGCCGAGGCGATCAGCGGGTCGGTCGCAGGGGCGCTTGCCATGGCCATCGTCGCCAGGCGACGCCCGCGGGTGTCCGAGCGCCTGCTTGCGCCCTGGGCCGAGCCGCGTTGGGCGCCGGTCCCGCCCAGCCCGGCCGTGCCGGAGCGACCGAAATAAGCGTCCGGAAGGCTCTGTTGGGGATTGCGGATCGGGAACACGAAAGGAGAAAGGTGTGCCTCGGCAGCGGATCTACGAAGCAGTCACCGAACGTCTGTCGATCCTCGACGCCGAGGGCCGGGTGGACACGGATCTCATGCCCGAGCTCGAACCCGGCCAGGTGCTCGAGCTCTACCGCAGCATGGCGCGCATGCGCGCCTATGACGACAAGGCGTTGAAGCTTCAGCGCCAGGGACGTATGGGCACCTGGCCGCCGCTCAAGGGGCAGGAGGCGACCCAGGCCGGGGTCGCAATGGCCATGGGTGACGACGACTGGCTGGTGCCGGCGTTCCGCGAGCACGGCTCGATGCTGCTGCGCGGCATCCCCGGGCACTTGATCTACGCCTACTGGGCCGGCGACGAGCGCGGCTCGTGCTACCCGGAAGGGGTGCGCTGCTTCCCGGTCTCGGTGCCGGTGGGCAGCCAGTGGCAGCACGGCGTCGGAGTCGGGCTGTCGCTGAAGCTGCGCAACGAGTCGGCCGCCGCCGTGACCTTCGGCGGCGACGGGTCAACCTCCGAGGGCGACTTCCACGAGGCCCTCAACTGCGCCTCGGTCTACCGAGCGCGGACGGTGTTCGTGATTCAGAACAACCACTGGGCGATCTCGATGCCGCTGCACCAGCAGACCCTCTCCGCGAGCCTGGCCCAGAAGGCACACGGCTACGGCATGCCGGGGATCCAGGTCGACGGCAACGACGTGTTCGCGGTCTACACGGCGGCCCGAGAGGCCCTGGAGCGGGCGCGCCGCGGCGACGGCCCGACCTTGATCGAGGCCGTGACGTACCGGCTTGGCGACCACACCACCGCGGACGACGCCAGCCGCTACCGGCCGAGCGAGGAGCTCGCCGAGTGGGAGGCGCGCGACCCGATCGTGCGTCTGCGCCGGTGGCTCGAGTCCGAGAAGCTGTGGGACGAGGCGCGCGAGGCGGCACTCCAGGAGGAGATGCGCGGCTGGGTCGACGAGCAGGTGGCGGCGTTCGAGGCGCTCGCTGCGGCGGAGCCCGAGGAGGTCTTCGACTTCATGTACGCCGAGCTTCCGCCGCACCTCCGCGACCAGCGCGACGCCCTGATCGAGGAGGTGCGGTCATGAGCGACGCCGCCGTGGCGCCCAGCGTGCAGAAGCTGACGATCGCCCAGGCGGTGCGCGACGCCCTTCGCGCCGAGATGGCGCGGGACGAGACCGTGCTCGTGCTCGGCGAGGACGTCGGGGTGGATGGCGGCGTGTTCCGAGCCACCGAAGGCCTGATCGAGGAGTTCGGAGGCGACCGGGTGATCGACACGCCGCTCGCGGAGAGCGCCATCATCGGGACCTCGATCGGGCTCGCCGCGACCGGCTTCCGGCCGGTGGCAGAGATCCAGTTCATGGGCTTCGTCTACCCGGCGATCAACCAGCTCTTCGCCCATGCCGCCCGGCTGCGCAACCGGACGCGTGGACGCCTCAGCGTGCCGATGGTAGTGCGCATGCCCTACGGCGGCGGCATCCATCCGCCGGAGCACCACTCCGAGAGCTACGAGGCATTGTTCCTGAACACCCCGGGGTTCAAGGTCGTCGTCCCGTCAAACCCTCACGACGCCAAGGGGCTGCTGGTGTCCGCGATCCGCGATCCGGACCCGGTGCTGTTCATGGAGCCGAAACGCATCTACCGCGCGTTCCGCGACGAGGTACCCGACGGCGCCTACACGGTACCGCTCGGAAGCGCCGCCGTCGCCCGCGAAGGCAGTGACGTCACGCTGATCGCGTGGGGAGCAATGGTCCGGGTGTGCCTGGATGCGGCCGAAGCCCTGGCGCGCGAGGAGATCTCGGCCGAGGTGGTCGACCTGCGCACCCTGAACCCGCTCGACCGTGACACGCTGATCGCCAGCGTGACCAAGACCGGGCGCGCGGTGGTGGTCCACGAAGCGCCGCGCACGGCCGGCTTCGGGGCGGAGATCGCGGCCCTGATCGGCGAGCACGCGCTGCTTCACCTGCACGCCCCGGTGCTGCGGGTGACCGGCTTCGATACGGTGTTCCCGCTCGCCCGCCAGGAGCACCTCTACCTGCCGAACCGCGTACGCGTGGTGCGCGCGGTGCACGCGACGCTCGAGTTCTGACCCGGCAACCGCCGGGCGCCTGACGAGACGGGGGGAGCGATGGCGTTCGTCTTTCAGTTTCCGGACGTCGGCGAGGGGATCCACGAGGGTCGACTCGTCGAGTGGCTGGTCGCCAGCGGCGACACGGTCGTGGAGGACCAGCCGCTGGTCAAGGTCGAGACCGACAAGGCGGTCGTCGAGCTGCCATCGCCGCGCGCCGGCACGGTGCTCACGCTTCACGTCGCGGCCGACGACACGATCCACGTCGGCGACCCGTTGGTGACCCTGGGCGAGCCCGGGGAGGCGTCTGCGCAGCCGGCCGCTCCCGCGACAACGTCGCGAGAGGAACCTGCTCACGCGGCTCCGGCCACGGGCCCGGCCGAGCCCGACTCGGTCGGGACGGTCACCGCCTTTCCGTCGCGAAAGCCGCTGGCGACCCCGCGAACGCGGGCGATGGCCCGCCGCCTCGGTGTCGACCTCGCCGCCGTGCGCGGCACCGGGAGCGGCGGCCGGATCACCGACGAGGACGTGCAGAAGGCCGTCGACGGCGATGGGACGCAGGTGAACGCTGCAGCGCAACCGGTGCCGTCCCCCGCCATGCCTCCGCCGCGACGACTCCCGGCGCCGCCTCCGGGCGCGCTCGAGGAGCGGATGCCGCTGTCCCACCTGCGCAAGGTCATCGCCGGCGCGATGCGCGCCTCCAAGCAGACCTCGGCCCACGTCACCCACGTCGATGAGGCCGACGTCACCGAGCTGATGGCACGCTACCGCGCGGTCAAGCCCCAGATCGAGGCCCAGACCGGCGCCAGGTTCTCGATTCTCCCGTTCTTCATCAAGGCCCTGGTGACCGTGCTCAAGGACTTTCCGATCTTCAACGCCTCGATCGACGAGACGCGCGGCGAAATCGTCTACAAGCGTTACTACAACATCGGCATCGCGGTCGACACGCCGGAGGGGTTGATCGTCCCGGTGGTCAGGGACGCCGACCGCACGGACATGGTGACGCTCGCAGCCGAGGTCGCCGACCTCGCGGAGCGCGCCCGCTCTCGTACCCTCAAGCTCGATGAGCTCAAGGGCGGTACCTGTACGCTGACCAACATCGGCCCCCTCGGCGGGGTCTTTGCCACCCCGATCATCAACCAGCCGGAGCTCGCCATCGTCGGGCTGCACCGCATCGCCGAGCGGCCCGCGGTGGTCGACGGGCAGATCGCGATCCGTCACCTGATGTACATGAGCGTCTCCTTCGACCACCGCTGGATCGACGGCGCCGACGCCGCGCGCTTCATGACCGCCCTGGTCCGCTTGGTGTCCGAGCCCGGCCTGCTCATGGCGAGGTTGTGACATGGTTGTCGGTTCCATCTCCCGCGGCTGCCAGACGGTCGTCATCGGCGCCGGTCCGGGCGGCTACGTCGCTGCCATCCGGCTCGCCCAGCTCGGCCGCGACACGATCCTGGTCGAGGCCTCCGAGCGCCTCGGCGGGATCTGCCTCAACGAGGGCTGCATCCCGTCCAAGGCCCTGATCCACGCCTCGGACCTCGCCCACGAGGCACAGCACGCCGGCGACATGGGCCTCACGGTCGCCGGGGTCGAGGTCGACATGCCCAAAATGGTCGCGTGGAAGGACGGCATCGTGCGCCGGCTGACCGGCGGCATCAAGGTGCTCTGCGACAAGAACGGGGTCGAGGTCGTGCACGGTCGGGCCCGGTTCGCCAGCGACCGCAAGCTGATCGTGGCGACCTCCCAGGGCCAGGGAGAGATCGAGTTCGAGCAGGCTGTGATCGCGACCGGCTCATCGCCGATGGCGCTGCCCGGCTTCGACTTTGACGGCGAGCGGGTGATCGGCTCGCGCGAGGCGCTCGACCTCGGCCGGGTTCCCGAGCGGATGGCGGTGATCGGCGGCGGCTACATCGGACTCGAGCTCGGCTCGGTGTACGCGAAGCTCGGGTCGAAGGTCACCGTGGTCGAGTTCCTGCCGACGCTCCTGCCGGGCCTCGATCGCGAGGTCGGCCAGACGCTCGGGCGGCGGCTCAAGCAGCTCGGCATCGACGTCAAGCTCGGCCACAGGGCGGCCTCCTTCGAGCCCGGCGAGCCCTCGGTGGTGGTTGCCGAGGGTCCGGAGGGCCCGGTCCGGATCGAGGCCGACTTGGTCCTGGTTAGTGTCGGCCGCGTGCCCAACTCTGCCGGGCTCGGTCTCGAGGGCATCGGCGTGAAGCTCGACGGCAGGGGCTTCATCGAGGTCGACGACCGGATGCGGACCTCGGTGCCGGGGATCTACGCCATCGGCGATGTTGTCGGCGGCGCTCTGCTCGCCCACAAGGCGTTTCAGGAGGCCAAGGTCGCCGCCGAGGTGATCGCCGGCGAGCCGGCGGCGTTCGACAGCGTGAGCGTGCCGGCGGTGATCTACACTGACCCCGAGGTCGCGTGGACCGGTCTCACCGAGACCGAAGCGGGCGAGCGCGGGTACACCGTCGTCACTGGCACCTTCCCGTACCGCGCCTCCGGGCGGGCGATGTCCCTCGACGCGACCGACGGCTTCGTCAAGGCAATCGCCGACGCCGAGTCCAAGCAGCTGCTCGGGGTGCTGGCGGTGGGCCGCGGCGTCTCCGAGTTCATCGGCGAGGCGACCCTCGCGCTCGAAATGGGCGCCTTCCTCGAGGACGTCGGGCTGACCATCCATCCCCACCCGACCATGTCGGAGGCGCTCCAGGAGGCGGTCGAGGCGGCCCTGGGCCGGGCGGTCCACACGCTGAATCGGTGATTTCACCAGCCTGACGACCGCGGACCACGAGAGACCGCACTCTCCGGCGCTATCCTGAGGGCGGAGCGGGGACCGCGCGAGCGAGCTTCGGCGGTGGTGTGGGGAGCGATGCAGTCGAGCGACCAGGAGCGACACGTCCGACGCGAGCGGGAGGCGGGGTGAGACCACGGTGGTGGCTGGCGGCGGCCATCGTCGTGGTGGCGCTCACGGCCATGCTCCACTGGCCCGTGCTCGGGTTCGAGCTCACCGGAGACGACTACGAGACGGTCCAGTTGGCCCACGAGGTGTGCCGGCACCCGACCATGCTGTTCGCGCCCCTCGGCCAGTGGCTGCGGCCGGCGACGATCTGGTCGCTCGTTTTCGATCGCCTTGCGTGGGGCACGAACCCGGCCGGATACCATGCGACGACGCTGGCGCTCTTCCTCCTGACCGTCCTCGGCCTTCTTGCCGCGGCCGCCGTCCTTGGCGTTCGTCCGGGCGTCGCCGCCGCCGTGGCACTGCTGTGGGGCTGCTCGCCGTTCACGGACGAGAACGCTGTGTGGGCCGCGATCCGGCACGAGAACACGCTGGTTCTGGGCTGGCTCATCACGATCGTCGCGTGGCCGGGCCCCGACCGCACCTGGACCAGGGGACGGATCGCCGCAGCAATCGCAGGCGTCCTCCTGGCCGCGCTCTCGAAGGAGACGTGGATCGCGACGCCGTTCCTCGTCGGCGCGCTCGAGCTGGTCCGCACCCGTTGGCGGTGGCGGCCGGCACTCACCATGGCGGGCGCGACGGGCGTGCTCGCGATGGCCTACATCGGGCTGCGCTTCATGGTGATTCCTGGGACCCAGGGCTACTTCGAGTGGTCGCTGGCCCCTCTCGCCAAGCTGCCTCACCTGCTCGCCGCGTTCTGCGGTTTCGAGACGCTTCGACCGGTGGTGACGACTGTTGGTTGGGGTGGTGCGGCGGCCTCGGCGGTTGTCGCCGCCGCAGCTGTTCTCGCCTGGAAATGGCGGTCGCGGGCTGCGCTGATCGGCTTCGCGCTCCTGCTGCCGCCCCTGGGCCCGACGCTGTTCGTGCCGTTTCTCCCCCAGCGCTACGCCGCGATCCCTTACGCTGGGTTCTTGCTGCTCGCCGGGGGTCTTCTCGAGACCGGGCGTGAGCGGCTGCAGCCCCGAGTCGGCACGCTGCTGACGGTCCTGGCCGTGACCGCAGCGGTGGCAGCTCTCGTGGTCGGAGCGATGACGGTGCGCGCGGATCAGGAGGACTGGCAGCGCATCTCCGACGCCCATGGCGTGCTCCTCGCTGAGGCGCGGCGGATCGCCGGCGAGCTGCCGGTTGGCATCCCGGTGGCGGTGGTGCGCGGCGAACACGCCAACCCGCTCCAGGAGATCGTCGATCATCCGGCGGGTCTGGAGAAGCTCCAGTTCGTGCGGGGCTCGGCGCCCTACGGCCTGGTGGATGCCGGTCCGTTGTTCGACTGGGTGCGGGGCGACTCTGAGACCGTGGTGCGGGAGCACCCGGACTGGCGGACCAGGTACGCGGGCACCGGTGGCCGCATCCTGATCCACCGCGTCGGCGGATTTCAGTGGATCGACGGTGAGGTTCCCGACCTCGCGTCCGCAGCTTCACTGTGGGCTGCCCGCGGATCTCCCGTGCGTGTAATCGTGGTCGGTCGCCCCCCTGCCACGGGTGTAGAATGACCGCCCGGAAAGCCCGCAGGGAGGGGAGCATGGCCCATCGCTCGGTGCACGAGTTCAAGCGCGAGCGTCATGAGCTGACCGAGCTCACACTCGCCCAGGCGAACCTCGAGATCAAGCGGTTCTTCAGCCTCGACAGCCAGACCTATCGCGACGGCGCGCTCCCTGCCCGCACCAAGGAGCTGCTCGGCCTCGTGGCCTCGCTGGTGCTGCGCTGTGACGACTGCGTTTTCTACCACCTCGACCGCTGTCACGAGGAGGGTGTCCCCAAGGACGAGGTGATGGAGGCGATGGGCGTCGGCCTGGTGGTCGGCGGGTCGATCGTGATTCCGCACCTGCGGCGCGCGGCGCGCGCGTGGCAGGAGCTCGAGGCCGGCGAGTCGCCATGAGCCGTTTGCGTCCCGGATCGGGCTGGATCGAAGTTGTCGCGGGTCCCATGTTCTCCGGCAAGTCGGAGGAGCTGATCCGGCGCCTGCGGCGGGCCGCCATCGCCCGCCAGCGGCTGCAGGTGTTCAAGCCGGCGCTCGACACCCGCTATGCCGACTCCGAGGTCGTGTCGCACTCCAACTGGCGGATCCCGTCGCAGGTCGTTCAAAGCTCGAACGAGATCCTCGCGCACCTCGACCCGCGCACCGAGGTGGTCGGAATCGACGAGGCCCAGTTCTTCGACACCGAGCTCGGCAGGGTCTGCCGCCACATTGCCGACCTCGGCAAGAGGGTGATCGTCGCCGGTCTCGACATGGACTTCCGCGGAGTGCCGTTCGGGCCCATGCCCGAGCTCCTGGCGCTGGCCGAGGAGGTCCAGAAGATCACAGCGATCTGCTCCCGCTGCGGCGCGCCGGCGAGCTACACCCAGCGCCTGATCGCCTCCGACGAGCAGGTCGTGGTGGGCGCCTCCGGCGTGTACGAGGCGCGCTGCCGCCGCTGCCACGAGCCGAACGGCGCGGCGGTGGAGGCCGAGCAGTGGCTGTTCTCCCCGCCGCCGGAGCGGATGGCGGACGAGGGGGCGTGACCCGCCGGCGCCCGCTGTGGCTGTGGCTGGCGGCGGGCACCGCCGCGGTGGTGCTCGCCGCGGTCCTGAGTGGCCGAGCCGACTGGGCGCCTGTCCCGCTCGTGGTCTGGAGCCTGGTCACGTTGGTCGTGGTCCTGCGTGCGGCCTGGCGCCGGCTCACCTACCGGGTGGGGACCCGACTGTTTCTGTCATACCTGCTGCTCGGGGTCTCGCCGTTCCTGTTCTGCGGGGCCTTCGGCGCGGCGGCCCTGTACATGGCCATGGGCCAGTACACATCGGTTCGCTTCGGCACCGAGATGCAGCACCTGCGGTGGACGTTGGGGGACCGGTGCGCCCGGATCGTCAAGCTCTCCCATGACCGTGGGTCGGCAGCGGCGATCGCCGCCCTCGATGATGCCGCCGCTCACCCGCCGGACCCGCTGCCGAGAGTGATCTGGCTGGCCCGTCTCGGCCAACGCGAGCTGAGCCGGCCCGAAGGGACCAAGCTGCCGCTGCCTCATTGGATCACCGGTGCACGGTGGGGCGGCATGGCCCGGCACGGCGACGAGGTGTTCGCGATGGTGGCCGCCACCGCGCCCGGCGGCGACCTCGTCGCCGCACTCATCCCGCTCGACACGTCGACTGCGGAGGCGGTTGGCGGGTCATCGTGGTTCGACGTCGTCTTCGTGCCGCCCGGGGGACCCGAGACCATGGCCCTGACCCCCGCCGGCGAGACGGTCGAGCTCCGGGTCGGCGAGACCCACGGCCAGCCGATCGAGATCTGGGGCCCATGGCGCAGCGGCGAAGCCTCGTGGCTGGCGCGGCCGCTGGTGATCTGGCTCCGAGTGGCGACCGACGTCCGCGACCTCGCCTCCGGCACGCCCTCGAAGCCGGACCGCGTGGTGTCGCTGCTGCGCACCTCGCCGCGTAACGTCTGGGACGACTTCGTGCTCTCCCGCTACGAGCTCGCCGACGTGCTCGAGGCGGTCCTGCTCGGTCTCGGCGTGTTCTTCCTCACCGTTTACGCCGTCGCGGTGCTGCTCGCGGGGCTGATGATCGTCTCGATCGCGCGCTCGACGGCGCGGCTCAGCCGCGGCGCACGCGAGGTCGCCAGCGGCCACCTCGACTGGCGCATCCCGGTCAAGCGTCATGACCAGCTCGGCGACCTCGCCGCGTCCTTCAACGGCATGGCGGGCTCGGTCCAGCGGATGCTCGTCGAAGTCGCCGCCAAGGAGCACCTCGCGCACGAGCTCGAGCTCGCCCGCGAGATCCAGGAGGGGTTGCTGCCCGAACGCGAGATGCGGGTCGGAGCGTTCGAGGCGACCGCGCTGCTGCGGCCGGCGGCCGAGGTCGGCGGCGACACTTTTGACTTCTTCCCCGTAGGCGAGGGCCGGATGTTGGTGGCGGTCGGTGATGTTGCGGGCCACGGCCTGCCCACCGGTCTGCTGATGGCGTCCTTGAAGTCGGCCGTCGCCGCGCTCGTCCCCGAAGGCTACACCGGCGAGGAGCTGCTCGCGCGGGTCAATCGCGTGCTGCGCTCGCAGAGCCGCAAGCGGGTGATGGCGACCCTCCTGGTGGCGGAGCTCGACATCGAGCGCGGCGAGGTCCGCCTCGCCAGCGCGGGCCACCCTCCGCCATATCTGGTGACGCCGGGCGGCGAGGTGATCGAGCTGACCACGTCGGCGCTCCCGCTCGGTGGTACCCTCGGCCGCCCGGCGACCCGGACTGACCCGTTTCCGCCGGGCAGCCGGCTGGTGCTCTACTCCGACGGCCTGCCCGAGGCCGCGGATGCGGACGGAGACCTGCTCGGCTACGAGGCAATCGTCGAGGTCGTCGCGGCCCACGCTGACGATACCCCGGGCGCGATGGTCGATGCCCTGGTGCGCCGGGTCGAGGCCCACACCGGCGGCGCCGCACTCGCCGACGACCTCACCGTGGTGGTGGTGGTCCACCACCCCTGAGGGGCCTGGGGTTGGACGCCGAGGTCGTGGTGGTCGGGGCGGGGCCCTCCGGGTGCCACGCTGCACGCCGGCTGGCCGAGCTCGGCCACCGGGTGCTGCTCATCGACCGCGCCCGCTTCCCACGCGTGAAGCCCTGCGGCGGGGCGCTGTCGCTGCGCGCCCTCGATCTCCTGCCCGAGACGTTGAGACCGCTCGCCGACACGGTGGTCGATGGTGCCGAGCTCCGCCTGGGCGACGCGGCCGCGGTGCGGCTCCAGGCGGAGGCGCCGGTCGGCCGGCTGGTCCACCGACCCAGCTTCGACCAGGCCCACCTCGAGCTCACGGCGCGGACACCGGGTGTCGAGGTGCGTGAGGGTACGGCCGTGCTGGGAGTGCGGGAGCTCGCCGACCGGGTCGAGCTCGACCTCGCGAGGGGCAGTCTCGTCGCCCGGGCCGTGGTCGGCGCTGACGGCGCCGAGAGCGTCGTCGCGCGCGCACTCGGAACCAGGAACGGGCGGCGACTGGCCGCCGCGGTCGAGACCGAGGCGGTCCTCGACGACGGCCCGCGGCCGCTCCTGTTCGACTTCGCGGCCTTCCCCGGCGGCTACGGCTGGGTCTTTGCCAAGGGCGGGCGGTCGTCAGTCGGGGGATGCGTGGTGGAGGGTTCGGCCCGCGGCCTCAGGGGCGGCCTCGAGGCATTCTGGACGACGCTCGGGCTGCCGGGACGACCGGGGCGCGTCCTCGGAGCGCGGGTTCCGATGGGCGGCGTCCGGCTCGCCGCTGCCGGGCGACGGACCGTGCTCGTCGGAGACGCCGCCGCCACGGTGGACCCACTCACCGGCGAGGGGATCGGGGGCGCTCTCGAGTCGGCCGAGATGGCAGCGGCAGCCGTCAGCCGCTTTCTGGTCGCCGCCGAACCCCTGGCAGGCTACGACCGGGCATTGTGGCGGAGCGTCCACCGCCCGATGCGGCTCGCCCGGCTGGCAGCGCCGCGGCTCTACCGGCGGCCCGGGGCCACCTTCCGGCTGCTGCTCGCGGACCGGGTCGTCAGCGCCGGTTTCGTCGAGCTGCTGCGCGGAGGCCGAGGCTATCCGCGTCTGGTGGCTGTGGCAGCACTCCGCGTCGCCCTGCGGGGACTGGCGGCCGCGCCGCTTGGCCGACTCGAGTATCGAGTCCCGTGAGATTCGCAGGCTAAGATGGTGCCGCGGTCGCAGCGACCGCCTGAGCGGCCCTGGGGAGGTTCCCCATGGTCTTGGAGGATGGAGCCGTGAGCCGGAGTCGTATTGCCGCCGCCGTCATGGGTTGTGCCGTCGCTGCCCTCGGTGCTGGATGCGCGCGCCAGACCGCGGCTCCGCCGGCAAGCGACGCAGCCGCGTCGGGTCCGACACCAGTCGCTGCGGTTTCTGCAGAGCAGCCGCAGGCGTCGCCGACCGAACCGGCCGTCGTGTACACGATCAGCAAGGGGTCGGCGGTGAGCTTCGTGGGCGCCAAGGTGACCGGTCGCAACGCCGGCGGCTTCCACTCCTTCGAGGGTGAGATCGCCGTTGTCGACGGTCGGCCCGAGCTGTCGAGCGTACGCGCCGTCATCGACACGACCTCGCTGTGGGCGGATCAGCCCGATCTCACCCGCCACCTGGCGAGCGACGACTTCCTGGCGGTGGAGTCGTACCCCTGGGCGAGTTTCACCTCGACCCGGGTCGAGCACGTGTCCGACGAGACCTACCGAATCACGGGCTACCTCGACCTTCACGGCGTGGTGCGGGAGATTGCGTTTCCGGCCACGATCTCGGTGACCCCGCAGGAGGTCAGGGCCAATGCGGACTTCAAACTCGACCGCATGGAGTTCGGGATCGACTTCCCCGGCCCGGCGGACGACCTCATCGAGCGGCTGGTGCGCGTCCAGTTCGAGGTGCAGGCCGTTCCCGCGGGCTGACCCGCGGGAGCTACTTTGACGTGACCGTGTCGCCGTCCTCGGGTAGGGCGCCGGCAAGCGGTGGCGGGAAGTCGAAGCCGTAGAGCCGCGGGTTCTCGCCGATGACGGCCGCGGTGAGCACGCGGAAAACGTAGCCCCAGGTCTCGCGCGGTACCTCGGAGCGGTGCTCGACGAGTACTCGCCAGAAGTTGCGGCGGCGCGGGTCCTGGGGCAGCTCGCGGATCATCCGGCGAACGTTCGACCCGCCCCAGTTATAGGCCGCGACCGCGAGCAGCGCCGAGGCCTGGGTCTCGCGGGTGTAGAGGTCGTGCAGGAAGCTCGCCGCTGCCTCGGTCGAGCGGGTGAAGTCCTGGCGCTCGTCCTCCGGGTCCGGGCGCCGCAACAGGAACAGCGGTCCGGTGCGCAGCCCGTAGGCTCGGGCCGTCGAGGGCAACAGCTGCCACGGCCCTTTGGCGATGCCGAAGCGGGTCTTGGGGCCGCACGCGTCGAGCCGGAAGTCGCTCTCCTGGAGGGCGAGGTAGAACAGCTGCGGCGGCAGATTGTATCGGCTGAACTCGGCGGCTGCGATCCTGGCGTATCCCGCCGAGCGGGCGCGGTCGAGGGCCTTGACCAGCCGTGTGTCCGCCTGCCACGAGGCGATGGTGCGGTCGATCTCCTCGGACAAGCCTGGGGGCATCGCCACCTCGCACTCGCCGAACAACCGCACCATGCGCAGTACCAGGCGACGACGCTCGTCCACTCCCTCGCCGAACAGCCCGAGCTCCTCGAGAAAGCGGTCGTAGCTCTTCGAAAGGTCGCGCAGACGGGCGCGCCCGCTCGCCAACTCGGTGCGGACGCCGGGGTCGTCGTGATCCCCGAGCCGAGCCTCCAGCCCGTCGAGCTGGAGCTCGAGCCCCTTCATGGCGTAGAAGATCTCCTGGGCCGCCGAGCGCTGGCGGGCGAGCTCGGCGCGCTGGCGCACTGCCAACATGCTGACCGCCGCCCCTGCCGCAACCACGACCAGGATTGCGACAAGGTACTTGAGCCTCTGGCGCCCACGCACCTTCGCCACCGCGCGCCGGATCATCATCGTCTCTCGCCCGACGGGCCCGTCCGAACGCCCGTCGACGTAGTGGCGGATGAAATAGGTGATCGATGGCGGGTCTGCCCCGGCGCCAGCCCCCTCAACCGCGAACTCGAGCGACGGCCCCGACGGGCCGAGCGTGATGACCCCGCGCGGCGGCAGCGCCGCGCCGTCGACCCGCAGCCCGTCGAGAAAGGTCCCATTGGTGCTGTCGAGGTCGCGCACGGCCCAACCGTCCTCGCCTGGGGCGATCTCGGCATGGCAGCGGCTGACATCGGCCGACGCCACCCGGATCTGGCACTCCTCGCCGCGGCCGACGCGGAACGCCTCGGTGAAGCGCACCGGTTCGCCCTCTGCGAGGCGCACGATCAAAGCCGGCGGTCCGGGGGCCGGTTCGATTCCCGGCGTCTCCGGGACCACCCGCACCATCGTAGTGCGCTGGTCGCCCTCGTGGTCCGTGTCGTGGGTCACCCGCCAAGTGTAGCAACTGGGAGCCCGGTGCAGCATGTCGAGCGCAGCCGCGTTGCGCTGAGCTCGTGATGGGCCGGCTCGGTCTTTGCCCATGGCGGTCTCGGTTGACTTGCCCGAAGAGCCCGTGCAAGCTGACGAGCAGTCCTGACGAGGGTTTTGCGGTTCGCGCGCCGCACCCGCTCAGCGGAGGAGGTCGCCGTGGGGTGGTATCTCTGGGTCGTGCTCGCCTACCTGCTGGTGCTCGCCGGCTTCAACTTCTACCGCTCGCGCCAGGTCCAGTCACAGGAGGACTTCATGGTGGCCGGGCGCTCCCTGAGCGTGACCACCATGGTCTTCACGCTGGTCTGTACCTGGATCGGATCGGGCACCTTCATTGCCGGTGCCGAGTATGCCGCCAAGGCGGGGTGGTCGGCGCTGTGGCTCCCGGCCGGGGCGTGGGTCGGGATCGCGGTGATCTACTTCCTCGCCGCCAAGATCAGGACTTTCGGCCAGTACACCGTGGGCGACATCCTCGAGGTTCGCTACGGACCCTTTGCCCGCCTGTTCGGGGCCGCCGCCCTGATCATCGCCTTCACGACGATCGTCTCCTACCAGTTTCGCGCCGGCGGTTACATCCTCAACGTGGCGACCCGAGGTGCCGTCTCGGTCGAGGTCGGACAGATCATCGCCGCGGGCTTCGTGATCCTGTTCACCGCGGTGGGTGGCATGGTGGCCGTCGCCCACACCGACCTGCCCAACGGGATCATCATCCTGCTTGCCTGCTGCGTCGCACTTCCCTTCGTCGTGCTGTTCGCGGGAGGACCGAGCGCAGCCGCGGCAGCGCTGCCGGCTCAGCACTTTGCGGTCTTTTCGGCCGATTTCGGCCAGTACCCCGCGCTCAAGGCAGGCGGGTACTTTCTCGCGACGCTGCTGCTGCTGCTCGGCATCCAGTCGATGTACCAGAAATTCTACTCCGCGCGGACGCCGAAAGAGGCCAAGAAGGCCGTCGCCCTGTGGATCGTCGGTACCATCGTCGTCGAGACCGTGGTGGTGGCGATCGCGGTCTACGGGGCCGCCGCTCACTGGGCCGACATCAAGGCGTTCG
>CAZQYU010000025.1:0-22268 GCA_964597585.1 uncultured Thermoanaerobaculia bacterium
CGCTGTCCGAGGTCCGGCTCGTGTTCTGGTTCGTGCTCTTCGCGTGGTCGGCGCTCGGGGCGAGCTTCGGACCTTTGGTTCTGCTCGCCGTCACCGGCGACCGCGTCAACCGCCACGGCGCCCTCGCCGGGATGCTCACCGGCGCCGGGGTCACGGTGGCGTGGAAGCTCGGCCGCGACGTCGCCGCCAATCCGACGGCCTTCGCCGCCGTACCGTGGGCCGTGCTCGGCCTCGCAGCGGCCGTGCTCGCGGCCATGGTGCTCGCGCGCCGGCTCGGCCGCGGCGAGGCGACGGCGGTGGTGGTCGCCGCAGCCGTCACCCTCGCCTCGTGGTGGCTGGTCCAGCGCGGCGGCCTGCACAATCTCTACGAGCTGGTGCCGGCGTTCTTCCTCGCCGGTGCCGGCGCCCTCGCGGTGAGCCCGATCGCGACGACGAGCGAGGAGAAGAAGGAACCACTGAGGCACTAGAGGCGGACGGCGGACGGCTGTCAGGGGCGGCCAAAGGCCGTGAGCGAAGCGCGATTGCCCTTGACAGTCGGTCGCCGGTCGCCTACTCACTCCAGCTGAGCCAGCACACCCCCCGCCCAGACAGCCCGGCTCCACGATCCCGCCGCCCGATCCCGGGCCCGGGCGCGACGCCCGACGCCGTCTCCATCCGGGGGACAGGCTGCCGGCGGCGGGCTGCAGGAGACGGATGACGGGGTTCGGGCCAAGAACGTCACCGCATGGGCGGCCGCGATCTCGCTCCCGATCCCGCCGCCCGCTGCCTGCAGCCCGATCCCGGACCGTCACTCCCTCAGACTGCACCCTTCACGTTTCACGCCTGACCGCTACATCCCCCTCGGCGGCGGGGTCATCCCGAACGACAGCCGCACGTAGCGGCTCGCCTCGCGCTGGAAGGCCTGCAGACCGAGATCGTCGACGTTGACGACGAGCCCGTGCCGGACCAGGTTGAGATTGCTGCAGAATCCCTCGAGCGGCACACCGCCGATCCCGGTTTCGAGGTAGAAGGCGACCGTCGCCGAGACCTGGTTGGCCCTTGCGATCTCCAGGCACCGGTCGGAGAGACGGAGGTCGGCGTACATTGAGCCCGGCCAGTCGAAGCCGACCGGATCAGGGAGCAGCGGCTGCTCGGGATCGAGCAGGTCGCGGTAGTCGGCGAACGCGCGCTCGAGGAACAGACGCCGGCGGCGCTGCAAATGGCGCCCGATTCGCAGACCGAGGCGGATCCGGCTGTCCATGAGCTCGTCGTCGCCGGTCACGAACGGCGCGAGCAGGGACAACATCGCAGCCTGCATCACGTTGGACGGTCCGGCAACGACGTTCTGCGAGTAGCGCACCGCGCCGCGCGCAAACCGGGTCGCGGCGGTGAGCAGGACCCCAGCCCTCAGGCCGGTGACACCGTGGGACTTCGACAGCGAGTCGACGAACAGGATCGCGTCGCGGTAGCGCGGGTCGTCATTGGACCACGCGAGGAGGCGGCGGTGGTCGGGGTGGAGCCGAACGTAGACCGAGTCGAGTATCACCCCGGCGTGCGGCCACCGGTCGAGCACGGCGTCGACCACGGCTCGTAGCCGCTCAGGAGGGAGCGTGCGCCCGGTTGGGTTGTTGATCGGCATCAGGTAGACGGCATCAACGTCGACGCCGTCGGGCACTGCGCGCACGTCCTCCGGCGACGGGTCCATTCCCGGATCACCTGGAGGTGCGAAGTAGACCCGCATGCCCTGCAGGGCAATCTGGTCGGTCGGACACGAGAAGGTCGGTACCGGGACCAGCACGGTCGGTGGCGTGGCGGTCCCGACACGGTCGCGGTGCGCCTCGCAGACGCCGAGGAAGGCCGCCTGCAGAGCCTGGTTGCCACCGTGGAAGACAAAGACCTGGGGGAGCTTGCGACGCTCGTTGACGAGCTCGATGCCGAGCTGGCGATGCCATAGTCCGGTCCACGCAGCGGTCACCGCTTCGCTGCCCACCGAGTCAAGGTTGTAGCCCATGGAGTGGACGCCGAGCTGGCCCATCCAGCCACCGATGTGCTCGACCGCCGCGGTGACCACGTCACCCCAATCGGACCTGAGGCCTGGGTCCTCGGGGTCGTCCGCGGGTACGGTGCGCCAGTCGATGTCGCCGATCGCCGACGCCAGGTCCGGGTAGCCCCGCGCCCGCATCGCACTCACCGCGCGGCTCATGAGCCGGATGGGGGCGGAGGCGAACAGCTCCCGGTAGCTCTCGAAGACCTCCTGGCGCAGCTCGCGCTCGCCGTCCTGCTGCGATCTGCTCATCAGACCCCCTTTCGCATGACGACATCCTAGCCTGCAGTTCTCATCAGGTCACGTCGCGAGGGCGCCGAGATGCCCGCCGGCCTGGAGCCATCGAGTGACGAGCCGCCGCGGCGTGTCCGCCGACACGTCACGGGTGGCGAGTCGCGAGAAGGCCCGCGATGGCTTGCAGATCGGTGTCCGCAGCAGGGAGCTGGTGAGTAACGCACTCACCTGCACTTCCCCATCAGGCGGCGAAGCGAGGGCTTGGACAGGCTTCGAGGTGTGGTGATTTCGCAGGACGAGCGAGCGAGCTCGAGAATGCACCGCAGATAGGGACCCATCGCGGGACAACCGTGACGCCGCAATGGGCAACGGTCTTTCCCGGTCCGCGGCCGTCGTGCTGACGGGAGCTGTGCGGGCTCGCATCGTGCGGTCGGCGCTGTGAAGCGCGCCTGGAGCTCTACAGCGGCTCCGCTTGACACCGGGCAGCCGCAGGGTGAATATGAATGAGCATTCATTCAGCGGAGGTCGCATGCCGGAGAGCCAGACCGCCCGACCGCTGTCCCCACGCGAGCAGAAGCGGCAGCGCATCCTACGGGCCGCCATCGAGGTGTTCGCGCGAAAGGGCTTCTTCTCGTCCCGCATGACCGACGTCGCCAAGGCCGCTTCGGTTGCGGACGGTACCCTGTACCTCTATTTCGAGGGCAAGGAACACCTCCTCACCAGCATCTTCGACGACGTTCTCAGCCGCTTCATCGAGCGGACCACGAGCGAGATCGAACCCATTGACGATCCGATCGACAAGCTGCGAGTCATGGTCCGGCTCCATCTCGAGACGCTCGGCCGCGACCGTGATCTCGCACAGGTGCTGCAGATCGAGACGCGTCACTCCCGACGGTTCATGACCCTGCTCATGCGTGGTAAGCTGGGGGAGTACCTCAGCCTGCTGCGCGGAATCATCGAGGAGGGTCAGGACGTGGGGTCCTTTCGTCGCGGCATCAGCCCCGGTCTCGCGACGAACCTGGTCTTCGGAGCCGTTGATGAGCTCGTCAACAGCTGGCTGCTGTCCGATGAGCCCGGCGACCTGCTCCGCCACTGCGCCCCGCTGTGTCGACTCCTCGCCGAGGGACTCGTGCCCTGCCACTACCACGATGGAGCATGAGCATGACCGAAAAGACCGTTCTCGATCTCTACCGTCACGAGCTCGACGCCCCGCGCGAGGAGCACTACTTCCACTACTTCCCAGGCGGCAAGCGGGTGCTGTCGACGGCTGAGTACTTTCGTCGCACGGCTGGTCTCGCCGCGGGTCTGGCCCGGCTCGGGATCCGACACGGCGACCGCGTCATGCTGCTCTCCGACAACCGTCCGGAGTGGCATATGGCCGACCTCGCGATCATCGACCTCGGAGGTATCGATGTTCCCATCTACGGCACGCTGACGCCGCCCCAGGTCGCGTACCAGGCCAAGGACTCGGGCGCGGTCGCCGCCATCGCCGAGACCCCTGAGCAGATGGCGAAGTTCCTCGAGATTCGAGACGACTGCCCCGACCTCCAGCACCTGATCCAGATCGAGGGCAGCCCCGCCGCCGGAGTGCTCACCTTCGACGAGGTGATCGACTCCGGTGACGGCCCCGACGCCGGCGACCTCTTCTGGCAGCGCGCGGCCGAGGTCACCGAGGACGACCTGCTGACGCTGATCTACACCTCCGGCACCACCGGCAACCCGAAGGGTGTCAGCCTTACCCACCGCAACCTGGTGCAGAACGTGCTGCCCTCCGCGACCCGGGCGCCGATCTCCCGCCACGACTTCGGCCTCGAGTTCCTGCCCCTGTGCCACGTCTTCGAGCGCATGGTCGGCTACCTGCTCATGACGGTGGCCTCCTCGAAGGCGTACTGCTCGGTCTACCACGTCGGCGATCTGGTCGCGACCATCAAGCCGACCGTGTTCGCGGGCGTGCCGCGGTTCTACGAGAAGGTCTACGACAAGATCCAGTCGAAGGTCGGCTCGGCGCCGCCGATCCGCCGCGCGCTCTTCTCCTGGGCGCTCGGGGCGGGCAGGAAAGCCTACCCCGAGAGGCTCGCCGGCCGCGAGCCTGGGGGCCTCGCCTACAAGCTCGCGGACAAGATCGTGCTCTCCAAGGTCCGTGAGGGGCTCGGCGGCAGGGTCCGCTTCTGCATCTCCGGCGGCGCGCCGCTTCCGCAGTTCGTCAACGACTTCTTCCAGTCGATCGGAGTCTGGATCCTCGAGGGGTACGGCCTCACCGAGACCTCGCCGGTGATCGCGGTCAACGGCGCCGCCCCGAACATGACCCGGCTCGGGACGGTCGGCCTGCCGATCGACAATGTCGAGGTCAAGATCGCTCCCGACGGCGAGCTGCTGGTCAAAGGTCCAAGCGTGATGAAGGGCTACTGGAACCTGCCCGACAAGACCGCAGAGGTGTTCGACGCCGAGGGTTACTTCGCCACCGGCGACATCGCCGAGATCGACGCAGACGGTTTCGTCCGGATCACCGACCGCAAGAAGGACCTCATCGTCACCGCAGGTGGCAAGAACGTCGCACCGCAACCGATCGAGAACGAGCTCAAACGCTCGCCCTTCATCGACAACGCGGTCTTGATCGGCGACCAGCAGCCGTTCATCGTGGCCCTGATCTCCCCCAACACCGAGGAGCTGCTGCCCTGGGCGAAGGCCCACGGCCTGACCTGGACCTCGGTGGAGGAGCTCACCCGCCTGCCGGAGGTGGTCGCTCTGTATGAGGCGGCGGTCAACGAGGTCAGCTCGAAGCTCGCTCGCTACGAGCAGATCAAGAAGTTCGCAGTGCTGCCGCTGATGCTCTCCATCGAAGGGGGACACCTGACCCCGACCCTCAAGGTCAAGCGTCGAGTGGTCGCTCAGGAGTACACGGACCTCATCACGACACTCTACAAGGGGTGAGCGGGGGGCGCACCGAGCGGAGGCGAGGCGAACTGCGGGACACTTGCCCTTCCTCAATGACCCCGGCGGCGGTCGCCGCACTTCCCCCACCGGCATCGACCCGCCGATGAGTGGCTTCCGTCCGTCCCGCTGGTTCCTGGCAGCGCTGCTGCTCGTCGCGGCAAGCCGGTTGGTCGCGATTCCCGGCGTGCCGTGGGAGCAGGACGAGGCGCTGTTCGCAACCGCCGCGTTCAAGATCGACCTCGCGGCCCACCACCCCCATCCGCCCGGCTTCCCGCTCTGGGTCGGGGTCGGCAAGATTGGAGCCGCCGTCCTCGGCGACCCCGTGCTGGCCCTCCAGCTCGTCTCGGCGGTCGCCTCCGTGGCGACGGTCGCGTGGCTCGCGACGCTGTGGGCAGCAGGCCTCGGGCGCCGCGAGCTCGGCGAGGCCGCCGCCCTGCTGTACGCCTTCCTGCCGGCGACCTGGTTTCATGCTCCGCGGGCGTTCTCCACCACGCCCGCCCTCGCCCTGGCGGTCGCCGGCTGCGTCGTGATGCTCAAACCGGGCCGGCGGACGCTGGCCGGCGGGGCGGCCCTGCTCGGCGCGGCGGTACTCGTCCGCCCGGTGTTGGCGCCGCCGTTCGCCTTCGCCGCCCTCGCGGCCACCGCACTGCGTCGCGACGCCGCCCTCGATCGGCTGCTCGCTGTAGTCGCCGGGCTCGCGGTCGTGGTCGTGGGCTTTCTCCCCATGATCTTCGTGACCGGCGGCCTGGGCCCGTTCCTGGCTGCTCTCGGGGAGCATGGCGCGACCCATGCCGGCGCTCTCCACCTCGGCTCCTGGCGTCCTGTACGTTTGGGGATCGTCCGCGCGGTCGCCGGGCTGGTCCCTGCGGTCGCGGGTTCCGGGGCCTGCATTCTCGGGTGGGTCGGATGGCGCCGCCGGCGCCCGCGTGTTGCCGGGTGGTGGCTCGCGGTGACGGTGGTCTCGCTCGCCTGGCTGCTGCTCGCTCACAATCGGACCTATACCCGCTATACCCTCCCCGTGCTCGCGCTGGCGGTCGGCCCGATCGTCGCGGGCCTCTCCCGTCTGCTCGGGGCACCGCGGCGGGCCGTTTGGGCGGCAACCGCCGCGGTAGCCGTCGCCGCCTCCTGGACCGCACCCGCAATCTGGGTCCAGGCGACCGAGCCCTTTCCACCGCTCTCCGCCCTGGCGTCCGCCGACGCCGACCCGTACGCTCGCGCGATCGTTGTCGACGGAGCGCTGAGCCCGTTCACCGACCTGGGCGCCCTGGCCGACCGCGGCCGTCTGCCGGCGTACTGGCGGCCGTTGCTTGCGGCCGGCCGGATCCCACCGCATCGCCTGCCGGGGCCCTGGGTCTTTGTAGGTTCGAGCGGCACACCGCTCGGTTGGCTCGCCCCTGCGTGGCCCCCTCCCGAGCACTTCGCGGTCCGCTCGGCGCGGCTGGCCGCGCTCGCCCAGGACCGCTTCCTCGACGCTTTCGTCTGTCGCGGCGGCGCTCTGGTCCTCGACCCGATGTGGCCCGCGCTGGGCAGCGACGGCTCGCTGCCGCTGGGACCACCGACCCGGCTGTTGCTCGAGCCGGCACCCGCGGGGAGCATGGTCGTCGCAGAGGTCGTAGCGACCGGTTCGGTCATCGTCCGGCTCGAGCCCGACGGCGGTTCGGCGCTCGGTGTCGCGATCGAACCCGGCACCCGGCGGCTCGAGGTTTCCACCGCCGGCGATCCTCACCGACCCCCCCTGCTCCGCGTCTCTGCCGACGGCCCGACGGGTGCTGCCAGGCTGCTCCGGGTCTGGGTCGAGCGGCCGGACCGCTCCCCCGCCCCGGCGATTCTGACTCCGGCCATGCAGGCCGAGGGGTTGGGTGGGCTCGTGGTCGGCACCGGTTTCTACGGCGTCGAGCCCGCACTCTCGCTGCCCGGCGGAGGGCGCTGGACCGGATCCAGGGCACGGCTCAGCACGCCCGCTGCAGCCTCGGCGATCGAGGTCGACCTCGCCGCCCCGCGCCCGACACCGGCACGTGTCCGACTCGCGTGCCCCGAGGCCGGGCTGGCGTTCGAGCTGGAGGTCGGCCCCTCGGTCGAGACGGTCCGTTTGCCGCTGCCCCGGCCCATGCCCCGCACCCACCTCGAGCTCGTGGTGGACAACCCGTTCGTCCCGGCGGACACCGTCGCAGGCTCAAGGGACCGGCGACTTCTCGGCGTCGTGGTCGGCGAGGTCCGGCGGATCGGCACTCCCGCAGCGCCCTGATTCGGGTGTGACCGCCGCCAGCTCATGCGTCCTGGGTCGGGGGCCACTGGAGCCGCCGCTCGACTGGTTGGGTCTGGTTCCCTGGCCACTGGCGCACGCGCTGAGGGAAACATCTCGAGTGACAGTCCACAGCCGGTCCTCGGGCCGGCTCTTTCGTCTTCTCCTGCATGCCCGGTTTGCTGCTCGCCCCTTCCACTACTCCGCCGAATGGGTAGGATAGGAAGCAGGAGAACTCGTGGCTCGAACGGATGTCGTCGTGACCCGCGCGGTTGGGGCGTCGGTGCCGGGAGCGGATCCGGTCGACCGCCTTGGCGACGCGCACCCCGGCAGCGTCGTCGTCGCAAGGTCGGACGAGGCGCTCCCAGGCGGGGTCCCGGCGGGCTGCCTTCTCGTGCTGCTCGGCGATGATGAGCCCGTCGTCCCGTGCTTCCTCCACCTGTCGGCGGCCAGCCCGGCGAGCGCAGTGGCCCGCGCGGTCGCAGCAGCGCGTGCCGCTCTCGAGGCCGAGCGTGAGCGGGCGGTCGAGGTGGAGCGCCAGCGGGAGCTGCTCGAGATCGGCGCCGCGTTGTCGGCCGAGCGCGACGTGCGACGTCTGCTCGAGCGCATCCTGACCGCTGCCAGGGAGCTGGTCGCTGCCGATGCCGGCTCGCTCTACCTGGTCGAGGGAGGCGAAGGCGATCGCCGTCTGCGCTTCGTGCTCGCGCACAACGACTCCGTCGAGGTCCCCTGGCAGGAATCCCTGCTGCCGGTCGACCAGAGCAGCCTCGCCGGAGTCGTGGCGGTCACCGGCCAACCGCTGGTCATCGACGACGCCTACGCGCTCCCCAAAGACGGCCCGCACCACTTCAACCCCGCCTTCGACCACGCCAGCGGATATCGGACCCGCAGCCTGCTGGTGGTTCCGATGACCACCCGCGCCGGCGAGCTGGTGGGCGTGCTGCAGCTGATCAACCGCAAGCGCGACGCCTCAGCCCGGCTCATGGACCCGCGCACGGTGGAGCGGGAGGTGGTCGGATTCACGATGTCCGACCTCGAGCTGGTCCGCGCCCTCGCCTCGCAGGCGGCCGTCGTGCTGGAGAGCTCCCGGCTCGCCGACGAGGTCCGCGCCCTGTTCGACTCATTCGTGCGCGCCTCGATCACCGCCATCGAGCAGCGTGATCCTCCGACCTCGGGCCACTCCTTCCGGGTCGCCGCCTACACCGTGGCACTCGCCCGCGCCGCGCAGCACCGTCCGCCGCCGGCCTGGCCCGAGCTCAGCTTCTCCTCCGACCGGCTGCAGCAGCTCCGCTACGCCGCGCTGCTCCACGACATCGGCAAGCTCGGCGTTCGCGAGGCGGTCCTCACCAAACGCCGCCGGCTGTACCCGGACCAGGAGCGGCTGGTCCGCGAGCGCTTCGAGCACGCTCGCCGCGCGCTGGAGGTCGAGCTGCTGGAGCGTGCCCTGCGCGACCTGGTGCGCCGCGGAGCACCTCCGATGACCGCGGACCTCGCCCGCGTTGCTCGCGCCCGTGCCCGCCTCGGCGACGAGCTCGGCTGGTGGCTCGCCCAGGTCGTGACCGCTGCCGATGCCGGCGCCGAGCAGGTCGAGCCCGAGCTGCTCGAGGACGTCGCGACGCGCCGCTTCCCCGGCATCGACGGGAGCGACCGGCATCTGCTCGAGGAGGATGAGCTGCACCTGCTGCAGGTCGGGCGCGGGACCCTCGACGAGGCCGAGCGGCGGGAGATCGAGGCGCACGTGGTGCACTCAGCGCGCTTCCTGATGACTCTGCCCTGGCCCAGGCACCTGCGGCGCGTGCCCGAGATCGCGGCACGCCACCACGAGAAGCTCCACGGCCACGGCTACCCGGAGCAGCTCACCGCGGAGGAGATCCCGGTGGAGGTCCGGATGCTGACGATCTCCGACATCTACGATGCCCTCACCTCCGGCGACAGGCCCTATCGCACCGCCTACGATCCGGTCACCGCTCTCGCCGTGCTCGAGGACGAGGTGCGCGAGGGCGCCGTCGACCCGGACCTCGTACGGGTGTTCATCGAGGCCGAGGTGTGGAAGGCCGCCGAGGAACCGGGTCACGAGGGATGACCGGAACGGGGCGCTCGACCCGCGACACGGGCCGAGGCAAGCTTCTCCCCTACGGTGTTTGGCGTCTTGGAAGGTGACACTCCAATTGAAACCTGGGCGGAGTCGAGCTCCGCCCCTACGTCTCCCGTCTTGCCGCTCGCGATCTGAGCCTCAGATTGACGGGTCGGTGGTGGGCGGGTCGGCGCCTCCGGGCGGCACGCGCTCGATGATGAGCAGGGTGGCGTCGTCGTTCAGGGGCTGGCCGACGACGAATTCCTCGACCGCGGCGAGCAGGCGCTCGCAGGCGGCGTCGGCGGACGGATGGAGCAGGTCGGCGAAGACCTGTGCGACCCGTTCCACGCCGAACTCCTCCTCGCTCGGGTTCTCGGCCTCGGTGAGCCCGTCGGTGTAGAGCGCGACGAGATCTCCGGTTGCGAGCGTGAGTGTGCTCTCGGTGTAGCGCGCAGCGGGCATGATGCCCAACGGGAGGCCACCGGAGTCAATCTGCTCGACCGAGCCGTCGGCGCGGCGGATGAGGATCGGGCAGTGGCCCGCATTGACCGCGGTCAGGGTGCCGTCGGGCGCGAACCGGATCAACGCCATGGTGGCGAAGCGGTTGTCGGCCGTGGCTCCCGAGAGGTAGCGGTTGAGCCGGGTCGCGATCTCGGTGAGCGGGATCTTCTCCTCGGACAGCAGCCGAATCCCGCTGTGAACGCCGGACGCGAGCATTCCAGCGCCGACGCCCTTGCCCGACACGTCGGTGACGGTGACCAGTAGTGCGCCATCCCGGACCAGCGCGTCGTAGGTGTCGCCGGCCACCTGCCGGCTCGGGCTCGAGCGACCCGCCAGCCGCCATCCCTCGAGGCGAGGGAAGCGCTGCGGGTAGAGGTGCGACTGGATGACCGCGGCAACCTCGAGCTCGCGGCGCAGGCGCTCGCGCTCGAGCGACTCGCTGGTGAGGCGCACGTACTCCAGCGCGACGGTGACCTGGACCGCGAGCAGCTCGATCAGACGGATGTCGTTGGCCGCGAAGGGCTCGGTGCCTGCTCGGGCCTCCTTGTGGGCCACGACGATGACGCCGAGCACGCTGCCCTCGCTGTCCAGTGGCACCGCCACGACGTCGTCGCTGACCAGCTCCTTCAGCCACGCTCCGCGGAGCTCGCGGTCGGCGAGGGCGGGGGGGCCGAAGCTCGCAACGCACTCCGCGGCCGCGGGATCAGTGCCGAGATACAGCTGCGCCGAGCGCACCCCGAGCAGCGCGACCAGGTGGGCGATGAGCTCCTCGCCGAGCCGGCCTCGGTCCAGGATGCCGCCGATCGAGGTCACGATCGAGCGCACCGCCTCCAACTCCCACAGCCGAAAGCGCTCGTCGAAGCGGGTGCGCTTGAGCTCTTCGCGCAACGTGAACGCCCGCAGCGCGAGCCGCGCCGCGCCCAGGACCGTTTCGTCGAGGCGTTCCGGCCGCAGCAGCCGCAGCTCCCAGGCGTGCTCATCTCCGCCGATGGCGAGGGAGGTCCACCCATCGGTCGACTCCTCGAGGCTGCGCGACGCGCTCCGGGGCCAGCGCGCCACCACCCGATCGCCGCGTCGGAGCACGCCGACGCCCGAGCCGGTCTCCTCCAGTACCGCCTGAATCACCTCTTCGGGGATTTGGGGGCTGGCGGGACCGCTGATCGCCTGGTCGGCGATGCGCAGCAGGTCACGAAGGGACATCGACCCCGAGCTGCGACCGCGCGGTCCGGCGATCAGGGAAGATCGAGGCGTACTGGACGAGGCCCATGATCTCGAAGGTCTTCGCGATCGTCGGCGTGAGGTTGCAAAAGGCGAGTCGTCCGTTGTCCTCGAGGAGCTTCTCCATGATCTCGAGCAGGATCGAGACACCGATGGAGTTGATGATCCGGGTCCCGTCGAGGTCGATCAGCAGCGTGCGAACGCCGCGTCCGAGCAGGCCCTGCGCGGCATCGGCGATGGCCTGGCCGCCCTCGTTGTTGATGTAGCCTGCGGCCGAGATGACGCCCACCCCGTCGCCGAGGACGTCAGCCGAGAGCTTGATCGTCTCGTTGCTCATGGCGCACTCTCCACGTATTTCGACATCCGCACCAGGGTGAGCCCTGGCCCCGATCGGATCTGCACCTCGTCCATCAGCTCACGGATGAGGGTCAACCCCCAGCCGCGCTTCGGAGTGCAGCCGAACTTCCGGGAGGAGCCGTCGATTGGCGGGTCTTCCGGATCGAAGCCGGCGCCATGATCCTCGACCTCGATGATGAGCCGAGGGCGAGCCTCGTCGTTGTGCCCGGCCAGCCTCACCACCATCGAGCCTCCGCCGTGCTCGATCGCGTTCAGGCAGGCCTCGACAACGGCGACGCTGACGGCCTCGACGCGGGTCTGATCCATGCCCAAGGCAGCTCCGAGAGTCTCGACCGCCTTTGCAGCCACCAGCTCCACGTTCGGCACCACGGGAAGGTGCAGCTCGACCTCCATACCGTGCCCGATACCAAGCGCTACAACTGTAGCAGAACCCTGGCGAGCGTCCAGGCGAGGTGAAGCTGCTGGGTGGGTATTGCGATGGGCATCTGCAGGAGTTGGGCCGACGCCGTCCCGAGCACGACCGTGCCGAACGCAGCGAGCGACAGTCGGATCAAAGCCACGGACCTCATCGAACCACCTCCGGCGAGATGAAGCAGCACGAAGCGTGCCAAAGGTGGGACCCGAATCACACGTTCAGTTCGTTGCAATCTGCAACACATGAGAGGCTCGCAGGTGCTGACGGACCGATTGACGGCTCCCGCATCGCGCGGCGATACGCCCGCCCGCGGATTTCACAGAGAGATCCGACGCAGCCTCCACCTCGTCCGGCATCGCAACCCTTAAATTCTTTTTTGGTTCGATTTGCAAGGAAAAATTCGCAGTGATGACGATCGTCCTCACGACCCGCGACGATCGCCAGAGGCCTGTCCAGGTCCGACCATTGCCGCGTTCCGCGACGGCTCGCCCGTGCCCATGTTGTGATTTGCATCATCTGATGCAGATTGCAACATTCGACGATAGAGCGTGCTGCGGTCAATGCCCAGGATCCTCGCTGCGGCAGCCCGATTCCCGCCCACGGAACGGAGCACCCTTTCGACGTGACGGCGTTCGACCTCCTCGAGGGTGAGCTGCTCCGGCTCACCCAGAGGCGCCGGCTCGAGCCCGTCGAGCCTGAGGTCGTCGGCGGTGATGGACTGGCCGGGGCTGAGCGCGACCGCCGCCTGGATGACGTTCTCGAGCTCGCGCACGTTGCCGTGCCAGGGGTGGGCGAGAAGCGCGGCGAGCGCGTCCCGCTCGAGCTGGAGGCCGGGACGCCCGAAGCGCTCCCCGTAGACCTCGAGAAAGTGGCGCGCCAGGAGGGCGATGTCCGTCCGACGCTCGCGCAGGGGAGGGATTGACACCACCACCACGCGCAACCGGTAGTACAGGTCGCGGCGGAACTCGCCGTCCTCGACCATCCGTTCGAGGTCCCGGTTGGTCGCAGTCACCAGGCGAAGGTCGACCGGTATACGTTCGCGACCACCGAGCCGCTCGAGCTCGCGCTCCTGAACCACCCGCAGCAGCTTGGCCTGCAGGGTGAGCGTGAGATCACCGACCTCATCCAGGAACAGAGTGCCGCCATCGGCGAGCTCTATCTTGCCGAGCCGGCGCTGCACGCCGGTGGCGACGCCCTCCTCGATGCCGAACAGCTCGGACTCGAGCAGGCTCTCGGGCAGTGCGGCGCAGTTGAGCGGCACGAACGGCCCGCCGGAGCGCTGGGAGGAGCGGTGAATGAGCTGTGCCACGCGCTCCTTCCCGACCCCGGACTCGCCGCGCAGCATCACGTTGACATCGGTCGGCGCCACCCGACGCACCAGCTCGAGGACCTCCCGGATCGCAGGCGCCTCGCCGACGAACCCCTCGCGGCGGGCGGTGTCGCGGAGGGCGCGGTTCTCCTCCTCGAGGCGTTGGCGGTCGCGTTCGATGGCGGCGACGGTGCGCGAGGTCGCAACCGAGGCGGCGACCAGGCTGGCGAGGGAAAGCAGGAAGCGCGAGTCGGCCTCCGAGAACGGCGTGCGCCCCTCGCGGGTCTCTTTGTCGCCGAGCACGACCAGCCCGAGCGTCCGCTGCTGCCACACCATGGGCGCCGCAAGCAGCTCGAAAGGCTCCTCGTCGGCGTTCCGCTGGATCCGCACCACCTGGCCGGCGGCAAGGGCCTCGAGACGGTCGGCGGGCAGCAGCGCCCGCACTCTCTCCACCGCCGGCGGCAGCCCGATCGCCCGGACCGCGACCTCGCCACCCCCTGGGTGAAGTGTCGCCACCAGGCCGACTCTGGCGTCGAGGGTCCCGACCGCGCGCTGCAGCAGCTCCTCCGCCAGCTCTTCCTCGTTGCGCACGCCGCCGAAGGTCAACGAGAAGTCGACCAGAGTTTCGAGCTGAAGCTCGCGCCAGTTGCGGTCAAAGGTGCTCATCGCCCGTCCCCAGTGTAGAACGCAACTGCCTAGAGCAGGTTTTCCCAGCGCAGACACAACCGGGCTTCCAGAGGAGCGAAACCGAATCGCAGGCTTCGCCGCGACAGATTGGCGGCCATATGGTGATCCCGGATCTCTGATCGCCGGTCGATGCGGATTCTCACCACCAAGACACCGAGAGGACATTCAAGGCCAGGAGCGCGTTCCCAATCACGGTTCGAAGGGGGCTCCACCGCGTGGGAACGCGATGGGGAAGAACTCAAGCCGCAACCGGAGCCCCGCCGCGCGCAGCGCGGCCCTCTCTCTGCGATGGCTTTGCGATGGCTTGGTGTCTTTGTGTCTTGGTGGTTCAATCTCCGGCTCACCCGCGTCACCGGTCACGGGCGGGGTCAGCCAGCCGGGACGAACTCGACCTCGAACAGTTTCGGCCACAGCTTCCCGGTGATCAGGAAGTGCCCGTCCGTGGGGTTCCAGGCGATACCGTTCAAGACATCGACCCCCTCTCGCTCCGCCGTCGTGAGCAGGCCGGAGGCATCGACCACTCCGGTCACTTCGCCGGTCCCGAGGTCGATGCGGAGGATCGTCTCAGATCCCCAGACATTGGCCCACACCGATCCCTCGGCCCACTCGAGCTCGTTGAGCGACGACCGCGGCTCACCGTCGAGAGTCACCGCGACCCGGCCCAGCGGTTCGAAGGTCCTCGGGTCGCGCAGGGTGAGGACGTCGCTGCCGTCGCTCATGATCAGACGGGCGCCGTCGAAGGTCAGCCCCCACCCCTCGCCCTGATAGCTCAGCTCTCCTACCTTGCGCAGGTCGGGCAGCGACCAGATCAGCGCCCGCTGCTCCCGCCAGGTGAGCTGGATCAGCCGGTCGCCGACCGGCGCGATGCCCTCGCCGAAGAGGTCGCCGGGCAGCCAGGCCTCGGTGCGGACGTCGCCGGTGCCGAGATCGATCCGCCGGACCCGCGACTCGCCGTGCTGGCCGGTGCTCTCGTAGAGCGCCCCGCCGACCACCACCAGGCCCTGGGTGAAAGCGTCGCGGTCGTGGGGCAGGACCCTCAGGACCTTGACTCGCAGGTGCTCCACGGGCGGGACGGGATCCGCCGCCGAGGCCGCGCGCCACAGCCCGACAAGGCCGAGGGTCACCACAACCGCAACCAGATGCCGTCTGCGCACTGGGCGATTGTCGCACGGTGCCAGGCCCGCCTCAGTTCCATGGCGACCAGGATCTCTCCATCGCAACCAACGATACGCGCAGCGCGTCAGAGGAGCCCGCAGGGTAGAGGCCCGCGGCAGGGTCTCGACATCCCAACCACCGTCAACAGCCTCTGCCCTGCCGGCTCCCGGGGCGTGACGCCGCGCCCGATGCGGGGTAGGCTCGCTCGCGAAGGCGAGGCGCATGCGGGTTCTCCTGGTCGACTTCAACCCCTTTGCCGCCGCCGTGACCCCGATCTCGCTGGGTCACCTCGGCGCGGTGCTCCGGCGTGCCGGTCACGAGGTGAGGATCCTCAGCCTCGGGATGACGAGCCGGTTCTCCCCGTCCGGACTGGCAGCGTACCTCTCCGCCTTCGCTCCCGCTCTGATCGGCTTCGGGACCTACCAGCGCAACCTGCACCACGTCAGGGCCCTGGCCCGGCTTGCGAAGCAGGTCGTACCGGGCTGCCGGATCGTGCTCGGCGGCCCCCAGGCGCTGTTCATGCCCGCCCAGTCTCTCGCATCGATGCCGGAGGTCGACTTTCTGAGCCGGGGCGAGGGCGAGCTCGCCATCGCCGCCATCGCCGAAGCCATGGAGGGTGGCGCCGAAGGCACCGCGATTCCCGGCGTGACCTCGCGCCTGCCAGACGGAAGCACGGTGACGGCGCCATCCCCCGAAGGTCCGCCAGACCTCGACACCTACCCCTCGCCGTGGCTCGAGGGGGTGCTCGAGCCCTCGGACTGGAACGAGGCCGTGCTGCTGACCTCGCGCGGCTGCCCCCATGCCTGCGCCTTCTGCATCACTCCGGCGGCGTGCGGGCGGCGCTATCGGGTCCACTCGGTGGAGCGAGTGCTCGACGAGATCGCGTACATCGCGGACCGAGGAGTCGAGCGGCTGTGGTTCGCCGATCCGGACTTCTGCTGCCGGCAGTCGCGGGTGCTGGCACTGCTCGAGGGCATGCTGCAGCGTGGCCTCAAGCTCGGGATGTGGCTCGAGACCCGGGCCGACATGGTCACCCCGGAGCTGATCCGGCTGATGCAGCGGGCCGGCGTCACGACGCTCGCAATGGGCCTCGAGAGCGCGTCGGACCGCGTCAGCCTGGGGCTCGACAAGCGGATCCAGCCGGCGCAGGTCGCGGCCACCGCCCGCACCGCTCTCGCGGCGGGCCTCGACGTCGAGCTGTTCTCACAGTTCGCACTTCCGGGCGAGACCTTCGACGACGCCATGGCGACGCTCGCGTTCGTCGGGGACTGCGGCGTTCCCATCCGCGGCAACAGCAACGCCCAGCAGATGCAGCTCTACTTCGGCTCCGAGATCACCCGCCGGCCCCGCGACCACGGCGTGCGGCCGCTGCGGGAGTTCCCTCCGCACCTCTCGGTGGGCGCCGAGTTCGAGACCGAATGGATGGACCGGCGCGCGATCCGGGCGGTCAAGGCGGCGTGGCGGGCGGCGTCCCTGGACGGCGGCAAGCGGGTGGTGTCGTGACTGAACCGGGTCTTCTCCACGAGCCGGAGCCGCCGTCCGCCCTCTTCCTGCGGCTCGACCATGGAGCCGGGCACGAGCAGCTCAGCCGCCGACTCGCTTGGCTCGCGGCCGTGCTCGAGCACTGCTGCTGGCGGACCCACGTCTGGATCACCGGCCTCGAAGGCCCCGAAAGGTGGAACCGGCTCGAGTCAGTCGCCCGGGTCGCCGCGGCCCACCTCGACCGCCATCCGTATGCCGTCCTCACCCTCCATCCCGTCGTCGCGGTCGCCGCCGGCGACCCCGCGCAGGCCGCGCCATGGTCCCGGGTGCTCGAGGCCGCCCACCCGTACCAGCTCGAGGCCTACCTCGAGCTGGGCGAGGCGCGCCTGCTCTTCGCCCCTGTCTTGACGCCGACGAGCGATGCCGAAGATGCCGCCATTGTCGGCGCGGTGCGCTTCTTCGCCGCCCACTCGGCGCCGGCGATCCTGGCCGTGCCCGACGCCGCTGCCCCCGCGGCGCTCGCCAATGACAGCTCTGACCTGCGGGTGCTGGCGGGGGTCGCCGACACCTCCGGCGCGGACGGGCTCGTGGATCGGCTCGGGGCCCACCACGTGGTCGACGGCGCCCTCGAACGCCTCGCCGACGGCGACCACGACCTGCTGGCGCCGTGCCCGCGCCATCTGGTGCTCGATGAAGCCCGCGGCCACGTCTTTCCCTGCATCCAGGCGTGGCGGGAGGAGAGCTTTGACGCCGCGACCGACGCTCCACCCGAGCGTTGGCCGCCGGAGGGCTGGCTGCCGATCTGCCGGAGATGCATCGCAGGCTCGGTGCTCGCCGCGGGCCCGGACCTGGTCGCCAGCCGGCGGACCGGCGAGGGCCGCGAGCTCGCCGTCCGGCTCGCCGTGGCGCTCTCCCAGAGCGGCGAACCGGCGTTCGCCGCCGACCTCGCCGGCGTGGCGGCCGAGCTCAGCCGAAGCGACGACGAGCGCGCCGCCGCCCTCATCCACCGCGGTCTCAGCCTGCTCGAGTGCGGCCGCCTTCGCGAGGCCGACGAGACCCTGCAGCGTGCCGACCAGTGCACCGAGGACCACGGTCTGGTCGCCCTCCACCGCGGCAGGGTCCAGGTCGCCTGGCGGGACGACATCGAGGCGCTCGAGCGCTTCGACGAGGCGCTCGCGCACCCGAGCCCCGCGGTCCCGGCGGCCGACGTCCACTTCCTCATGGTCCAGTCCCACGTCCGGCTCGAGGAGTACGACGACGCGCGCGCGCACCTGGCCTCTGCGGCAACGCCCGGGCGAGAGGTCCAGATCGCCTTCTTTCACGGCATCTGCGACCTCAACCAGGAGCGCCTCGACGCCGCCCTGAGTCACTTCGAGGCGGCGGACCGGCTCGGCCCGGGACCCGACGACCTCGGCCGCGTGCTGCTCTATCTCGGGACCTGCCTGTCGCGGCTCGACCGTCACGAGGAGGCGGTCGCGGCCCTGCGCCGGGCGGCCGTAGCCGACCCCGACGAGCTCGCGGTCGTCAATCAGCTCGGCTACTGCTACTACCGCCTCAAGCGCCACGAGGAGGCGGTCGCCTGCTTCCGCCGGGCGATCGAGATCGATCCCCGCTCGGCGATCGACTGGGCCAACCTCGGATCGAACTTGCGCGACCTGGGCCGAATCGAGGAGGCGGTGGAGATGTACCGCCGCGCGCTCGAGCTCGACCCCACGCTCGGCTTCGCGAAGGAGAACCTGAATCGGCTGTCCGCCCGGATCTCGAGCCCGCCAGGCTAGCTGCGCCGGCTGATCATCAGCAGCGGGCAGGTGGTGTGCTGGGCGATCTCGAGCACCTTGTCGCCGAACACCTTGCGCCGGCGGCCGAGACGCTGCATGCCGAGAATCAGGAGGTCGGCCTCGCCGGACCGCCGCACGACCTCGTCGACCATGTCGTCGCCCAGGGTGACGGCTGCGGTGCTGACGCCGGGGGCCTCGTCGCGCGCGAGCTTGTGCAGCTCGCGACGCGCGTCACGCTCGGCGGCGGCGTCGGTGGTCGACGGCAGGACCCTCAGGTAGGTGACCTCGCGCTGCGCGGCCCGGCAGAAGTTGCCGATCAGGCGGGCCCGGATCGGGCTCTGGTCCCGCCGGCCACCCGCCGGGACGAGGATCTTCCCAACCTCGTCGACGTTCCAGTCGTTCGGCGCGCGCAGGATGACCACGTCCCCCTCGACCTGGCTCATGAGCTCCTCGAGCGGTCCGGTCATCAGCGACTTGCCCAGCGAGCCGACCCCGAGCAGCAGGCTCTCGCAGCGATAGTGCTGGGCGACCCGCGTGATCTCGCGCCACGGGTCCTCGCTGACCGTGATCAGCGCGTCCGGTCTCAGCTCGGCCTCGAAAGCGGTCGACAGCGCGCCGCCGAGGATCGACTGGGCGTCCACGAGCTGCTGTGGCAGCTCGCCGCCGGACCACGCCTCCGGCGGGCGGACCACCGACAGGAGCAGGACGCGGGCCACCGAGTGCGGGGCGATGGCGTCGGCCATTGCCACCAGGGTCCGGGCGCTGGCGGGGTTGGCGATCGGCACCAGGACCAGCGGGCTGCGGCCGCGCAGCCGGAGCAGCTCGGGGTCGAGCGCCTCGGCGGAGGCGTCCACCACCGAGGCCCCCGGCGCGAGCTGGGTCACGTACAGGACCGCCCCGAGGCTCAGCCACAGCGCCGCCAGTGCGCCGGCCGACGGCACCGCCACCGACTGGAAGAGCGCCAGCGCGACGCACGCCACCCCTCCGACCGCGGGCACCAGCGGAAAGGCCGAAGTCAGGAAGGGGCTGGCGCTGCCGGCGCGCTTGCGGGCCAGGTAGGCGATGGCGTGGGCGAGCGCGAAGCTGGCGAGGAAGACCAGGCTCGCCATTGCGCCGGCGGCGGCCACGTCGGGGATGGCGACCAGCACGAAGGCGACCGTGCCGGCGGTGAGCTGGATCGCCGGGATCGGCGTCCCGCTGCCCCGTGAGAGGCGGTCGAAGCGGCGCGGCAGCGTGCGGTCGGTGGCCATCGTCCTGGCAAACCGCGAGGCCGCGAGCAGGTTCGCCTGCAGCGCCGACAACATCGACAGCAGCCCGGCCACGACCACCAGCCAGTAGCCGGTCGGACCGAGGAAGTTGCGTCCCGCTATCGCGATCAGGGTCTCGGGATCGCGCGCCGCGGCCGCGCTGACGGGCTCTCCCGGAGTGCCCACGCCGACCACCAGGAAGAGCAGCGGCAGGTAGATCACCAGCGCCGCGGCGAGGGACAGGATCATCGCCCGCGGGATGTTGCGCTCGGGCCGCTTGACCTCGCCGCCGACCGCCGCGATCAGGTCGAACCCCTGCAGGGCGATGAAGGTGTAGCCCATCGCCTGCACCAGACCCTGGCCGCCCTTGTGCAGGAACGGCCGGAAGCTCGCGCTCAGCTCCTCGAGACCGGGCGGATGCGCGATCAGCACCCAGAACCCGCCTGCGATGACGATCGTGAACATGACCAGCTTGCCGATCGTCTCCCACTGTCCGCCACCCGCGGCCGACCGCATCAGCCGCCACGTGTAGAAGGCGACGGCGGCAAGTGCGTACAGCAGCATCGCGAAACGCGCGCTGAGCCACCCTGGCGGCGTGCCGCCTGCCGCGAGCACCACCTGCTTGAGGACCGGGACCAGGAAGACCGCGAACCCGAGGGCGTACAGGACCGCGGCCACCACCGAGGCGAACCAGACCACCCAGCCGACCGCGAATGCAGCCTCCACCGTGAGCACCTTGCGCGCGTAGGTGTAGGTGCCGCCGGACTCGGGGAAACGCGAGGCCAGCTCCGAGAACGACAGGGCGGTGAGCAGGGCGATGCCGCCGTTGAGGGCGAACGCGAGGATCGCGCTCGGGCCGGTCGTGGCGAAGGCGACACCGGCGAGTGCCAGCACCCCGCCGCCGACGATCGCCCCGACGCCGACGCCGGTCGCGTCGAGCAGCCCCATGGTCCGCCGGTCGGAAGCGCTCGCCTTGGGCATGTGCCATTGTCACATCAATCCAGGCGCTGCGCGCCTTGATTGAAAAGGCCTGCGGCAGCGACCCGGTTCAGCCTTTGGCCGTCGCGACATTCAGAGTATTCCTGTACCATGAGACAGGATTCCGCATGACGAGTCACCGACTGTCCTCCGTGCTTCTGCTCGGCGCTTTGATCGTGCCGTCCGGGTCCCACCGAGAGCCGGTCGACGAGCAGCTCATCGCGGCCTACTCGCAGATTGAGGCTTCCCCGGGCACGCTCCCGGCCAGCTTCCGAAACGAGGTGAGATACCTTCTGCAATCAGGGGACGTCAGCACAAGAACACGTGTAAGGGAATTCCTGCTTGAGAATCTCAGGTGGATCGATGTCCGGCAGCTCGAGGACATTCTTCTCGAGTCCGATTCCATAGACAGGCGAGGGTACGGGAGGCACCTTCTCGGATACTACGAGACCCTCGTGTTGAGCCGCGACGAGAGGATTGCGCTCTACCTCTCGGCGATGACAACCGGCGAAGCGCAGTACCCTCGCGGCTTTGGCCTGCCCAGGACCGTTGCGATGTTGGACGCGAGCAGACAGGGGTTGACCGAGCTCCGAGAACCGATCATCGCGGCCCACGCCTCACTTTCAGGCGGCTACAAGTCCAGTTACCCACTCCCCTACTTCCTCATCAGGCTCGAGCTGGCCGCCGGCGCCGAGAATCTGTGGGCTGCAGGTGGGGCGGCCTTCGAGAAGCTGTCGGAGTGGGATCCGAAGACGTACTGCGACCGGATTCTCAGCGATGGGGTATTCCGCACTGCAGTCTCGGAGTTCGCACATCAAGCGTGCGCGAAGAGCCCGTTCGACGGGAGCCAACCCGCCGGCTGCGAATGGGTGTGGGTCGTCTACAATCATGTCAAGGTCATCAAGGGCTATAACCGTCGCTGGCCGGGCGGTTGTGAGTCTGGGATAGGTGATCTGCCTTTCCGTGGCACGACCATCGGGAGCTATCGCCCTCCCAAGACGGAGCACCGCGCAACCCCGGGCCAGACGCAGTAGGTGTTCCCCTGAGCTCCCCATCGAGGGGGCAGCGGGGTTTACGACCGTCTGCCCGATCCGCGGCGCGAGTCCCTTACGCGCGGCCTCCGGCCGCGGTGCCTCCCCGAGATGAGCGGGCGGCCGTACGGCAGCCGCCCACCCTCTTCAACCCCTGAGCCTGCAAATCCCACCAGCATGACGGCTGCGGACCGAGGGAGACCGCGATCTGCGGCACTTTCTTGAACTCGCTTGATCAACGTAGCTCGGGCTACGCCTCACTCGCTCGCCCTTCGAAATCGCCACAGCTCACGGCCCCTCTCGGCCCTCGCTTCGCCATGTGGTGAGATATGCAGGCTGGCCCACGACCGATCTCCGCTCCCTTCGGTGAGGTCGGCCCCGCCACGAAACACCGAAAGAGCCGCCCCAAGGGCGGGTTTTGAGGGTGGAGAGTGGCGCCCACGTACGACCCCGGAGCGCCAGGAGAAGGGACTTGCTCGCCGCGAGAGCGAGCGGTTCACGGTTGTGCCCGAGGGGGTCGCAGGCGCAGCTTGCTGCGCCGGAGAGGGGGGTGGGCGGGCTACAACCGTCCGCTCGATCCGCGGCGCGAGTCCCTTCGGCCCC
>CAZQYU010000026.1:0-22021 GCA_964597585.1 uncultured Thermoanaerobaculia bacterium
AGAGCGATGGGACGACTTCGAGCGGCTCTTCGGAGCGAGCGGCGCGTGCGCCGGATGTTGGTGCATGTGGTGGAGGTTGGAGCGGTCACGCTTTCGACGGCAGCAGGGCGAGGGGAACCGTCTTGCAATAAAGGGGCTGGTGGACTCAGGCGTGGTGCCGGGCATTCTCGGGTACGCAGAGGACCAGCCCGTGGCGTGGTGCTCCGTCGGACCGCGGAGCGAGTTCGAGGCTCTCGAGCGCTCGCCCGTCCTCAAGCGGATCGACGATCGGGATGTGTGGTCGATCGCGTGCTTCTTCGTCGCGAGACCGCACCGCGGCTCGGGGGTTCTGGAGGAGCTCGTCCGCGCAGCGCTCGACCATGTGAGGGATCGCGGAGGAGCTCTCGTCGAGGCGTACCCGAGGCTGCCCGGGAAGACGAAGCTCCGTCCTGCGGAGGCCTACATGGGGTTCCCGCACGTGTTCGAGCGGCTCGGTTTCGACGAGGTGGCCCGACCCTCGAAGAGCAGGTGTGTGCTCCGCTGCCGGGTCTGAGGCCCCACTCCAAGCCTCAGCCCAGGATCAGCCGCACGCCGCCGTCAACGTGCCACCCACCAGCGCAGGCGCGGACGCCTTCTCACTTCGGTGCCGGGCTTGAAGAAGTTAGGAAGTGTTGAAGGAGAAACAACTTCCCAAGTTCTTGGAGCCTGGCACCCACCCAATGGGAGCTGGTCCGGCGTGTGACCGTTCAAGGGAATGACGTCCACGACCTCCGGCCGACCGTGGGTCAAGGTACCCGTCTTGTCGAAGGCGAATGCCTCCAGACGGGTCGGAGGTACGTGGATCCGATCCGTCAGGCCGGCTCGACAGGCCGAACGGTCCTCTCGCAGAGAACGGCCTCCTCTCCCCTTGACATTCTACAGGTCGGACGCCATGTTGTTGTCGAGCGTCTAGGGGAACGGCGTGACGATCCAGAGCGACATCCTGCAGGGCACCCTCGACCTCCTCATCCTGAGGACGGTCGCGCTGAGGTCGATGCACGGCTGGAGCATCGCGCAGCACATCCGGACCGTCTCAAAGGAGGTCCTCCGGGTTCAGCAGGGCTCGCTCTACCCGGCGCTCCACCGGCTCGAAGGTCGCGGCTGGATCGCAGCCGAGTGGGGCCTTTCCGAGAACAACCGCCGCGCGAAGTTCTACCGGATCACGCCCGCAGGCCGCCGGCAGCTCGAGGACGAGGCCTCGTCCTGGGAGCGTCTCTCGGCGGCGGTGACCCGCATCCTCGAGATGGCGTAAACGATGCCTCAGCTTCGCGAGACTCTGCATCGGCTCCGCTCCGTCTTGCACAGGAAGCGCTACGAGCAGGAGCTGGAGGAAGAGCTCCGGCTCCATCTCGAGCTCGAGATCGAGAGCAATCTGGCGCAGGGCATGACGCCACAGCAGGCGCGGCGAGCCGCGGCGGTCTCGTTCGGCGGTGTCGAGCAGGCCAAGGTCGAGTGTCGCGACGCCTCGGGCTTCAGGGTCTTCGAGGAGCTCGCCGGCGACGCCCGCCACGGGATGCGACAGCTCCGCATGTCCCCCGGCTTCGCCGCCGTCGCCACGCTGACGCTGGCGCTGGGTATCGGTTCGGCCACCACTGTGTTCAGCGTCGTCAACGGGGTGCTCGTTCGCCGCCTCCCCTACCCCGACTCCGACCGGATCATGACCCTCTGGAACACCTACCCCGGGGTCGACGACAGCCTGCAGGAGGTCTCACCACCCGACTTCTTCGACTGGCGTTCCGAGAGCCGTTCCTTCGAGCACATGGCGGCCTATGAGCGCTTCGTCTGGGACATGGCCGGAGACCCCCAGCCGGTGCGGGTCCGGGGCGCCAGGGTGTCGGGCGACTTCTTCGCGGTCATGGCCGTTCCTGCGATGCTGGGTCGCCCCGTGCTTCCGGCCGACGACCACGAAGGTGCGCACCACGTGGTGGTGCTGAGCCACCGGCTCTGGGTCGAACGGTTCGGCAGCGACCCGTCGGTTCTGGGACGCACCGTGATCCTCACAGGCGTGCCGCACAGGATCGTCGGGGTCATGCCGACCGGCTTCCGGTTTCCGGACGGAGTCGAGCTCTGGACACCGCTCGCCTACGAGCCTCCTTTCCCTCCCTCGCTCAGACGCAGCGTATGGTTCCGCACGGTCGGACGCCTCCGTCCGGGTGTGACGGCCCGACAGGCCGGGCTCGAGATGGCCGCCATCGCGCAACGGCTCGCACGCCGGTACCCGGACACCAACGAGGGCCGCAGCGTCGCCGTGGTCTCGCTGCTGGAGCACACCGTGGGGGGCGTGCGCCCAGCGCTCCTGATGCTGCTCGGGGCAGCCGGACTGGTGCTCCTGGTCGCGTGCGTCAACGTCGCCAACCTGATGCTCGTGCGGGCCGTCGGGCGCCGCCAGGAGATCTCGCTCCGAGCGGCCCTGGGCGCGAGCCGAGGACGCATCGTCCGTCAGCTCGGGATGGAGAGCCTGGTCTTCCAGATCCTGGGCGGTCTCGGAGGCCTCGGCATCGCGTGGCTCGCCCTCGAGGCCCTGCGTCGCACCGCGGGTGAGGCCGTACCACGCATGGCCGACATCCACATCGACCTCAGGGCCATGCTCTTCGCGGTGCTTCTTTCGCTAGTGGCGGGTGCGGCCTCCGGCATGCTGCCGGCCATGACGGTCACGGGCCGACGTCTCTTCCAGGCCGTCCAGGAGTCGGGCCGACGTACCGCCGACTCGAGGCGGCACGCACGCTGGCGACAGGCGCTCGTGATCGCCGAGGTCGCCCTCGCCGAGGTCCTGCTGGTCGGTGGCTTGCTGCTGCTGCAGAGCTACCTGCACCTGCGACGCGTCGACCTCGGCTTCACCTCCCAGGGGGTCCTCACGAGCCGCTTCGACCTGCACTCCCGTCGCTACGCCGACACCGCGTCGCGGCGGGCCTTCTATCGTGAGACCGTCGAACGGGTGGCCGCGATCCCCGGGGTGCGGTCGGCGGCTCTGGCCACCACGATTCCCATGCACGACGTACAGATGACCTTGGACTTCCTGATCGACGGCCGCCCAAAGCCCGCAGGGCCGGTCGAGACACCCTGGGCAGGCTACAACTCAGTCACTCCGGACTACTTCCACCTCATGGGAATCAGGCTGCTCGAGGGAAGGCTCCTGACAGACGGCGACGGGCCGGGCGCGCCCGCGGTCGCCGTCGTTAACTCGGAGATGGCTCGGCGGTACTGGCCCGGAACCAGCCCGCTCGGCAGCACGTTCCGGATCCTGAGCGACGACTCCACCGACGCGGGCCCGGAGATCACCGTGGTCGGCGTGGTCGATGACGTGCGCCAGGTCTCCCTGACCTCTACGTTCCGACCGGAGCTGTACCTGCCCTACGCGCAGTACCCCTGGAAGGAGGGGTTCCTCCTCGTGCGCTCGAGCACGGCTCCCGAGGTGCTCGCGGAAGCAGTCCGTCGCGAGCTGCGAAAGGTGGACCCTGACCTCGCCCTCTCGGACGTGCGTCGAATGGATGACGAGATCTCGGACTCGCTCGGGCCACCGCGTTTCCAGACCGTCCTGGTAGGGGTCTTCGCCGCGGTCGCGCTCGCCCTGGCGCTGGTCGGCGTGTTCGGTGTGATCTCCTACTCGGTGAGCCGGCGTAGCCACGAGATTGCGATCCGTCTCGCCCTCGGAGCCCGACGGCGCGACGTGTTCACACTGGTGGCGACCTCCGGGGCACGGCTGGTGTTCGCCGGGGTCGTGCTCGGCATCGTGTTGGCGCTGCTCATGGTGAGCGGCCTGTCGAGATTGCTGTTCGGCGTCGTCCCGACCCAGCCGGCCGCCTACATCGTGGTCGGTCTGCTCCTGAGCGTAGTGGCGCTGGCGGCCTGCAGCATCCCATGCCTGCGGGCGATCCGCGTCGACCCGGCGGTCGCACTCCGCTGGGAGTAGGCGCCCGAGCCCGCCCCCGGATCTCCCTCACGAAGCGCCGGCCAGGGATTCGTTGCGCCCTTCCAGCCGTCTCCCGCGCCGCACGGGGGCTCCCCAGCGATTCCTCCGGGGAGCGATCCGGCGCGAAGCCGTCCCGCCTCAGCCGGCGGCGTCGAACGCGGCCTTGATCTACCCGATGAGCTCCCCGTCGACCTCGTCGGGTGAGCCGAGGCGGATGTGTCTGCACCCGACAGGGGGACCAGACGCGGGCCCTGGACCGGGCACACGGAACCGACCGCGGCTTGTCCGAGACGTCACTCCTCGCCGGTCAGATCTTCGGGGACGGTCCAGGTGCTGCGCTGATGCTCAGACCCACTCCCGCCGGAGCCAGTCGACCGCCTCGCCGATGTCCACCTGGGCGGCAAACGCCATCATGTCGGGGACGTGCTTGACGTCGTCCATGCCGAAGGTCGTTCCCTCCGGGAAGATCGGCGCCAGCCGGTGGTACCGGTCACCGAGCAGCTGCCGGCACTGGAAGTCCGCAATCCCCGCGACGCCGTCCAGCATCAGGTTGACAAGCGGCTTGGCCCATTGGGCGTAGCCCCAGTCCAGGCTCTTGCGAGGGATGTAGTGCAGGTTGGTACCCGTGCCGAGCGACAGCAGCCTGACGTCCGCCAGCTTCGCCGGTGGTCCGTAGCGCTCGTCCAGCGACTGAGCCAGGGCACACATCGCCGGGTTGGTCGCGTAGACCCCGCCGTCAACGTAGCCCTCGTACGAGGGAAAGTAGGTCGGCGCGGCGGCGGTGTAGACGCCAACCTTCCACGCCACCGCGTCGCGATCCGAACCTTTGCCCTCGAAGTTGTGGAAGAGCTTTGGCTTCCATGACCTCGGCGCGTCGCTACCGGGCCCCTGGTCGTCCGCGTTGTCGAGGTCGAACGCCGTGATCAGGACATGGATGGAGAGGTCGCCGAGGGTCGTGTCGTCGCCGAGGACGTCCTTGACCTCGCGCCGCAGCCCGGTGATCTTGTAGTCGGCGCCGATCAGCTTGCCCAGGTCCACGACGTCGTCGAACCAGGAGTCGTCGAAGATCACCTTGCCCTTGGTGACGTAGAGGTCCTGCAGGACGTCGAGGCCGAGGCCCTTCGCCAGACCGAGTGCGATCAGGCCTCCGGTCGAGGTCCCGGCGACGAGATCGACCCTGTCCAGCCAGCCCGTCAGGCCCGCCGCGGCCGCGAGCCGCTGGAGCAACACCACCGTCACGATGCCCCGAATCCCGCCACCGTCGAGTGCCAGCACCCGGTACGTGCTCATGGCCGTCCTCCTTTCCGGATCTCTTGATGTTAGAACACGTGAGCCAGAACGACCGAGTCGAACGATGTCGACACTTTCTTCACCAGCCTTCCGACGGTCCTCCCGGCAGGGCAGTCGCCGCTGGTCCTGCCGAACCCGGGGAAACGGTCCCAGCCTGGGCAAAGCAGTTGTAGACTTGGCCGAGCCCGCATTCGAGCAGTGGACGGCGAGGTCCGGACCGGTCGGACGCACCTCGGGACGAGTCGAGCCCGGATCCTCGCAACCGCCCGACCCGGGACGAACCCATCTCCAGAGGCAGACGCGATGACGACCAACAAGGGCCGACGAGACAGCACGACGACCACGGCTCCCGACCCCCACGTGCCGCTTGCGCAGCGGTGGCAGGAGATCCGGACGGGCTTCAAGCGCCCGTTCTGGATCGCCAACCTCACCGAGCTGTTCGAGCGGCTGGCCTACTACGGCCCGCAGGCGGTGCTCGCCATCTACCTCCACGAGTACCTCGGCCTGACTACCGCCCAGGCCACCTGGCTGATCGGCTACTACGGGTTCGTCGTCTGGTTCATGCCGATCGTGGGTGGAGCGCTGGCGGACCGCTTCGGGTTCCGCCGCACGTTGGCCGGCGCCTTCTTCATCCTGGCCGCCGGTAACTTCCTGCTCGGCTCGCTGTCGGCGTCGTGGATGGCGCCCATCCGCAACGCGCTTCCGTTGTTCGCGCTGATGCACATCCTCATGCTCATCCCCGCCATGGGTCCGGCGGTGGTGAAGCCGGTCGTGGTCGGGACCACGGCGCGCGCTGCGAACGAGAAAGTGCGATCGGCCGGCTACTCGATCTACTACACGATCGTGAACGTGGGCGCCGCGCTCGGCCCGATCACGGCGTCACTCGTGCGGCGCTCGGTGGGCGTCGAGGACGTGTTCCTGGTGAGCGCCGCCGCGACACTGGCCATGGCCGTCGTCACGCTCGTGTTCTACCGCGAGCCCGAGGAGGACGGCATTGCGGACGCGCGGGTTGCGACGGTCGGACAGACGCTCCACAACCTCGTGCGAGTCGTCGGCGCAGAGTTTCTCGTGATCCTGGGTGCGGCGTTGGGCTTGTGGCTCCTGTTCCACTTCGCACCGCTGCCCTCGCTACCGATCTGGGCTCTCGCCGCGTACGGGGTCGTTCTCGCCGCGTTGTTCCTGCGCTCCCTGCTCAAGCGACCGTTCTTCTTGTTCCTGATCATCTTCTCAGGGTTCTGGGTCGTCTTCTGGCAGCAGTACATTTCGCTGCCGATCTATGTCCGCACCTACGTCAACCCGAACGCCAACATCGACGCGTTGCTCTCGGTCGAGGCGACCACGGTCATCCTGCTCACGTTCGTCGTGAACCAGCTCACGCGGCGCATTCCGCCGTTCGTCGCGATCATCGCCGGGGTGCTGATCTCGAGCCTGAGCTGGCTGTTCCTCACTGCCGGCAGCGCCACCGTCTTCGTCGTGGCGGCGCTCATCGTGCTGGCGATCGGCGAGGTCATTCAAGCGCCGCGGTACTACGAGTACGTCTCGCGGCTCGCGCCGCAGGGCCAGCAGGGCCTGTTCATGGGCTACTCGTTCCTGCCCATCGGAATCGGCTACCTGATCGCAGGTCCGACCTCGGGACGGCTGCTGCACTACTTCGGCGAGGTCCGGGGTCAGCCTTCCCAGATGTGGTGGGTCGTCGCGGCCGGCGGCGTCTTCACGACCGCCCTGCTGATCGCCTACGATCGCTTCCTGCGACCGAAGACGGGGCCCGCCGAGACAGCCTGAGCACGCGCTTCCTCGCGGCCCTGACCGTCCGCGTCGCCGGGCGGGCGCCCTTGACAGGGGTCGACCCGGGACTTACTGTACATACCGTATATGAACAGTGAGTCACCCTACCTGCTGCTCCACCTCGTCCCCGGAGACCCCGAGCCGCTGCGCGAGCAGATCGTCCGCCAGCTCCGCGCCCGCATCGTCCAGGGCGAGCTCCGGCCGGACGATCCGCTCCCCGGCCACCGCCACCTGGCGCGCCAGCACCGGGTCGCTCCGTCCACGGTCGAGGCCGCCTACGAGGCCCTCGTCTGCGAGGGGCTCCTGATCGGAGACCCGGCCGACGAGGTCAGGGTCGCCCGACTCGCTCCCGAGCGTCGGCGCGAGATGGTGGAGCGGCTCCAGCTCGAGCAGCTCGTGGCGCAGGAGCTCGGGCGCCGCGAGCTGGAGATGGCCCGGGACGTCCAGCGTCGTCTCCTGCCGCCGTCGGAGGTGGCGGGCCCGGGCTGGCAGGTGGCGGCCCGCTGCCTGCCCGCTCGGATCGTGGCCGGGGACTTCTACGACGTGCTCCGTCATGACGACGGGACCGTCGACCTGGTGGTGGCCGATGTCGCCGGCAAGGGCTTCGCGGCGAGCCTGATCATGGCTTCGGTCAAGGCGATGTTGCCGTTCGTGACGACCGAGGGCGGCGCCGCGGAGTCGTTGACCGAGCTCAACCGCCGGTTGGCGTCCGAGCTTGTCCGCGGGGAGTTCGTCGCCCTGACCCTGGCTCGCTACCGGCCGGCCCAGCGACGCGTGGAGCTGGCCAACGCCGGTGCGCCGGATCCCTACCTCCTCAGGCCCGACAGCCCGCCGCAACCCCTCTCGGTGCCCGGCCCCCGGCTTCCGCTCGGTGTGCGGGCGGATGTCAGCTACGCCTCCCGGAGCGCGGCGCTGGAAGACGGTCAGGCGCTGTTGATGCTGACCGACGGGCTGCCCGAGGCGCGCGACGCCGAGGGGGACCCGCTCGGCTACGAGGCGCTCGAGAGACTTCTCGCCCGGGCGCACCCGACGGATCCGCTCTCGGCGTGGCTGACGGGTCTCTTCGACCGCGTCCAGCGCGGCACCGCCCGCCTTCCTGAGGATGACTGGACCGCGGCGGTACTGGCGCCGCGAGAGGCGCAGGCGCCGCCGTGATGCTCAACCTGTCGGAGCTTTCCGACGAGCCGCTGCACGCGCAGATCTCACGCCAGATCCGGGCCAAGATCCTGTCCCAGGACCTCGCCGACGGCGAGGCGCTGCCCTCGATCCGCGGTCTCGCGAGGGACCAGCGCGTGAGTGTCATCACCGTGCAGCGGGCGTACGACGACCTGGAGCGCGAGGGTCTGGTCCGCTCCCGCCGCGGCAAGGGATTCTGGGTGATGGCGATATCCGAGGGAAGGAAGCACCGTATGGCCGAGGAGCGGTTCACACAGGCCCTCGCCGAGCTGGTGGCGCATGCCGCCGCGGAGGGTCTCGGCGGGTCCGACATGCGGCGCATACTCGACACCCTGGTGAGGAAGGAACAAAGAAATGAGTGAGCGCGGGCCACAGCCACACATTGCCGCCGACCTCTGCGGACTGGTCAGGCGCTTCCCGGGATTCCAGCTCGGTCCGATCGACCTCAGGCTGGAGGCCGGCACGGTGCTCGCGCTGGTCGGGCCCAACGGCGCCGGGAAGACGACGACCCTGAACTGCATGGCCGGGCTCGTCGTACCCGACGAGGGCGGCACCGAGGTCTTCGGAGCCACCGTCCACCCGTCCCGCACCGAGTACCGGCGCGAGGTGGGGTACGTCGGCGAGGAGAGCGGCTTCTTTCAGCGCTGGACCGCGGAGCGCAACCTCGCCTACCTCGCACGGCTGGTACCCGGATGGTCGAGCGACCGTGCCGGGCGGCTCGCTGAACGGTTCGGGCTGCCCCTGGACAAGCCCGTGAAGGCGCTCTCGCGCGGCAACCGGACCAAGCTCGCGCTGGTGGCGGCACTGGCGCACGGGCCGCGGTTGCTGCTGCTCGACGAGCCTACCTCGGGGCTCGACCCGGTGGTCCGGTCGGAGGTCTTGGACGTGCTGTGGGAGATCACCGAGGACGGAGAGCACGCGGTGCTCTACTCCACCCACGTGCTCTCCGACATCAGCCGCCTGGCCGACGAGATCGCGTTTCTCCGCGAGGGTCGCCTGGTGCAGCGAGCCGGCCGGGACGAGCTCGGCGAGAGCTGGCGGCGGGTGTCGTTCCGGCTCGCGCAGGAGGACGTCGAGCTCACGGGCGCCGTCGATCACCGCCGTGTCCGAACCGAGCACCAGGTGATCACCCGGGACGCGACGGCCACCCTGGAGCAGCTCGCCGGGCTCGGGGCCGAGGCGGTGGAGGTCTCGCGCATGACCGTCGACGAGATCGCCGTGCAGATCCTCAAGGAGGGCCACCATGTGGGCCACGCTGCGAGCTGAGCTCGTCTACTTCCGGCCGGTTCTGCTCACCGCATGGGCGATCGCCGCAGGTGTCTCGGTGTTGGTGAACGTGCTCACCCTGCTGGGCCACGAGCAGAGCCACCCCGGGGTCACGGTGTCGGTCGGGCTGCCGGGGATACTCCTCGTCGTCGCCGCAATGGTGGTGGCGTTCATCGCCCAGGGCACGCGCTCCGAGGAGCGGCGCACCCGACTCCTCTTCACGGCGCACCTCACACCGCCTCAGATCGGTGCCGTTCTGGTCCTCCTGCCCGCCTGCCTGGTCGCTCTCGGTGTGCTCTTCACGGGCGTCCTGGTGGGTCTCTCCGCCCTGTGGACGGGCGGACTCAACCCGACACCCCTGGCCATGGTGGCCGGGGTGGCGGGACAGCTGCTCGCGATCGTGCAGATGGGTCCGCTCGCCCAGGAGTCGACCGCCGCACTGCGCCAGGGGCGGAGGACGGCGGCAGTCCTCGGTTGGGCCGTCTTCGTCGGCGCGATCCTGCTCCTTGCCGCAGTCCAGGTGATCGGCGGCGCGGCCTTCGGCCTCGCCGCACAGATCGCGGTGGCGGTCGTGGCGATGGCGACATCCGCTTCGCTCTACGCCCACCGAACGGACCTTACGCGGTGAACGGATGCAGGGACGGCGCGGGCTCGGGTACTGCGCCCGACGACCGCGGCACGCGAGGAGGAACCCATGACGCATGAGACGTCGGGGGCTCCCGGCTTCGCGGGGGGCACCGTCTGGCAGGCGCTGCGGGCGGAGCTCTTCTACGCCCTTCCCTATCTGCTCGCCGCCTTCGGCATCGCCGCGGGAGCGGCCCTCGTGGTCAGCGCGCTGTCCCTCGTGGTGGGCGGAAACGCCCCGCCCCGCCAAGTTGTCGCGGGGCTCCGGGCGATGTTCGCGTTCATGGCGCCGATGGTCGTCGGGTTCATCGTCCAGGCCACCCGGGTCGAGGAGCGACGGACGCGCCTGCTGCTCGCGGGCTCCAGCACGCCCCTGGGCCTCGGCGTGGTGACGGTGCTGCTGCCGGCGGTGCTGTTCGGCCTCGGTACCCTGGCCGCCGCCACGGTGCTCGGTGTGGAGCTCCTGGTCACCGGACGCCTCGCCCGGGTCTCCGTCATCCTGCCCGGCTTCGTGGGCACGATGATGTTCCTCGTCGGTCTCCTGGTGCTGTTGGGCAGCGAGTCCGCGACCGCCTTGACCGAGCGGCGCCGCCAGGAGGCGGCGGCGGGGTGGACGGCGTTCGCCATTGCGGTCGCGTTGCTGACGGTGCTGTCGACGGCGTCATTCTGGAGATCTCCTGAATGGGCGTCCCTGGTCGCGGGCGCCCTCCTCGTCGCGATCATCGCGATGGCAGCGAGCGTCGCGCTGTTCGCCTCCCGGAGGGACTTCACACGCTGACGGCCGCCGCATCGGTGCCACCCATCAGAAGGCCCGTATCGGTGCCACGTCAGGCGATTCCGACGATCTTGAGGCTTCCCGAACTCCAGCTCCATAGGCCTTGCCCGCGCCCACATCGGGATCGGAGCAGGTCGGGCCCTCCCGACCATGCGCGCCATACCCTTGGGATCGTCGGCCAGACATCGTCAGTGGGTCAGCCGGCGTGAACACTACCAGCACCCTACCGCGAAGGGATGGAACTCCAGAGTCTTGTGCTGATCCCACAACTCCTCGGGGAGACTGAAGTTCCTGTAAGGAATCGACGCTGGACGCCACATGCCGTGTCGGGTAAGCCAAGGGTGCTGAGTTGGTTAGGCCAGCTCAGCAGCCCTTGACTCCCCACAGATCCGGACGTGCGGGACTACCGCATCCGGCTCCTCGAGATGAGGCTTCGCTACGCACGGCAGACCGAGCGATAGGCAATGGCCGGAGGTAGTGGATAGCGCTTCGACAGCTTGTGAAACCTGGCCCACGTCATCTTGGCCCGCTGGCTGCGCCGGTTCAGCCACTTCCGCCATGCCTTTTGGACCTCTTGCCGGAAACGACCGATGCTGACGCTGTTGCCGGTGATGCCGTAGTAGCGGCAGTGCCCGATCACGACCTTCGACAGGTATCGGTGCTGGACCTCGACTCGCCAGTGGCGATGCGAGGCACACCACCAACTCACCGCCTTGATCGCACGGCGCATCCTGTCTCGGGCCGTCTTGCGGCGCACATACCACTTCCCCCGCCGGGACCTCGCCCAGCAGTGGGTGAAGCCGAGGAAGTCAAAGGTCCCAGGTCGATGCTGACGGCTCGGGCTTCCTCCACCGGGAGGCCGTGGCGGCCGTCGGAACGGCACCAACCGCGTCTTCTCCGGGTGCAGCGTCAGCCCGTAGCTGCGGCAGCGCTCCCCAAGGGCCTCCAGCACCCGCTCGGCCTCACTCCTATCGGAAAACACCAGCACGGCGTCATCGGCGTACCTCACCATGAGGGCACGACCACGAAGCCGTGGTTTCACTCGCCCTTCGAACCAGCTGTCCAAAACCTCGTGCAGGTAGATGTTGGCGAGTACCGGGGAGATCACCCCGCCCTGCGGCGTACCGCTGGCCGGCCGCTCCACCAACCCCTCCTTCATCACTCCCGCTTTCAGCCACTTGTCGATCGCTCTCCTGATCACGCCGTCACGCACCCGCTTGTCGAGGATCTCGCGCAGCTTCCGGTGATCCAGGCTGTCGAAGAACTTCGAGATGTCCAGGTCCACGACCCAGCCACCTCCCATCTCCATCAGCCCTTTCCACAGCGCGTCGAGCGCGTCGTGCGCCGACCGGCCGGGCCGAAACCCGTACGAGCAGTCGCAGAAGTCCTGCTCGTACACCGCCTCGAGCACCATTGCCACAGCGCGCTGCAGCACCTTGTCCTCGAAGGTCGGTATTCCGATCGGACGCGTGCTGCGCCCGTCGCCCTTCGGTATCTCCACCCGCCTCACCGGCGGCGCGAAGTACGTCCCCGACTTGAACCGGTCGAGCAGTGCGGTCAGGTTGGCCTCGAGGTCGGCGGCGTGCTCCTCCGCCCCGACCTTGTCGACGCCCACTGCCCCGCTCTTCCGCGTCTGCCGGTACGCCTCGTACAGCCACGCCAGGTCAATGTGGTGGGCCAGGGTGGTGATCACCATCCCAGGCGATCTCCTCGCCACCTCCGCTATCCGACACAGTCTCGTTGAGACGCTCCCTGAGCTGTATCTCTCAGGCATCTTTCCCCCTGTCGGCTCCTCATCCCGGCGACCCCTTCCCTCCACCGGGTCCCTTCGGGCTCGGTTCCCCGGCTTCCTCGGTACTATGAGTCGCTCCGACTTCCTCTCGCCCGTCCCGGGGGGCTCGTCGCCTTGCCCGCCGGTACCGTGGTGCGTCCTTTCCCCTCTCCCACGACGGCGGACGCCTTACCTCGCGTGGGTCAACGGCATTGAGCTTTCCTCCAGCGCCGCAACCTCTGGACCACGGAGACGACAGGATCTCCCGAGTTGCCTCCCTACCCCCACGCCTCCTCGGCGACCCGTCGCCTGCGGCGTCGGGTTATCTGTCGGACCCTCGATCACATGCCCTGCTCAAACGACTCCGGCGGACCCTCGACGCCAGGCCTCTACAGCGTCTGAGGTGTTGCCTTCCCACTCCAGGACAGGGTCGGCACCCACAAAGACTGACTTCGGAGCTGATCACACGGCCTGCGACCTCGCTGTCTACGCTTCGCCGCTTCGGTTACCCCCACGGCGCAAGACTCGCTTCCGGCTGGCGGCCACCCTTGGCCGGTCGGGACTTCAACCCGCTGGGTCCGTTCGGAAGGTTTCAGAAACTCCGCTCGTCATCTCTGACTCACGTCATCTCGTCCCCCTTCCCCAGGCTTCGCCTGGCGCACGCCTGGCACGTTTTCGTTTTCAGCTCGTCTACCTGGTGGGCTTCTCGGCGGCGTTCTTCGTGGACGGTTTCACCGGGCTCACGGTCACGATCGGTGCGATCGTCACCCTGTTCCTGGTCATGCAGCTCACCGCACGGCTCGACTGGTGGTCCTTCGGCGCCGGGAACTGACCGGCCAACGGCGTCCGCGGGATGGGTGACCGTCCGTGCCGTCACAGATGGCGGGATCGGCGGCCGGGTCGCGTACTCAGTGCACGAGGCGCCCGCACGAGCCGGGATCGAGAGGGCGCCCCGGGAGTGGAGATGCGCGCCGTGCGACCCGAGATCCGACAGGCAGAAGCTGATGCCGTGAGGCGACCTCCGCTGCGTTGCGCGGTCGCGTGGACCCTCGTGACGACCCTCCTCACATGGACCGGCTCCGGGCTCGCGACTCCGGCCACGGCGAAGCCGCCGACGACGCCTCTTGCCGGCGCCCCGTCCGTGGATCGGGGGCTCCCACCCCTGCCGAGGCTCCGTGGGGACCGGAAGCTCGACCTGGTGGCCGCGCGCGATGGCGCATTCGCAGTCGCCGACCGCTACGATCCCGGGCTCTACTTCGTGGACGACCTGCTCGACCGGCTCGACTACGAGCCGAAGGCGGCCTTCACCTTTGTCCGCGACGAGATCCGCTTCGACCCCTACGCCGGTGTGCTGCGTGGGGCCGAAGGGACCCTCGGAGCCCACGCCGGCAACGCCTTGGACCGTTCCCTGCTGCTCGTGAGACTGCTCGAGGACATGGGCGTCGACGCGCGCCTGGTCCACGGCAGGCTGTCCGAGAAGAGGGCGCGCCGCCTGCTCGCCCATGCCCTCGACGTCCCGGACTCGCCATTCGACATTGAACCTCTCGCCCGACTCGCGGGCTTCATCCCCGAAGTCCGTGCCCGGCTCCAGGCGCGGGCGGTGCACGACGAGGAGTGGCTCCGTCATGCGCTCGGCACGCGCCTGAAGCCGGCGGCTCCGGCGCTCACGGACGCCGACTCCCTCAGGGACCACGTCTGGGTGCAGGCGAAGCTCGGCGGCGGGTGGCAGGATCTCGACACCTCGTTTCCCGACGCCAAGCCCGGGAAGCGTTACGCGGAGCCCATCGGCTACGACCACCAGGCCCCCGCAGGAGCGTTCCAACGGGTCAAGCTCGCGGTCATCGAGGAGCGGTTGGTGGGCTCGAAGCTCGAGCAACGAGAGGTGCTGCAGCTCGAGCTCGAAGCGGCCTCGGCGGCACGCGAGCGGATTTACCTGGCGTTCCTGCCCGTCAACCCGGGCGTCGGCGGCACCCTGGCCTCGAAGCTCGGTCAGGCGACTCGCTTCAAGCCCGTCATTCTGGTCAACGGCGAGCGCCACGTGGGCCGGGCGATCGCCGGAATTCCCCGGCCCCGCACAGAGTCGGAGGAGTTCCTCCTCGGCTCCGGCGGCAAAGAGCAGCTCAGCGCGCTCTACCTCGACGTCGAGACCTCCTCCCCCGACCACCACACCACCACGAGCCGGCGCTGCCTGCTCGATCGGGTGCCGTCTCGGGCACGCTTCGCAGGCACGGCGAAGACTCGCGACCTGGCGCCGGTCGACCGCATCGACGGCGTCCCGACCGTCTTCCACGCGATTCACCAAGTGATCGTCTCGTCCGGCAGTCTCAACCCCCACCAGGTCGCGAACAACGTCGGGCTGGCGGCCCACTTCGCCGGGCGCCATCTGAGCCGGCCCCATGCCTTTCGGGATCTCGACCTCGACGCGATCATGTGGCCGGTCGCAATGCTGCGGTCCGCCGCCGTCGCCTGGGACGAGCGGACCTCGGTGGGCGTGGTCGACGACCTGCCGGACCTGCGATTCGTCATCGCAGAGCCGCGAGTCTACCTGGTCTCCCTCCTCCAGCTCGCCGCTGGCGCCCAGCCCCAGGTTGCGGTCACCGTCGACCTCGTGCACGACGAGGTGCAGGCGGTCGCGGCGGGACACGTCTCGCCGTCCGAGGTCGCCTCGGCCCGGATGCGCTACGGCGTCTTCCAGTCAGCATTCGAGACGACCTGGCTCGAGCTCCCCCGCATGGTCACGGGAGGAGCGCCCGACGCGGGCCTTCGCGGCGCGAGCGCGACCCTCGACGGCAAGGGCGTCGTGCTGGCCTCGCGCACCGATCGCCATCTCCCGCCGGACGCCCCGGCCGCGTTGCTCGACCACCTCGAGCACGGCGGGCTGGTCGTGGCCGGCACATCGCAGCTCGCCCACGGTGCTCAGGCCTGGTGGGCGGTCTCGCCCGACGGGACCACGCGCGCGATGCTCGCGCCAACCCTCGGCGGCGTGACCGACTACACCTGGTGGAAGAACTACACCGATTCCCGCCCGGCCAGGATCACCCACACCGACTACCACCCCGACATGAGCGGCGAGGAGATCAGGGCCGAGGCCAACCGGGCCGTCCAGGAGGCCCTTGAGGAGGCCTACGAGGAGGGCGGCGGCAAGGCGGCGGCGGAGCGGGTTTCGAGGGGCGGTGAGCTGCCCCGGCCCGCGCGCGCACGCGGGGGCGAAACCGAGGACACCCTCATGACCGAGGCGTCGATCTGGATGACCATGCCGTCGTCCATCTTCTTCGGGCTGGTGGCCGCGGCCACGTTCACGGTCGCATTCATCGCGCTCGCCGCCTTCGTCGCGATCTACACTCACTTCGAGAAGAAGCAGAAGGGGCGCCTGGACACCGGCGAGCCGGTCGATCGCATGGCCGGCCTCGGCCGCGCGACGCAGCCTCTCCGGGGGTGCGCCGCAGCCCGGTCGACATCGCTCGCGCCACTGCGAGAGCTCTCCCGAACCTACTCTCTGCAGTGCGGTCCCGCACGCTGTCGCTCGACCGCGTGATCCCCCCGGCCGGCGCTCGGCCCGGATGCGCCGCCACGCGATTCGACGGCCTCCCGCCTCCGTCCCGGACGTGAAGACTCAAGGAAACGGACAGCATCATGCTTCGACGCCTGCCCCGCACCGTCCCGTACCTCGCAGTCGCCCTCGCGCTGTCGGCGACTGCCGCCCTCGCCCAGCCGACGACCTACGAGGTCGAGCCCAACGACACACCCGCGGCGGCCACGAAGGTCGCCGGAGAGGTGGTGTTGATCGGGTCGATGCTGGGGAACGACCAGGACGGCTTCATGTGGACCGTCTCGGACGTCGATGCCGAGCATCCCTGGACCTTCGAGCTCGAGGGCATTCCCGGCCAGCTCACCGTGGTCGACGTCCTGAGAGTCGAGCTCGCGGCCAACGGGGTCGATGTCACGGCGAAGCACAAGCTGCTGACGCTCGGCAGCCGCGACGGTGCGCACCCGGCCCTCGCCAGTGGCCTCTTCTTTGAGCCGGGCGAATACCTTCTCGGCCTGGCGCATGCCGGTGAGACCGCTCCCTACCGCCCTCCGATGGCACGTGCCGGCTTCACCCCCGGGGCGGCTCACGCCGGCCCGAAAGACGCTGCCACCCAGGCTTCGACCGGCGGCTACCGGGTCACGATCCGACCCGGATCGCGCGTCTTCGTGGATCCTCACCCCGAGCCGCACGGTGAGCGCACGACAGCCCATGCCCTGAGGCTGGGCGCCGAGTACGCCACCTTCACCGAGACCCCCGAGGCCTGGTATCGCCTCCACCTGAGCGACGAGGACGCTGCCGAAACCTGGGAGGTCACCGGCACGGTGCCGGTGGGCCGTTCGGCCCACGCGACGCTGCGGAGCTCCGACGGAACCAAGCTCACCGACGCGACGACCGACGATTCCGGGAAGTTCGCGATCCGCGACCTTTCGCTGCCGGCGGGCGACACATTCGTCGAGGTCGACGAGGGACACGGTGGCATCATCGAGACCGTCGAGGTGCGGTCCACCGGCAGGCGAACCCCCGGCGGCGAGGCGGAACCCAACGACGGCTGGAGCGACGCCAACTGGGTCGACCTCGAGCGTCCGGTCACCGGGCGCATGGGAAGCCGCGGGGAGAACGACTTCTTCGCCTTCGCCCTCGACCCGCCTCGTGCCGACCAGGTGCTCACGCTCACGCTCGAGACGACGTCGAAGGCCCGCTTCCGCCTCTGCCTGCTCGACGCGACCGGGCGTCGAGTCCAGTGCCGCGACGGGACGGGCGGCGTTGAGCTCGCCGACCTCGTGCTTCAGCCGGGCGAGTACGGGCTGAGCGTCGGTCGGGGTCCCCTGGACGCCCGCTACAGCGTGACGCTCACCGCGTCCGGAGCGCCGCAGCCCGGCCACGAGCAGGAGCCCGACGACACCCCCGAAACGGCAAGCTCCGTACCGACCAACGACCGCATCAAGGGCCGCTTCAGCGGCGGCGACGACGTCGACGTGTACCGCTTCGTGGCAACCGGCACGCCGCAGCTCTGGCGCTTCCAGACAATCGGCAAGGGAGTCTCCGAGATCGCCTGCCTGAACAGCGCGGGCACCCAGGTCCAGCGGGTCCGTACCCACGGGAAGCAGCGCCGGCTGCGGCTCGACAACCTGTACCTGCTCCCCGGCGAGCACCTGGTCCGGGTGCGCGGGACCTCGCCCGGAACCTACACCCTGCTCGCCCGTTCGCTCGGCGAGCCGGACCCCGATGACGAGCTCGAGCCGAACGACGACCCCACCCGGAGCCAGAGGCTCGACCTCGGCCAGCGCCGCACCGGGAGCCTGTCCTCGCAGGACGACAAGGACCTCTACCACTTCACGCTCTCCGACTGGGATCGCATCCATCTCTCGGTCAATCCCCCGGTCGACGGCAGGCTGACGGCCCTCCTCACCTGGGGAGGGTCGCCCATGCGCACCTGGAGCGGCGACGAGAAGGACGCCCGGATCGTCCTGTCCGGTCGGTTCCCGCCGGGTGAGTACGGTCTCGAGCTGAGTGCGCTCACACCGAGCGACGGCGAGTACACGGTCGAGCTCGAGCGCGCCGACCGCTTCGGCTGCCCGGTAGACTGCGAGCCCAACGACAACGCCGCGTTCGCCGACGAGCTGCCCGCCGACCTGGTGCTCGAAGGCCACGTCGGCGAGTGGCGCGACGACGACTGGTACGCCCTGCCGGCCAGCGACCGGCAGGAGCGCATCCGGGCGACGGTGACAGCGGGCCGGATCCGACTCCGGGTCTTCGACGCCGACGGCCACCGCCTCGAGCTCGAGCGCGAGTCCGACACGGTCTACGGCGCGGAGGTCCCGGCCGGCGCCGGCGGCTTCCTGGAGGTGCTCGGCCAGGACGACTACCGGGTGCAGCTCGCCTTCGACCCGGGACCCGAGCCGCGGAAGCGTCCGACGACGCCGCCGCTCGACCTGGACCTGACGTTGCCGACCCGGGAGATCGCCGCCTACCGACCTCTCGGCCAGCGCCTGCAGGGTGAGCTCACGGTCGCCGATCACGGATCGGAGGGTGTGCGCGTCCGCCTCGACTGGGCCGCGAGCCAGCCCGGCTGGAAGGTGGACCTCGACCCGTCGTCGGTTCGGGTTCAGGCCGGAGCGACGGCGCGGGTCGCGATGGCCATAGAGGCGCCGGCCGACGCCTGGGCCGACCGGCCGGTACGGCTGACCGTCCGCGCGAGCGCGGACCGGGGAGGTCAGGTCGAGGCATCCACAGAGGTCACGCCGCGATCTGGGCACGAGCCGGTCGACCCGGTGCGGGTCTGGAGGCTGCCCGGGGCGCTGCTCGGCGGACTCGACGTGGCCCGGACCGCCCTCGGAGGCCACCGCGTGGTCGCACCGAACGAGACCCACGTGGGTGACATCCCGGGCGTCGGGCGCGGCTTCGACGAGCTCTTCGACGGCCTGGCATTGCTCGACGCGGGACTCGAGGTCCGCGGCGGCCACATCGGCCCGGTCACGGTCGACGTCGAGCTGGCGGGCGATGACGCCGAGGTCGCCGGCTTCATCCTCGACCCCACCTCTGGCAACCGTCCGGAGCACCTGCCGAGAGACTTCGAGGTCCAGCTCTCGAGCGACGGCGAGCACTACACGACCGCGTTGCGCGGCGTGCTCGCCCCCGCCTGGCGCGAGCAGGCATTCGTTCTCGACAAACCCGTGAGGGCCCGCTTCGCACGGCTGCTGCTCACCACCGGCTACGACGGACGGCGGGACGGAATCCTCACCCTCGGCGAGTGGAAGGTCGTGGCGCGACCCGGGGTGGACATTTCGGGCGGTAGCGGCTTCGACCTTGCCGAGCCCGCGCTGGGCGGTCACGTGGTCTGGGCGCTGCCCGCGATCTCGAGCGGCTGGGACCGGACCATCCTGCCCGGTGACGACGAGCCACGTCGGGTCGCGGTGGAGGCCGGTCAGCCCTTCGAGTGGGTAGTGGGATTCCACGACGACCGAGCTGCCCGTCTCACCCGGCTCGAGTGGGTCAACCCGAGCGACGGACCGGCGCGCGAGCGCATCCGGAAGGTGTCGCTGGCGGTCAGCACCGGCAGCCCGGTGGGACCTTGGAAGCCGATCGGGGAGTGGGCCCTCGACGCCGGGAACGGGACCCAGATGTTCAACCTGGACGCCCCGGTGTGGGCGCGCTTCGTCAAGTTCTCGGTGGCGCCCTCCGACGCACGCCGGCGATGGCAGGCGCCGCGCGAGCTCCACGTCTGGGAAGCGCCGACCTCCGCGAGCTACCGGTCGATCCTGGGCGAGTGGGGCGCCTCGTCGCAGGCGGCGATCTACGAGGCACTCGAGCAGACCTCCGAGCAGCCCGCGCTCGTGGATGCGGGCAACGGAAGCGCCGAGCACGCCGCGCCGCTCAGCCTCGGCGCGCCGGTCCGTGACTGGGTCGAGCTCGGCCGGCGGGAGAGCTGGTACCGCCTCGCGGTGCCGCCCGGCGACAACACCCTGTCGATCTCGGTGTCCGGAGACCCCACGGTGCGGGTGACACCGCGGCTCGAGGACGGACACGGAGCCGAGGTGCCCCTGCGCCGGGTACACGCCGAGCCGCGGAACCACCTCTATGAGGCCACCGTGCATCCGGGGGGCCGCTACCTCCTGGCGATCCGCGAGCCGCCGCGCAACGTGGTCTTCGCCTGGGACACGAGCGGCAGCGTCAACGCCTACCTCCCGCTGATCTACCAGTCGCTCGCAGCCTACGTCGAAGGCGTCGTCCCCGACCGCGACGTCGTCAACCTGCTGCCGTTCGGGACTTCACCGCTGCTCCGCCGCTGGGCCGGCCACCCCTACGTGCTGCAGACGGTGCTCAACGACTATCCCCGTAAAGAGAGCTCGAGCGTGGCGGAGCTGACCTTGCACAAGGCCGCCGACGCCCTCGCGGATCGTCCGGGCACCAAGGCCGTCGTGCTCATCACCGACGACGCCACAAACCGGGACCCGGAGTCCTGGGACGCCCTGCGCCGGATCACGCCGCGGATCTTCGCCATGCACCTCGACGCCGCGGGGGTCGTGCCCGGGAAACGGGCGAGCGAGGCCGACCGGATGCAGGACTACTCGCGGGTGAGCGGCGGGTTCTACTCCCGCCTGGCGACCGGCGCGGAGATGGAGGTCGCCTTCGACCGGGCGAGTGCACTGCTGCGCGGACCGGCGCGCTACCGCCTCGAGGTGACCAGTGAGCACCGGGCCGCGCCGGGCCCCGGCTCGCTCGTGGTGACGGCGGCCGCTGGCAGAAGCGCCGCGACCGGAGCGGTCGAGCTGATCCTGGATGCGTCGGGCTCCATGCTCCAGCACGTCGGCGGCGCTCGCCGGATCGAGATTGCCAAACAGGTGCTCTCGGACACCGTCCGGCACGTGATCCCCGCCGGCACGCCGCTCGCGCTGCGGGTGTTCGGCAACAAGCAGCCCAACGCGTGCCGCACCGACCTCGAGGTTCCCCTGCGTCCCCTCGATCCGGACGCCGTAGCCGCGGCCATCCGCGGCATCCGGGCGATGAACCTGGCCAGGACCCCGATCGCCGACTCGCTGGCCGAGGTCGACTCCGATCTCCGGCAGGCGAAGGGGCACAAGGTCGTGGTCCTGGTGACCGACGGCGAGGAGACCTGCGGCGGCGACCCGGAGAAGGTGATCGACCAACTGCGACGCGGCGGCGTCGAGGTCACGGTCAACATCGTCGGCTTCGCGATCGACGACCGCGAGCTGCGTGAGACGTTCCAGAGATGGGCCCGACTCGGCGGCGGACAGTACCTCGGCGCCGAAGACCAGCAGGGGCTCGGCGAGGCGATCGACAAGGCGCTCGGGATCCCCTATGCAGTCTACGACGCCGGAGGGAGCCGAGTTGCCGCAGGCTGGGTGGGCGGCGATCCGGTTGCTCTCGAGGCCGGGGTCTACCGGGTCGTGGTCGCGAGCTCCCCGACCAAGACCTTTGCGCACGTCGAGGTGCCGGGCGGACGACGGGTGGCGCTGAAGCTGACGGACTGACGGCGGCCCCGCTCCGGTACCATCGTGGCGTGGGTCAGACCCGTATCAACCTCCGTCACCTGCGCGAGGACATCCGGGACGCGTATCCGTTCCCCGTGCACGAGGCGGTGATCACCGAGCTGGTCGCCAACGCCCTGGACTCGAACGCCGGGCGGATACGGATCGACCTCGCCTTCGACCCGCCTCGCATGGTCTTCGCCCATCGGTGCCACGTCAGGCGATTCCGACGATCTTGAGGCTTCCCGACATCCCGGAGGCGGACAGTGCTGGTGCTCGTAGAACTCCGCGCACTCGATGATCAGCAACGGATCGCCCGTCCTGTCGCAGGCGGTCGTCACCCGCTCCATGACTGCCGGATGGTGCCGGGTGGGTCCGGGCGGTTGCC
>CAZQYU010000027.1:0-3589 GCA_964597585.1 uncultured Thermoanaerobaculia bacterium
CCGGGCTCGCGGCGGCCGCAGCCGATGGTGAACACCGCCGCGGACCTGGCGCACGCGCTGGGCCTCAACCCGCACCTGCGCGTGCTGGCGTTGCAGGGGATCTTCGACCTGGCGACACCCACCCTCGCAACCGAGTACGTGTTCGCCCACATGGGGCTCGATCCCTCCCTGCAGTCCCATATCGAGGTCAAGGAGTTCGACGCGGGCCACATGATGTACCTGCACGAGCCGTCGCTCAAGAAGTTCAAGGCGGCAGTCGCCGCGTTCATCGACGCAACCGACCGGCAGTAGGGCGAGCGACGTCGCAGAGGGACTCTACGGGACCCACGTCCCGGGCCCGATATCGGGTGAACACGGTGAGGGAGGAGACGCGACCAGCCGCAGGACGTTCACGAGGTTCGCCCGGCGGCGATTCGCCGCCGGGCGTTCCCCTCCATGCGCCACGTGGCACCCTTCTGGTCGGTCCCAGTGGACCCGGTTCAGTGCCAGCGCCGTGGCCAGGAAGACGGCCATCTCAGTGCGAGTGACCGGGTTGTCCGGGCAGCAGCTGCCGCCTCCGCGGCCGGCGGTGATCCCGGAGTCGGCGAGGCCGCGGCGTTCAGGGGGCCGCGTCGATCGTCTTGGCGAGGCAATGGAAGACGCCGTTGTACGGGACCACGAGATCGGCGTCGATGGGAATCACGTAGAAACCCATGTCCTGCCAGATCCCGATGGCCTCTGACTCGAACGTCCTGTCCTGGGCATAGGTCGGGAGCATGACCGTGCCGTTGAAGAGGAGCACGTTGAGGTAGGTCCGCCAGAGGCGCTCTTCGCGCGGCACCTGCGGGCACTCGGGGGGCGTCGACGGCGGGGCCTCGACGCCGAACCTCGGACCCGATGGGACCCCGACCGGGCAGTTCGACGGCATGGGCATGCGCACGATCGTGATCGGCTCGCCGGTGGCCGGATCGTGCAGGCCCGTCAGCTTCTTGCGGACGTTGCGCTCGATGATGGCCCGGTTGACCGGGTCCTGGGTGGGCAGGTACTCGCCGACCAGGAGGGTCGTGTGGTCCGCCCACGCCATCCACATGTCCACGTGCCCCGTGGCGTGGTCCCTCAGGGCGTCGACGATGACGAGGTCTTCGCAGCCGAGCTGCACGCGGAACATCTCCTCGAGGGTCTCCTCGTCGACCTGCGGGTTGGCGTCGCGCACCACGGAGCTGACGAGGCAAAGCCCACCGCCGTTGGGCAGGAAGTTCCCACCTTCGAAGTAGAGGTCGAAGTCGGACACCGGCACACCGATCCGCGATGCGAAGTCCACGGGCATGGCGTCGTCGTTGGGCCGGAAGGGAAAGTAGAGGGCGTCCTCGACGGAGAGGTCACCGGTGGTCGTGTCGCGCACGAGGAGCGGCCCGAAGTCCCGGACCCAGAATGAGTCCGAGGCATAGTCCAGGTACCAGCTCACCTGGTCCGGAGGCACTCCCACGTAGTCCTCGAGCATGCCGGAACAGGTCTCAAGCAGATCCCCCTCGTACGGCGCCCAGGAGCTCAGGTAGACGTGCGGATGCGCCCCGCTGCCGACCGCGGTGGCGATCGCGAACATCCACAGGAAGTCCGCGTCATCGGGACCGGTGAACGGATTGCACCACCACTCGAAGATCGCGCCCTCGATGGGATCGGCCTCGTTGGCGGCGATGACGGTGGTTTCCGTCAGCTCGAGCCTCGGGGCGGCGAACCGCCGCGGATCTGCGGCGTACGCGGCCTGCCTCTGGGCGACGACCTCCTCCCAGGATCTCTCCGCCCGCGGGGGCATGGGTCGCTTCGGGGCCTGGGCGAAGCTGCTCGTCGCGACGAGCAGACCGGTTGCCACCAGCCCCACGGTTGCAGCAACGATTCTCCGTGATCTCATCATCAACCTCCTCTGATGTGCCGGGTTCAGCCGGCTCTCGATGCCGTCGGTTGTCGACGTTGCGCGGTCGGCGAAGGCACCCGCTCTTTGACCGTTCTCGCTGTGGGTCCTGCGCCCGCCGCGATGATCTGTGCAGCCAATCGCCATGGCTCACTCCCCATCCGTGATCACGACCGGCTCGCCGGTGTAGGGATCGACCGCGGTGCAGATGTCGCCCGCGTCCAGCGGACACCTGTCGCAGGCGTCGCCACGGCCGTCTCCGTCCGAGTCCGCCTGGACACCGTGGTCCATGGGCCGGATCGGGTTGAAGACCTTGCGGCAGTTGTCCCGGTTGTCAACGACCCCGTCGCCGTCCCAATCGCTGCGCGACGCCGGCCCCCTGACCGGGATGCCGTCGTACTCGCCCGGCCGGTACGGGGTGCACGGCGGTTCGTCGGGCGGCGCCCCGCAGAAGAAGAGCGGGTAGCTCGGACCGTAGGTGGACTCGAACCCGGGGTCGTGAATCGTCGCCGATACGAGCCAGAACTGGGCGTAGGGACCCGCGATGGTCCGGGTCTCCGGGGTGTCGGTGCAGATGAACTTGGCGACTCCGCAGACGTCGGTGACACCCGCCAACGGCTCCGCGAAGACCTCGCAGCCGTCGACGATGCCCGATCCCGCCAGGCTGTTCATCAGGTCGAGATCGCCATAGAGGGCGGCCACCCGGGGCTGGAGATCGAACAGGGCGAGCATGATGTCGCCGTGCAGCACGAGCGCGATCTCGGTGGGTCCGCCTTCGATCACGGCCCGGTACGGGTTCTCCTCGCCCCGGCCGTCGTAGACGACGAGGTTGGCGAGCAGCCCCGGCGCGAGCCGCCCCATCAGATCCGCGACGCCCAGGGAGACCGCCGGGTTGTAGGTCGTCATCAGCCACAGCTCACGCGCAGTGAAGGCGTCATCGAGGTAGGTGTCGGTCCACTCCTCGGCGCACTGGAGCTCGCGCGCCAGGGTCGCCGAGCCGGTCGGCGTCCAGTCGCTGCCGAGGGAGAGCAGCACCCCCTGATCGGCCATCATCCGGACCTGGGCCGTGTTGCCGTAGTGGTGCGAGTTGCTCCTCGGTGTCCAGACCAGCCCGACTCCGTTCTCGGCCATGAACCTGCCGTCGGCGGCATCGGTCGCGACGCCGTGCAGCAGCGTCCACCCGTCGTCCATGAACTCGGACAGGCAGCGGAACTCGTTGTGCGCCGCGTCGTCGATCCCCTCGGCCACGTGCGGCACGTACTCCGCCCCCCAGATCTTGCCGGGGAACTCGCCGTACCCGGGGAAGTCCGTGCAGGCGCCCTCGTTCTTGATGTAGTCGCGGGGGTTTTCGAGTGGGAAGGTGTCCCACTGCACACCGGGGCCACCGAGGTAGTCGAGGACGTCGAGGTTGAAGACCGTCCCGGGAATGTAGCTCCCGGACACGGTTGCGGTGGTTCCCGACATGACGTGGCGGATCTCGGCGTACCCCTGCTGGAGATCGTGCCCGTAGGGCCATGAGTAGAACGGGCGCCAGTCGTTGCGGTGCTCGTACCTGTCGGACAGGGTGATCGGGAAGTTGGAGTCGTACGGGGTGTGGGTGTGGGCGTTGATCATCCCAGGCGAGATCACGCCGTCGCGGCAGGAGATCTCGGACGCCGTCTCCGCCATCGCGTCCAACGCCGGCGGCCGGTCGTCCCGGCA
>CAZQYU010000027.1:3689-21909 GCA_964597585.1 uncultured Thermoanaerobaculia bacterium
AAGTGCCGTCACGAGAAGACACCCGATGACAATGCGTTCGCGATGGACCCTGACCATGGAACTCTCCTTCCGATCATCGTTCGAGACCGACGTTCGGAGGATCCGAACGCCTGGCCCTCCGAACCTCGAAATGCCCCCGGACCCGCTTCCTGTCCGGATATCGAACCCGGGGCCGACAGCTCCGCTTGCGGACCACCTGCGCCCGTCGTCGAGATCCCGGGTCACGGCCGCACCCCGCTGCCGGGTGACGCGACCGGCCCGGTCACCCTGACTCCCCTCGCGGTCGACCCGACTCCCGGGATCCGGCTCATGGTGGTTCTCCTTTGGATGTCCACCACCTCCGCAAGGGGCGTGCCAATCAGCGACGAACCGGATCCTCGCCGTCGTGAGAATCAGAAGCTATTGTCATGAAACGACTTCGACTGCCAGCGGCTGATGGAGAGCTGCCGGCCCCCGCTCTCTCGACAGAGAAGGCAGGCTCCCGAGCCGAGCCGCCGAGGGCTCGACAAACGACTGACACCATTGATCTTCTGCCGACTCTCGTTGGCGGGAGGACAACTCTCGCGGATGGGAGTCCGCCACCCCGTCAGCGCCCGCCGCTCGAGCTCGATCGCGGCGTGCCCTCGAGCGGCCGGGTTGCGCCACAGTCTCCGGTTTGGCGAGAATGGTTCCACATGAGACGCAGCGCCTGCCACCTGCCTTTCGAGCCCTCGCGTCCGGGTCGAGGACGGCGGTGAAGCACGAGACCGCCCTGCCCATCGGCACGGGCGGCATGGGCGAGGTCTTCAAAGCCTGGGACCCGGACCTCGAGCGCTTCGTCGCACTGAAGTACCTCCGCCACGACGACCCGGTCCTCGTCGAGCGCCTGATGCGTGAGGCCCGGGCGCAGGCCAGGATCGACCACCCCTCGGTGTGCAAGGTCTTCGAGGTCGGCGTCGAGGACGGACGACCCTTCATCGCCATGGAGTACGTGGACGGACGACCGCTCGACGAGGCCGCCGCCGAGCTGTCGCTCGAGCACCGGGTGGTGCTGCTCAAGAAGGTCGCCGAGGCGGTCCAGGCCGCCCACGAGGCGGGGCTCATCCACCGCGACCTCAAGCCGGGCAACATCCTGGTCTGCGACCGGGACGGGCTTCCCCACCCCTACGTGCTCGATTTCGGCATCGCGCGTCACGTCGAGGATGTCGCAGGCCTGACCATCACCGGTCAGATCATGGGCACACCCGGATACATGTCACCCGAGCAGGCATGCGGCGACGTCGCCAACCTCGATCGGCGGACCGACGTCTTCTCGCTGGGCGCCATTCTCTACGAGCTGCTCGCGGGGAGCCGACCCTTCGAGTGCGACAGCACCGTCGAGTTCCTCGTTCACGTCCTGGAGGACGACCCGAAGCCGCTCCGGGCGCTCGCGCCCCACCTGCCCCGCGATCTCGAGACCGTGGTCATGACGTGCCTCCAGAAGGAGCCCGAACGGCGCTACGGATCGGCACGCGAGCTCGCCGAGGACCTCGACCGCTTCCTCCGCGGCGAGCCGGTTCTCGCGAGGAGGACGGGCGTCCTGACGCGGGTCCGGCTCAAGGCACGCCGCCACCCCCGGGTCGCCGTCGCCGCCGTCGCCGCCGTGGCAGCCGTTCTCGTCCTGACCGGCATCGCCGCGCGCGAGCGCCTCAGCGCCGCCCGCCGGGCCGCCATCGCCCAGGAGCTCGGCCGTGAGGTCGAGCGCATGGAGGGGTCGCTCGAACGTGCGTACCTGCTCCCTCTGCACGACATCCGGCCGACCCAGGCTCAGGTGCGGTCGAGGATGGCCGCCATCGACGCCCGCCTCGGAGGCCTCGATCGGCCGTCGCGGTCGACTGCCAACTTCGCCATCGGCCGCGGCCACCTCGCCCTCGGCGAGGCGCCACAGGCGCTCGAACGTCTCCGCCGGGCGTGGGACCTCGGCGACCGCTCTCCCGACCTCGCGTACGCCCTCGGCCTGAGCCTCGCCGAGCTCTACCGGGACGGGCTCGCGGAAGCCGACGGCATCCGCGACCCCGGACGCCGCGCGGCCGCCGTCACCCGAGTCACGCAGACCTATCGGGAGCCCGCCCGCAGATTCCTGGAGCTCAGTCGCAGCAGCACCGGGCACCCGGCCTACCTCGCCGCGACGCTCGCCTGGATCGCCGGCGAACGGGACCGCGCCCTCGCCGAGCTCGCCGAGCTCGCCGACGCCGACCCCTTCTTCTACATGGGTGATCTGCTCGCCGGCTCCATTCACCGGCGTACGTTCGAGGACGCGTCGCGGTCGGGCGACGCCCCCGCGTCCGCGGTCGCGTTCGCCGACGCCGAGGCCGCCTTCAAAGCCGCCGCGCGGGTCGGAGAGAGCGACCCGCGTCCGTACGTCCAGCTGTGCGGGCTCTGGGTCGGAGCTTTGCGCAACCAGTTCTGGGAGTCCGGGGGCGATCTCCGGCCGGCCCGCGACGCCGCCCTCGGGGCCTGCAACCAGGCCCTGACCGCCGACCCAGGCCTGGCGGCGGCCCACGTCGAGTCCGGCCGCGCTCACCGCTACTGGGCGGAGCACGAGATGTACCAGGGGCGGGAGGACCCTGCCGCACTGGCGGCGGCCCGCCGCCACGCGGAGGCCGCGATCGAAACCGACCCGGGCAACGCGGCCGCCCACGTGCTGCTCGGCGTCACCTACCGCATCGCCGCCCAGCTCCTGGCGAACAGCGGCGGCGACCCGCGCAACGAGCTGCTCGGCGCGGTGACGGCCTACCGGAAGGCGATCCGGCTCGAGCCGTCCGACGCCGGCGCCCACATCAGCCTGGCCAACGCCTTGCTCACCCTCGGCGACCACGCCCGGAGCCAGGGCCGGCGGTCGGACGAGTTCTTCCGGGACGCGGCCGAGAGCGCGACGCGGGCGCTCGATCTCGAGCCCGGGAACGTCGGCGCCTCGGTCAACCTCGGCATCGCCCACGCCCAGCTCGCAGTCTCGGCCCGCGACCGTGGTGACGACGCCGGCCAGCACTTCGAGCGAGCGGTTGCCGCCTACGAGCGCGCGATCGAGCTCAACCCGGGCTTCTTCACGGCCCACTTCAACCTCGGCGAGACGCTGCTCGACGAGTCCGCGTGGGTCCTTGGCCGCGGCCTCGACCCGGAGGCGCTCCTCGGCCGAAGCCTCGAGCTGCTCTCGGACGCGGCGGCCGGCTACCCGACCTGGGCCGCGCCCCACTACCTCCAGGCCGAGGCCCACGCGCTCGCCGCCGAGTACCGCAGGCTCGTCGGCGGCGACCCGGCCGCCGACCTGGCCGCGGCCCGCCGCGCGATCACGGTGGGCAAGAACGTGAACCCCGCCGACGCGGTCGGGCTCAACCGGGCGTCGATGGCCTACCTGGTCGAGGCGCGCTGGCTGGCGGGCAAAGGCCTCGACCCGGCGCCGGCGCTGACCGACGGGCTGGCGACGGTGACCGCCGCCCTCACCGCCAACCCTGCCCTGGCGGCCGCCCACGCCCGCCGCGCCGAGCTGCTGCTGGTCCGCGCCGAGTGGCAGCTCGACCGCGGCCGCTCTCCGGAGGATGATCTCGACGAGGCCGAGCGCGCGCTCGAGGCCGCTGCCGAGGTCAACGGCGCCGACGCCGCCGTTCCGACCTCGCGAGCGATCCTGTCGCGCCTGCGCGCCGCCTGGCTCCAGCGCACCGGCGCCGACGCCGCCGAGGAGATCGCGGCCGGGCTCGTGGCCGTCGACCGCGCTCTCGCCCTCGACCCCCTCCGCGCCGCCGCCATGGCCGAGCGTGCCGCCCTCGAGAACCTCGCCGGCCGCCACGATGCGGCTCGGGTGGCGGCGGCCGCCGCGCATCGGATCGACCCCCTGGTCGAGCTCCCGGTCGGGCTCGGCGCTGCGGGATCCTGAGCCCCGAGGCATCTCCAGGGGCAGGGGCGGCCGACAGACCGGCGAACGGCGGGCTTCAGTCGAAGAGCTACTCGATGCCGAGCACCTTGAGACGCCGGTACAGCGTCGACACCCCGATGCCGAGCCGCTCGGCCGCCGCCGGAACGTCCTTCCCGCAGGCTGCGAGGATCCGCTCGACGTGCATGCGTTCGGCGAACTCCAATACCGACTTGAGGCTGTCGTCCGCGTCGACGGCGGCGCCTGAGATCTCCTCCTGGAGCTGCGAGGTCTCGAGCAGCTCGCCGTCGTCGAGGAAGAGGGCGGCGCGGCCCATCTCCCTCTCGAGCTGTCGGACATTGCCCGGCCAGCTGTACGCGGTCAACGCAGCCACGGCCGCACGGGAGATCCCGGCCGCGCGCACGCCCCGGCCGGCACAGGCGCGGGCCAGGAAATGGGCGGCGAGGTTGGGAATGTCGGCCCGACGCTCGCGCAGCGGCGGCACCTCGACCACCCAGTCGGCGATCCGATGGAAGAGGTCCGCACGGAACGCACCGGACGCCAGCATGGCCGGCAGGTCGCGGTTCGTCGCCGAGATCACCCGGACGTCGGCGGGCCGCGCCTCGTGGCCGCCGATCCGGTAGACCTGTCCCTCGGCGAGCACGCGCAGGATCCGCGCCTGGGTCTCGGGGGCCATGTCGCCGATCTCGTCGAGAAACAGGGTGCTGCCGTCAGCGGCCTCGAACTTGCCGGCGCGGGCGTCGACACCGGTGGCAACGCCGCGCTCGACGCCGAACAGCTCGCTCTCGAGGAGGTCTCGCGGCAGAGCGGCGCAGTTCAAGGTCACCAGCTGCCGACCGGCGCGGTCGGAGGCGGCGTGCAGATACCGAGCGAGAAGCTCCTTGCCGGTACCCGACTCGCCGCGGATGAGGACGCTGACCTTGCTCGGTGCGACCCGCGTCGCCTTGCGGTACATCTCGCGGACCTCGGCAACCAACGACGGCGGGTCGGGGGGTCGGGGTGGCTCGGTGCGGGGAGCGGTGCTGGCGCCGGCCGCCGGCTGGTGACGACCCGCGGCCCCGATGAGCGCCACCGCGGTGCGCAGCAACGGCTGGAAGGCGGTGGCGATGGTGGCACTCGGGAACGCGACCGTGAGGGCGATGTCCTCGCCGGCCGAGACCGTGACGTCTGTGGTCGGGTTGGAGCGCTCGCGCTCGCCGATAAAGAGCACGCCCTCCCGTTCGACTCCGGTGCTCACGACCTCGACCCGGCGGCACGGCAGGCTCTGCAGGAGCGCAGCCCCGACCGCCCGCGCCATCTGCTCGCGCGACTCACCCCTCACCAACCGCTCGACCAGATCCGGCAGGCAGCCGAGGCTGAAGGCCTCGAGGACCGCCATTCCGACGGTGGACGGTGGGGTTTCGGGTCGGCTCACATCGACCTGCCGGGCGGGCGGCGCGTCGAGGACGATCCCCGCCGCGAGCTCGTCCTCCCCGACCTTCTCGAGCCGCGCCTCGACACTGCCGAAGCGGAGCCGGGCACCGGGCACGATCTCGGTCGGGCCGTGGACCCTCGCGCCATCAACCCGGGTGCCGTTGGACGAGTCGAGGTCAGTGACGATGGCGGCGCCGTCGCCGACGGCGACGACGGCGTGCCGACGGGATACGGTGGGATGCCCGATGCGGAGTCTGCACTCGGGGCTCGAGCCGAGCTCGTGCTCTCCCGGGTCCAGGGGGAGCCTCAGCGAGCGGCCGTTGAGCTGGACGACAAGGCGCAGGCCCATGATTGCGACAACTATACCCGTCCTCACCTCCGCCGCAGGAGCACGGCACACCCCGCCGGGCGCCCGGCGCCTCACGCCCCGGCGGGGGCCTCGTGCTCCGTCGGGTACCAGGCTCCAAGCTGTCGGGGCTAGAGCCGCGAGGCGAGATTCACCATGGCGGGAGAGATGTCGGTGTGGTGGTGGACGATCTTCCACGCCCCGCCCTCGCGGTGATAGATGTTGGTGACGCGGTGGTCGAGCGAGATCTTCTCGCCGGCGAGCGTCGCCCCGCCCTGCTCGGTCCCCGCCTCGTAGGCGACGTCCCCGAGCACGTGGATCAGCTGATCTCTCAGAGCGACCTGGCCGCCCGTCGCCAGGCCGGCCACCTTCGCGAACGACCCTTCCACACCCTTCCACCCGACCACGCGACCTCCGAGCGGGTGCATCGCGGTCACCTCGTCGCCGTGCGACCAGATGTCCGCCATGGAGCCGGAATCACCGCCGAGCATGCGGTTCAGGGCGGCGTAGAACGAACGTGACGCCTCGCGCACATCGTCTTCGTGCGACATGAGTCTTGCCTCCAGCTGCCTGCAACAACGGCACCAAAAAAGAGATTCCGTCTCACGAGCGGGCCTGCATTCGTTGCCACCCGCCGCCATCCCCATGGGCGCCCCGGCTCCCAGGGCCATACGCCGGCATGTCGGAGCAGAAGCGCCATCAGGCCGAATGCCCCGATGCCGGAGAACACGAGCAGCCTGTCCATGGGAAAGGCCGCGCAGAGAGGGATGACCGACAAGGCCATGCCGAGGAACCAGACGCGGGCCAGCCGCTCGCGCCGCAGCAGGGTCCAGAGCCGAGCGAGGAGCCCGGTCACCGCTGCCCCGCACACGAGACACACGAGGGCATTGCGGTTCGCCAGCCACGCGTGGGCGTCCTCCACCGCGAACAGAAGACCGGCGAGGCCTGCGACCGCGCTCGCGCCGTGGACCCTCCGGTAGAGAGTGGCCACCAGCGCGACCGCCAGGGCGAACCAGAGGAGGCTGTGGATGAGACGGTTCCGGCGACTCTCGGGCCCGACGCGCCACTTCGCGCACCAGGGCTTTGCAGGCACGGTCGTCCCGCGCATGTTCAGAAACCGATCATGAGTCGAGAAAACATATCCCATCTATGATTGACGCACGCGATCCATACCCATACTGTGGAGTTGACATCCCCTGATCACTCACGGGAGGCGCGCGATGGCCGGAGCCAGGAGTCACCGACGAGAAGCCTGGGACACGATGCCGCTCGACGGATGGATGTGGCGGCTCGCCCTCGCCGCAACGGTTCTGGTCGCAGCGGCGTTGCCCGCCGGCGCCTCGCCTCCGACGCCACCGGCGGCGTCACCGGAGCCGGAGTCGATCCACGAGCTGGTCGGGCTCGATCCGGGGACGGTCGAGCTGGTCTTCGGAGCGGCGACCGCCGCCCTCTACCTGCCCGACGAGGGGCGGCTGCTCGTCCTGAGCACGGACAGCCTGCTCGAGACGACCTCCGAGGGCTCGCGCCTCCTGGGCGACGCGACGGCGGGATCCTCTCAGCTCGAGACGCTCGCGGGCTCGCTGGTCCGCACCGAGCGGAACGCCGGCACGGCACGGTTCGATGCGCTGGCGCAGGTACTCCGGGACGCGTCCGAGGGCTCGCCGTACCTCCTGAAGAGGCCGTCGGTGAGGCTGCGGCCCGCCGCGGCGCTCCCCGGCGTCGAGGCGCCTGAGGCGAGCGCGGCAGGGCTCGGAACCGTGCTCAGCGAAGGGTTCGAGAGCAGCCCCTGGCAGCGCTGGACCCGCTCCGACTCGACCGGCGGCGCCTACACCTGGGAGCGGACCACGTGCGACAGCCACGCCGGGAGCTACTCGCTGGACGCCGTGCGGGGCGGCTCGAGCGGCTCGGCGCTGGCCTGCGCGAGCGGCTTTCCCGACGGCGTCTCGAACTGGTTCTGGGACGGCCAGTGCGAAGACATCCGCAACGCCTCCGCGGCCTGGCTGAGCCTCCACGTCCGCCTCGACATGGACAGCCAGGACAAGCTCGGCGTGTACTTCCCGGGCTCCGACCAGTTCCTCCACGGGTGGGTCTTCCAGGGAACCTGGACACCCTGGTGGCGGCTGATCTTCAACCTCAGGCAGTGGCCCTCGGTGGGCGACCTGACAACCCAGGTCTGCAATCAGCTTTTCATCCTGTTCGAGTCGAGCCCGTCGGGCCACAGCGGCTTCGGTGCGCGCCTGGACGACATCCAGATGATCACCGAGATCTCCCCCACCCTCGGCTGCCGCATCGAGGCCTCGCCGACCAGCGGAGCGGCGCCGCTCACCGTCGACTTCGCCAGCCACCTGATCGTCCTGCCCGGCGCTTCGCCGTCGGTCGACTGGCGCTTCGGCGACGACGCATCGTCCACCGCCACCAACCCGCGCCACACCTACACGACGCCCGGCGACTACCGGGTCACGCTCGCCGCAACCGACGGCGCCGCGCGCTGCTTCAGCCAGCAGCTCATCTCGGTCACGGAGTCCAACCCGTGCAACCTCACCTGCGACGCCACGGCGCCGGCCGGCGCGGCAGTCGGCGAAGGCGTCGGCTTCGGCCTCAGCTACGCCGCCGCCGGGTGCGCGGGCTCGCCGACCTTCGCCTGGGACTTCGACGACGGCGGGTCATCCACGCTCCAGAACCCGACCCACACCTACTCCGCCGCGGGGACCTACTCGTGGAACGCGACGGTCACCCTGGGCTCGAAGACCTGCAGCGACACGGGGACCCTCAGGGTCGAGGCCGGCCCGTCAGGGCAGTCACTGCTGGTGCCGGCCGTCGCCCACGTCCGCGGGACGGGCGACACCCTCTGGAGGACCGACATCGCCGCCGTCAACCGCGGTTCGTCCGCCGCCGAGGTCACCCTCACCTTCCTGTCGGCCACCGAATCGCGAACCCGCACCCGATCGCTGACCGCCGGGTCCGCAACCCAGTGGGGCAACGTGCTCGAGACGGTGTTCGGCTTCGCCCCCGGGGACGCGGTCTCGGGCAGCGTCCGCCTTGACAGCAGCCAGCCGCTGGTGGCGGTGTCACGGACCTACAACCAGACCCCGGACGGCACCTTCGGCCAGTACGAGCCGGCGTTGTCGGCCGCGGACGCCCTGCCCGCCGGGACCGTCGGCTACCTGCCACTCCTCCGCGGAGGAGCCGACTTCCGGACCAACGTGGGCCTCGCCAACCCTGGAGACCGGACGGCCACGGTGCGAATCCGCCTGCTCGGTCGGGACGGCGCCCAGCTCGGCTCGGATGTCATGCTCGCCGCCGATCCCGGACGGTGGGCGCAAAGCGACCGGGTCTTCGAGCGCGCCGGGGTCGAGCACGAGGACTTCGCGGCGGCGGAGGTCACGATCAGCCCGGCCGGGGCACGTGCCTGGGTCTACGCCTCGGTGATCGACAACGCCACCGGCGACCCGACCACGATCCCGGTCCGAGCTGCACCGACCCTGACGGCATCGGGCGCGGCGCCTTCCGTCGCCCCCGGCGCGGAGTCGGTACCGGACCTCCCGGCGTCGTCGCCCACTGCCTCGTCGTTCACGGTCGGCGCGTCCGACCGCGACACGGTCGAGGCGCTCTCGCGCCGGCCCGCCGTCGGCACGCGCCTCGAGCTCGACACGGCGGGGCCAGGCCGGCTGCTGGTCTCGGCGCTCGAGGCGTCGGAGCACCGGCTCCGGCTCGCCCCTGCCCGCGCCCAGCAGGTTCGCGGCGGCGCCTCGCTCCAGCCGGCTGCCGCAGTCGCCCTCGAGCACCCCCGGGCGATGGCCGTCGCCGACCTCGACCACGACGCGATGCCCGAGGTGCTCGTGGTCGGTGCGGCGGACGGCCGCGGCACGCTCGCGGTCTTCGCCGGCAACCCCGACCTACTGTTCCCCAACGCGCCCGAGGCGGTCGCCCGGCGCGCGGCCGGTGCGGGCCGGAACGGCCCGTTCCTCGAGCAGGCGACGGTCGTCACACTCGACCGCGAGCCGCGGTGGGTGGCGGTCGGCGACGTGAACGGGGACGGACACCCCGATGCCGTGGTCGCGGGCGACGGCGAACCGTCGTTGCTGGTCCTGGCCGGGGACGGGGCGGGCGGCCTGGCCGCGCCGGAGGTCCTGGCGCTGCCAGGGCGCGTGACCGCGCTCGCCGTTGCCGACGTGAACCGGCCCGACGGGCTGGACGACATCGTGGTCGCCTTCGACGGCAGCCCGGCCGGTCCGGGGCTCGCGGTCTTCGAGGGACCGGAGGGCGCCCTCAGTGCCACGCCAGAGCTGGTCTCGCTGCCCGAACCCGCGGGGGCGATCCTGGTCGGACGCGTCATCGCAGGCACCTGGCCCGACGTCACGGCGGTGTGCGGCGATCGTCTCGAGGTGGTGCGCGGCCGCGACCGCCGGCTGGCTGCCCCGGAGGCGGCGAACGTGCCCGAGGCCGAGCGGCGCACGATCCGGCTGCCCGGCACGGTCCTGTCCGCGACGCTCTGTGGCGCGGCCGGCGATGACCGGCCGGACATCGCCGTGCTTCTCGACGACGGCACGGTGAGGGTGATCGACGCCGCACACACCGCCGACGACGAGGAACCGCCGATCGTCGCCCGGGCGACCCCGAGCTCGGCCACCCGGCTCACATCGGCGCGGCTTTCGGGCGACGGCCGGGGCGACCTGATCGTGCTCGATCCCGCGGCCCGCCGGCTGTCGGTCTACCCGTCGCGCGCGCAGCTCACCGCCTCCACGGCCGGACTCGAGCCGGCGCGCGTCGACCTCGAGCTCCAGGAGAGCGTCCTCGCCGTGGCTCCGGCCCGGCTCAACCCCGACGCCATGCAGGACCTGGTGGTGCTGGCCGACGGCGTCCCCGCACCGGCGGCCGCTCTGACCCGGGCCCTGGCCACCTACGTCGTCGACTCGTCGGCCGACGAGCCCGACGCCGACGGCGCCGACGGGCAGTGCCTCGCCGAGTCGGGCTCCTGCACGTTCCGGGCCGCCCTCGAGCAGGCGCGGCACCAAGGAGGCGGTGTCACGATCACGTTCTCGGTTCCCGTCGTCAGGCTCACCGCCCAGAGCGAGGGCAGCGACGACCTGCCCTGGATCCTCGCCGGAACGACCATCGACGGCAGCTCCCAGGGCGTGGTCGAGATCGACGGCTCCGCGATCCCGTGGGACAACCCGGGCATTCGCCAGGACTGCCTGGTGATGCAGCAGACGTCGGTGATCCGGAACCTCGCGATCCACAGCTGCCGGGAGGGCGGCATCAACATCCACGACGACGGCGGCCAGATCGTGGAGGGCTGCCTGATCGGCCTGCACCGCGACGGAACCACGGCTGCGACCTGCCGCGGAAACGGAATCAAGGTCTCCAGCGGCACGCCCGGAAGTCAGATCGGAGGGCCGAACGCCGCCCAGCGCAACGTCATCCAGGGGTGCTCGCCGGGCATCGTCCTGGTCGGTCCCGACGTGGTGATCGAGAACAACCGGCTGGTCGGCAACCGCAGGTTTGCCGGCATCCAAAAGTCGTACTACCCCAGCTCTGAGATGTCGGGCACCGCCCGGGTGATCGACAACGAGCTGGTCGACAACCAGGGCGGCATGACGTTCCTCGGCGACGACGACGAGATCGTCATCGTGCAGGGCAACGAGATCTCGGGATCCGAGCTCCAGGGCCTCGGGATCGCCTCCGGCAACGCCACCGTGGGCGGCTCCGGGAGTCAGCAGGGCAACACCATCTCCGGCAGCGGCAGCGCGGAGCTGATCATCTCCGGGGAGCGGGCTCGCAACGTCGTGGTGCAAGGCAACACCCTCGGCGACGCGGCAGATCCAGGCAGCGGTCCCGGAGTCCTTGTCACCGGCGACGAGCCCGCCGGCGAGGTACCGGACGGCGTCCTCATCGGCGGGACCGGGAGCCGCACCGAGAACATCATCACCCACAACACCCACCACGGCGTGGCGATCCTCGCCGGACGCCGGGTGTCGGTGCTCGGCAACCGGATCGACGCCAACGGCCGGCTCGGGATCGCATTCTTCGAGAACGCCACCGCCTCGACGCCCAACGACCCGGGAGACGCCGACGACGGTCCGAACGGGCTCCAGAACCACCCCGTGCTGCAGGTGACGGGCGACGGGATCGCGGGCACGCTCGACAGCACGCCCTCCTCCACGTTTCGCATCGAGCTGTTCACGAACGACGCCTGCGACCCCTCCGGGTACGGCGAGGGCGACCTGTTCCTCGCCGCGCTCGACACCACGACCGACGCCGCAGGGCACGCCGACTTCCTGTTCCCGCTGGGTTCCGTGGAGGGCGTCGGCCTCGCCGCCACCGCCACCGACGCGGCCGGCAACACGTCGGAGTTCTCGCCCTGCGTCGGGTCCGGGACGCCGATGACCATCGAGCCCGGCGTCGCCCCCAACTTCACCGGCGACAAGGAGTACTTCGAGGAGCCGCTGACGGTGGTGGTGAGCGGCGAGGGCTTCCCCGAGGTCGATCCCCAGCTCCGCATCGAGGGGAGCGGATCGGTGCTCACCGCCACGGACGTCCGGACCTCCGACTGCGGCGTCTCCGGCTGCAGCTCGCTGACCGGGAAGCTAAAGGGATTCTCGGGCCTCAAGGAGGGGCCCCGGGACGTCATCGTCACCTCGCCCCACGGCGAGACCTTCAAGGGCAAGGATCTCTTCTACGTCTCGAGCCTGGTCGTCGGCCGGCCCGTGGTCCAGCAGGGCGTGACCTCCCAGTGCACGACCGCGGCGCCGTGCCTCGCCGACCACCGGACCGTGATCCGGGTCCCGGTCGAGTGCGAGGGCACCGGCTGCACCACCGGCAAGACCGCAACGGTGGCCCGGCTGCACGTACGCCGGAACGGCTCCCCGATCGCCGGGTCGCCGTTCACGGCGGTCGCTCCCGTCGAGGTCAAGGCCCGTGGCGCCACCTGGGGCAGCGTCGACCGCTGGCGGGGCGCCGACACGCTGAACTTCACCATCACCCCGTCGTCCGCCCTGGCGGAGGGAAAGGTCGAGCTGCAGGTGGAGATCGATCCTCGCCATCCCGACCGGCTCCCGGCCGGGGCCTCCAAGCCGGACCTGAGGAAGCACCTCACCCGCACCCGCAAGGACCTGCGCTTCGAGCGGGCCGGCCGCACGCTCAACGTCGCGGTCATGGCCGACGGCGACAACCCGGCGACGCTCGCCCAGGGCGCCGCGGCGTTCTCGTTCCTGCGCTCGACCTACCCGGTCAGCGAGGACCGGGTGCGCGTCACGCCGGTTCAGGCCGGCATCACCTTCACCAACGAGGACGACACCCACGACAAGGTGCGCGCCTGGTACGTCGCGCAGAAGCAACGCAGCGACGCGTTCACACACGTGGCCTTCTTCACCGCCAGCGCCGGGCTGCTCAGCCGCGGCCTGTCCGACTGCGGTAGGTCCGCGAGCCTGATCCACGACTACGGCTTCAGTTGCAACTCCCCTACGGTCTTCGTGCGGATCGCACCGACCGGCCAGATGGCCGCTACGGCGGCCCACGAGATCGGCCACACGTTCCTGCTCGGAGACACCTACGGCGGCGAGGCGTCGTCGCGCAACCCCGACACCGCCGCGTGCCAGCAGTACTTCTCCGGCTGCCCCGTCGAGGACGGCTTCACGGACACGCTCCTGCTCCACACGTCGGTCACGGATTCCAAGCGCTTTCCACTCAAGCTCAAGGACTTCATGGGCAACGCGCCGCGCACGGAGCGCTGGGTCGACCAGCGCACATGGGACCTGCTACGCGAGTCGCTGGTGCTCTCCGCCGGCGCCTCGACCGCCGGGGCCGGCGACTGGATCACCGTGATCGGCACGGTCGGCTCGGACGGCGGCGTGACGATCGACCGCATCGTGCCCTGGCACGGCATCGACAACGGACCCTCGCTGCTGGACGGCGATCTCGCACTCGAGGCACAGGACTCTCACGGCACGGTCCTCTCCAGCCGGAGCTTCTCACCTCTGATCGCCCTCGCCGGCGACGGCCCGGTCGAGCGGGACCCGATGCCGTTCGTCGCCACCGTCGCAGGGGGCGCTGGCGTCGCGCGCCTGCGGGTAACCGCCGGCGGCGCCGAGGCCGCCGCGGTGTCGGCCTCGGCCCACGCTCCGACCGTGCAGCTGCTGGCCCCGAATGGCGGCGAGAACCTGACCGGACCGTTCTCCGTCCGCTGGACCGCGTCGGACGGCGACGGCGACGACCTCAGCTTCCGCCTCGAGTACTCCGCCGACGGAGACGACTGGACTCCGGTCGCGGTCGACCTTCAGGGCACCAGCTTCCCCTGGAACACGGCGACCGTCCCCGGCAGCTCGAGCGCACGGCTGCGCGTGGTCGCCAGCGACGGTTTCAACGAGACCACCGACGCCTCCGACGGCACCTTCAGCGTCGCCTCGAAGGGCCCTCTGGTGGGCATCTCGACGCCCGCGGACGGCTCCGTCGTGCTCCCAGGCGAGCCGGTCGAGCTGCGCGGATTCGCGTGGGATCCAGAGCACGGGGAGCTCGCGGACGACGGATTGGAGTGGAGCTCGAGCCGCGACGGAACCCTCGGCACCGGGTCATCACTGATCGCGACCGGGTTGTCTGAGGGCGAGCACAGCCTCACCCTCACTGCTGACGACGGAGCCGGCGCGACCGGCTCGGCCTCGGTCCGCGTGACCGTGTCTGCCAACGGCGGCGCCTACCGCACTCTGATTCCGGCGGTGGCGCACGTGGCCGGCGCAGAGGGCACCACCTGGCGGTCCGACATCGCCGGGATCAACCCCACCGGCACCGGCGCAGGCATGACGGCACGCCTGATGGACGTCGAGCAACCCGATCCGACCGGAGCCTTCGTCTCGCCCTGGTGCACCCTCGACTGGCGCGACGTGGTCGAGTCGGTGTTCCTGAGAGATCCTGACGACCACGTCTCGGGCGCCGTCGAGCTGCGCTCCCATGCGCCCCTGTTGGTGGCGGCTCGAACCTACAACACGACCGACACCGGGACCTTCGGCCAGTATCTGCCCGGTCTCACGCCCGAGGACGGCATCGCACCCGGGGAAACTGGTGTTCTGGCACAGCTCAAGGGGGACGCCGACTACCGCACCAATGTCGGCTTGATCGCGCTGGCCGACACCGCGTGCGCCGCTACCGTCAGGCTCTTCACCTCGACCGGCGCCAGCTTGGGCAGCCCGGTGGTGCGGTCCGTCGAGGCGGGGCGGTGGAGCCAGGTCAACGACGTCTTCGCCGCCGCGGGAACCGCCGGGCGCGAGCTCGCCTACGCGACCGTCGAGGTCCAGGGCTCGGGCTGCCGGCTGTGGGCGTACGCGTCGGTGGTCGACAACCGGACCGGCGACCCGACGACCATCCCGGTGGTGCCCGACCCCGGAGGCGGCAAAGCCGCGTGGCGGCTGCACCGCTGGTGAAGAGCCGAGAGCGAGGAGTGAGGGGCTTCGTGTTCCTCCGGTGCGGGTGTCCCGCCTGTTCCGGCGGCGCAGCCGCCGCTTCGCGGGTACTGCGAACCCGGGCGTGCGGCCCGGTATGCGGTCGAGCCGGCCGCATCACAACAGGGTCACCGGCTCCCCTGGCCCACTGGCTCGTGCCGGTCGAGCCAGGCCGCGAGCAGGTGGGCGACGGACGCAGGCTGCTCCTCGGTCACGAAGTGTCCCGCGTCGGCAAGCTCGTGGAGCTCCAGCGGCGTGCCCATCCCGCGTAGGCGGCCCGCGATGGCGCGCCCCACCCACAGGCCGAGACGGCCGAGATTCTGACCAACGACAGAGTAATTGTGAATCGGGTGCCGCCCCGCGCATCGCCGCGAGGTCTCGCGAGTCGTCTCTCCGACCATGGCAGCCGAAGGAGGTGAACAGTGGTCCGGCCAGTGAGAGAGAAGGGCGAGATCCGACCCTGCACCCGCCCGTGCACGAAGGTGGTCAAGTTGACGACGGACCACAAGCTGCCGGCGAACATCGGCATCAGCCTGGCCCCGTACACCGAGGTCGACGGATATCGCGACGTGAACAACTTCGTCCGCTTCACGCAGGACGAGGCCGACGAAGCCTCGGCTGATCTCGGCGTCATCTTCGCCTTCGACGGGTCAGGCGAGATGGGCGCCAGGTGTTGTGTGAACCTCGAGGAAACCTGCCCCGACCGCAGAGCACCAACTTCATCGGCATCTCCGGCGAGGGGGGCTGGCACGGCTCCCAGTGGGACATCAGCTCGTACTGTGCCCGGCTCCCGGTGTTCGTGCTCGCCGCCGCCTCTTTCCTTCTCAAGCTCGCCAACGCCTGCTCGCCCCGCGTCAGCCGGTTGGAGACGTGGTACACCCTCCCTCGGTGTCAGCTCGCCACGTGGACCCGGAACTCCACCCGCCGATTCTGCTGCCGGCCCTCGTCGCTGAGGTTGGAAGCGATGGGATCGGACTCGCCGAGCCCTACGGCGGTGATGCGGTTACCCACCACCCCACTCGAGATCAGGAAGTTGCGCACCGCCTGGGCCCGGCGCTCGGAAAGCTCCTGGTTGTGCACCTCGCTGCCGGTGCTGTCGGTGTAGCCGACTACCGTGAGGGTCGCGTCGGGGTAGCGGCCGAGGACGCCGGCGATGTCGTTGAGTGTGCCCAGGGAGGCCGTGCGCAGGGTCGCCGAGTCGGTGTCGAAGAGCACTCGATTGTTGACGATGAGGCTGAGCTGCTCCGGATCGGTGCTCGAGGGCTGCACCGCGACGTTGTCGATCGCCCGCATCTCCGCTGCCATCTTGTCGCGGCGGTGGCCGACGGCGGCGCCGATTCCAGCACCGGCGGCGGCGCCGATGACGGCCCCGGTCGTCGGGTTCCCACTCTGGTTGCCGATGACCGCCCCCGCCACCGCTCCGGCGGCGGCGCCAATGGCGGTCGCCTGCTTGGCGCGGCGATTGGGATCCTCACTGGAGATGCAAGCTGTCGCCAGTACCAGCAGCGCTGCCACGCTGACGATCAAGAGCTTCTTCGTGTTCATTGAAACCTCCACTGTCTCCCACTGTAACGGCGGCCGGCACCCCTCAAAGTCCCGTGCCGGTGAGAGGACCTCCAGCTTCTTGTCGTTCCCCCTGTGGGGCGCGATACACCATGGCATGCCGGAACGGAAACACCCGCATGACGTCCCACACCGGGGGGGCCAGCCCCCTCAGCTCGTGGGGCCGAAAGCTGCGCCGTATCGAGACCCGGCCGTCCTCGACGATGAAAGATCCGTGAAACAGCGGCGCTGTGATCAGGGTGAACAGCGAATGTGCGGTGCGGCTCCTGACCGCGTCGGTCAACACGGCGACCACCCGGGTCAACCCGGCAATGTCGTGGAGGAACCCCGGAATCTCCTCATCCGCCAGGTGGTGAAGGACGTGATTGCAGACGGTGAAATCGAATCGCACGAAGGATCGTCGATCCGTTCGCGCAGACCGGTTGCGCGGCGAGCGAAGCTCATGTCACGTCTCGGTTCGTGGGCCGATACCTCGCGTGGTGCGCTCGGCACTGGGCAGCGTTGTGGACTCGCGCCCCATCGACGGCTTTCGCGTCCCGGTTGCGTTGATCAGCGGCGTCGCCATGGGATCGAATTGTAGAGCCAACGATCTCCACAATCGCGGATCTCGGCGCTCCCGGCTGTGGCGGGCGGTCGGCCGTAGAAGGCTGGACCGGAACCTGCAACCCGACGCCGCGAGGTTGCGTACACTCTGTGACGCGATATAACGCGACGCGGAATATGGAGGCGCGATGTTCAGTCCCGAGCTCAAGAAGGGAAGCATGGAGCTGCTCGTACTTTCGATGCTGACGGATCGGCCCCGGCACGGCTATGAGATCGGACAGACGATCGAGCTGCGCTCGGGCGGCCGGCTCGAGTTCAAGGTCTCGACGCTCTATCCGGTGCTCGCCCGGATGGAGAACCGCGGCTGGATCGTCGGCCGGTGGGTGGAGAAGGCCGGCGAGCGGCGGCGCTGCTTTTACAGCCTGACGGCGGACGGCCGACGGGTTCTCGCCCAGCAGCGCGAGCAGTGGCAGGAGTTCATCACCGCGGTCGGACTGGTGGTGGAGGGAAGCCATGCCTGACTGGCGAGCTTACGTTCGCGACCATTTACCGCTGCCCAAGATCGACCGACGACGGACGGAGCGGATCGTCGAGGAGCTGGCGAGCCAGCTCCAGGAGATCTACGAGGAGGCGCTGGCGCGGGGCGCAAGTGAGGCCGAAGCCGAGCAGGAGATCGAGCGCCACGCGGGCGACTGGGACAACCTCGCCCTCCGGATGAGCCGTGCAGGGCGCCGGCACCGCGAACCGGCGATCCGCCGGTGGTTCGACCGGGTCGAGGATGCCGTCCGGGCACGCGGCGCGGCCGGGCGGCTCGCGAGCGACTTCGTGAAGGACGCGCGGTACGCCGTGCGCGGCCTGCGGCGCTCGCCGGGCTTCACGGCCACGGTGGTGGTCGTGCTCGCGCTCGGTATCGCGGCGGCGACGGCGATGTTCACGGTGGTCGACACGCTCCTCTTGAAGCCCCTGCCCTACCCAGACCCCGACCGGCTGGTGACGGTGTGGACGACCTATGCCAGAGAGTCCCGTACCACGACCCCT
>CAZQYU010000028.1:0-20618 GCA_964597585.1 uncultured Thermoanaerobaculia bacterium
CGGACCTGGCGCCGGAGCTCGGCCTGGAGCTCGAGCGGGAGGCTCACCGGAGGGGTCACCGCCGCCGAGTCCCCGGAGTGCACGCCGGCCTCCTCGATGTGCTCGAGGATGCCGCAGATGACCACCCGGTCACCGTCCGCAACGGCGTCGACGTCGACCTCGAGCGCACGCTCGAGGAAGCGGTCGATCAGCACCGGCCGATCGGGTTCGACCTCGGCGGCGCGAGCGAGGTAGCCGGCGAGCTGATCGCGTCCGTAGACGGTCTCCATGGCGCGCCCGCCGAGCACGTAGGACGGACGCACCAGCACCGGGTAGCCGAGCGACTCCGCGGCCTCGGCGGCCTCCTCAATCGAGGTGACCATGCGCCCCGGCGGCTGGCGCAGCCCGAGCTCGGCGAGCAGCTCCGAGAATCGCCCGCGGTCCTCGGCGCGGTCGATGGCGTCCCGCGGCGTGCCCCAGATCGGCACCCCCGCGCGCTCGAGGTCGGCGGCGAGCTTGAGCGGCGTCTGGCCTCCGAGCTGGACGATGACCCCGACCGGGCGCTCGGCGGCGCAGATGTCGAGCACGTCTTCGGCGTCGAGAGGGTCGAAGTGGAGCCGGTCGGCGGCGTCGTAGTCGGTCGATACCGTCTCTGGGTTGCAGTTGACCATCACCGCCTCGAAGCCCTGCTCGTTGAGGCCGCCCACCGCCTCGACGCAGCAGGCGTCGAACTCGATGCCCTGGCCGATGCGCACCGGACCGCCGCCGAGAATGACAACCGGCCGGCGCGGAGGAGGCTGCTCGTCGAGGTCGCCAAATGAGCCGTACAGGTAGGGCGTCCGGGCCTCGAACTCAGCGGCGCAGGTGTCGACCCGACGCCGGACCCGGCGCGTGCCGGTCTCGATCCGGCGCCGTCGAACCTCGTCCCGGGTCAGCCGCCACGCGCGGGCGAGCTGGGCGTCGGCGACTCCGACACGCTTGGCACCGGCGAGCAGCCCGGCATCGTCGGCGGCTCCGGGCTCGGCGAGCGCGGCCTCGCAGCCTACCAGGCCGGCGATGCGGCGCACGAACCACGGATCGATGGCGGTCAGTGCAACGATCCGGTCGATGGCGAAGCTGCGCCGCAGCGCCTCGGCGACCTCCCACAGGCGGTCCGGGCTCGGGCGCCCGAGGCGGTGCGCGAGCTCGTCGTCGTCCGCCGCCGCCGTGGCCGCCGGCGCTTCGAGCGAGTCGCGTCCGACCTCGAGCGAGCGCACCGCCTTGAGCAGTGCCTCCTCGAAGCTGCGCCCGATCCCGGCGACCTCACCGACCGCCTTCATCGAGGTCCCGAGCAGGGGTTCCGCACCCGGAAACTTCTCGAACGCGAAGCGCGGTAGCTTCACCACCACGTAGTCGAGCGCCGGCTCGAACGAGGCCGGGGTGCTGCCGGTGATGTCGTTGACAATCTCGTCGAGGCGGCTGCCGAGCGCGACCTTGGCGGCGATACGCGCAATCGGGAAGCCGGTCGCCTTGGAGGCGAGCGCGGACGAGCGCGACACCCGCGGGTTCATCTCGATCACCACCCAGCGCCCGTCGCGGGGGTCGACTGCAAACTGGACGTTGGCACCGCCGGTGGCCACCCCGACCGCATCGAGAACCCGACGTGCGCCGTCGCGCAGCGCCTGGTACTCGCGGTCGGTCAGGGTCTGTGAGGGCGCGATGGTGATCGAGTCGCCGGTGTGGATGCCCATCGGGTCGAGGTTCTCGATCGAGCAGACGACCACGAAGGTGCCGGTGCCGTCGCGCATCACCTCGAGCTCGAACTCCTTCCATCCGAGCACCGAGGCCTCGACCAGCACCTGATGGGTCGGCGAGACCTCGAGGCCGCGCTTGAGCAGCGCCGTGAATGCGTCGCGATCGTGGGCGGCACCGCCGCCCCAACCGCCGAGGGTGAAGGATGGGCGAAGGATCGCCGGAAGACCGATGTCCTCGATCGCCGCGAGCCCTTCCTCCACCGAGGCGACGGTGTGCGCCGGCAGCACCGGGACGCCGGCGGCATCCATGGCGAGGCGGAAACGCTCGCGATCCTCGGCGAGCCGGATCGACTCCACCGAGGCCCCGAGGAGGTCGATGCCGAGGCGCTCGAGGACGCCGGCGTCGTGGAGCTCGACGGCGAGATTGAGGGCGGTCTGGCCGCCCAGGGTCGGCACCAGGGCGTCTGGGCGCTCGCGTTCGAGCACCGCGGTCACCGACTCCAGGGTCAGCGGCTCGACGTACGTGCGGTGGGCCAGGCGGGCGTCGGTCATCACCGTGGCCGGGTTGGAGTTGACCAGCACCACCCGGCACCCCTCCTCGCGCAGCGCTTTGACGCCCTGAACGCCGGAGTAGTCGAACTCACAGGCCTGGCCGATGCGGATCGGTCCGGCACCGAGGATGCACACGGTCCCGGGCACGGCCGAGCGCGCGCTCACCGCGAGTCTCCGCGGCAGCGCGCCGCGAAGCGCGCGAAGAGCCCGACCGCGTCGTTCGGACCTGGCGAGGCCTCCGGGTGGAACTGCACCGCCTCGATCCCGAGCCGGGCGTGGGCGAGACCCTCGACGGTGCCGTCGGTGAGGTTGATGTGAGTGACCTCCACCTCGCGCGGCAGCGAGGCCTCCTCGACCGCGTAGTTGTGGTTCTGGGCGGTGATCAGCACCCGTCCCGTGGCGAGCTCGCGCACCGGGTGGTTGCCGCCATGGTGCCCGAAAGGTAACTTCACCGTGCGGCCGCCCAGGGCGAGGCCGAGCAGCTGGTGCCCCATGCAGATGCCCAGCATCGGCACCGTTCCCGCGAGGGTGGCCAGCAGGTCTGGCCCGCCGGCCACGGCCGCCGGATCGCCAGGGCCATTGGACAGCACCACCCCTTCGAAGCCCCCTCCGACCAGATCTGCAGCGGAGACGCCGGGGGGCACGACCTCGACCTTGAGGCCCTCGCCGACCAGGCGGCGCAGGATCGAGCGCTTGACGCCGTAGTCGACCACTGCGACCCGTGGCCCGCCCGCTGTCGGCGGCACCCAGGAACCGGACGGGCTCCGCCATGGGCCCTCACTCCAGCGGTAGGGCTCACGGCAGGCAACTTCCGAGGTGAGGTTGCAGCCGTCGGTCCCTCGCGCCGATCGCGCCCTGGCGAGCAGGTCCTCGGGCGCCGTTCCGTCGGTCGCCAGTACGCCCGGGACCGCCCCGGCCGCGCGCACGTGGCGGACGATGGCGCGAGTGTCGAAGCCCCACCCGACCGCGATGCCCTGCGCTTCGAGCCAGGTCTCGACACCCTCCTCCGCGCGCCACGACGAAGGCTCGAGCTCGAGGTCCTGAACCACGAGGGCACGCGCCCAGACCCGGTCGGACTCCCGATCCTCGCGGTTGACCCCGACCTCGCCGACGTGGGAGGTCGACAGCACCAGGATTTGGCCGTGGTAGGACGGATCGGAGAGCATCTCCTGGTATCCGGTCATGGCAGTGTTGAACACCACCTCGCCCTCGACGACGGCGGCCGCCCCGGCGGCGAAGCCGCGGAAGACGGTGCCGTCGGCCAGCACCAGGACGGCGGGCCTGCGACTGGCGACCATCCGGGACGGCGGAAGAGGGCTCACCATGGCGGGCGCGAGGATACCATCGCCCGATGCCTCCACCCTGACCCCCGTCTCGGCGGCCGTCGCGGGCCCTCTCGCGTCTCGTCGCCTGCGACGTATGGCCCCATACGACTCGACGCCTCGCCGCTCGACGCCTCCACCACGACCCCCGTCTCGGCGCCCTCGCGACGTGACGTGGTGGGACATGCAGGCTAGGATGTGCTTCAGCAGGAGGGAGGCCCCATGCGTCGTTCCGCGCTCGTCCTCATGCTCGCCGTGGTGGTGGCGCCCGCACTCGCCACCGCGCGCCCGTTCACCCCCGGGGACCTCGTCGCGATGGAGAGGATCTCCGATCCGCAGCCATCGCCCGACGGGACCCGGGTCGCCTTCGTGGTGACCGCAATGGACCTCGAGAAGAACGGCGGCCGCAAGGACATCTGGATCTCTGACCTTGACGGCGGCCATCTCACCCGCCTCACCACCGACCCGGCCAACGACTGGGCCCCCCGCTGGGCCGACGGTTCCACTCTCTACTTCCTGTCGAGCCGTTCCGGCTCGGACCAGGTCTGGCGGCTGAAGCTGACCGGCGGCGAGGCGGAGCGGATCACCGACCTTCCCCTCGACGTCGGCGCGCTCGTGGTCGGACCTGCGCGCGCCGCGCTCTACCTCGGCTTGGCGGTCTTCCCCGACTGCGAGGACACGATCCAGTGCACCGTCGACCGGCTCGACCACCGCGCCCACGCCAAGGCGAGCGGCAAGATCTTTGACCGCCTCTTCGTGCGCCACTGGGACACCTGGGAGGATGGTCGCCGCAACCACGTCTTCCGCCTCCCGCTCCATGCGGACGGCCTCACCGCCGGCGATCCCGTCGACCTCATGGCCGGCGTCGACGCCAACTGTCCGACCGCACCGTGGGGTGACGAGGGCGACTTCTCGGTATCTCCTGACGGCCGCTGGATGGTCTACACCGCGAAGGTCGTCCCCGGGTCGGAGCAGGCTTGGTCGACAAACTACGACCTCTGGGCCGTGCCCACGGACGGTTCCGCGGCGGCCCGCTGCCTGACCAAGGCCAACCCCGCGTGGGACGGCTCGCCGCGGTTTTCACCCGATGGCCACACCCTGGCATGGCTCGCCATGGCACGACCCGGCTACGAGTCGGACCGTTTCCGCGTGACCACGATGCACTGGCCCGACGGCCCCGCGACGACGCTTACCGAGTCCTGGGACCGTTCCCCGGCATCGCTGGTGTGGTCCGTCGATGGCCGCTTCCTGCTTGCCACGGCCGACAACGTTGGCAACCACTCCCTGTTCCGCATCGATGCGGCGACCGGCGATGTCGCGGCGCTGGTGACCCGCCACTCGAACACCGACCCTCGCCCACTGCCGAGCGGTGGCGTGCTGTTCCTCCAAGACAGCCTGATCTCGCCTGCGGAGGTGATGGTGATGGCGGCCCCCGGCCAGGACGCACGCAAGGTGACCGACCTCAACCGCCGCCACCTGGCCGACCTCGACTTCGGAAAGTACCGCCAGTTCTCGTTCATCGGCGCCCACGGTGATGAGGTCTGGGGATACCTGATCCAGCCGGTCGACTTCGACCCCAAGGGGTCGTATCCCCTGGCGTTCCTGATCCACGGCGGTCCCCAAGGATCCTTCGACGACCACTGGCACTACCGCTGGAACCCCGAGGTCTACGCCGCCCACGGCTATGCGGTGGTGACCATCGACTTCCACGGCTCGACCGGATACGGCCAGGACTTCACCGATGCCATCAACGGCGACTGGGGCGGCGCACCCTTTGAGGACCTCATGAAGGGCCTCGACTCCGTGCTGGCCTCCAACCGATGGATCGACCCCGAGCGCATGGCCGCGGCCGGAGCAAGCTTCGGCGGCTACATGATCAACTGGATCCAGGGCCACACGGACCGCTTCAAGGCCCTGGTGTGCCACGACGGGAACCTCGACGAGCTGATGGCGTACTATGATACCGAGGAGCTCTGGTTCCCCGAGTGGGAGCACGGCGGTCCGCCGTGGGTCAACCCGGAAGGATATCGCAAGGATTCGCCGGTCAACTTCGTCGGCAACTGGAAGACACCCGAGCTCGTGATTCACGGCAACCGCGACTACCGGGTGGTCGACACACAGGGGATCGGGACCTTCAACGCCCTGCAGCGGCTCGGAATACCATCCCGGCTGCTGTACTTCCCCGACGAGAGCCACTGGGTGCTGAAACCCCAGAACTCGCTCCAGTGGCACGAGGTGGTGCTCGACTGGATGGACCGCTGGACCAGAGGCGGATCGTAGTCGCCTCGCAGCGTACGCGCGAGATTCGTGGTATAAGGAGACGAGCCCCGGTCCGCCCGCGGCAGGCCGACGGCGGTTGATGGTCAGCCGCTGCGCTCCACCGCGAACGGCATGACCCGCGCGAGCGGGTCGAACCCGGCGACCGGGCTGACCCGTCCGAGCGTCAGCGGCGCGTGCGACCACCGAGTGGTCACTCCTGCGCACACGAGGACAGGGAATGACGGAAGAGCACGATCAGAGGCCGAAGAAGGAACGCAGCGGCGGTGGACGGCGGAGACGCCGTCGGCCGCGACGCAAGTCACAGGCGAACAACGCGCCGCCGATTCCTGTCCAGGGCTACCTCTGGGTCCGGGAGCAGGGCCAGGCCGTGCTTGTCGACCCGAGTAACAACTTCGTGGCCGACCGCAACGCGCCACTCGTGCCGGCGGAGCTGATCCGGCCGCTCCACCTCGACAGCGGTCTCCTGCTCGAGGGCATGGCGGTGCCGGGAGACCGCCCACGCCTGGTCGAAATCACGACCATCGAGGGCATGCCGCCGCAGGAGTACCGTCGCCGCGCGCTGCCCTTTACCGAGCTGATCAGCATCGATCCCTTGCAACGCTTCCGGCTCGAGACCGACCCCTCGATCGTCGAGCCGCGGGTGTCGGAGCTGATCGCTCCCCTCGGCAAGGGCCAACGCTGCCTCATCGTGTCCCCGCCGAAGGCGGGCAAGACGACACTGCTCCAGCAGATGGCCCACGCGATCGGTGAGAACCACCCCGACACGACGATCTTCGTGCTGCTGGTCGACGAGCGCCCAGAGGAGGTCACCGACTGGCGGCGCTCGATCCGCCTTGGCGACGTCTACGCATCGTCCTCGGACCAGTCGCTCGAGTCGCACATCCAGCTCAGCGAGATGGTCATGGAGCGCGCCCGCCGGCTGGTCGAGCTCAACCAGAACGTCGTCGTCTTCATGGACTCCCTGACCCGCATGTCGCGGGCTTACAACAGCTCCCAGAAGGGATCGGGGCGGATCATGTCGGGTGGGATCGACGCCCGGACGATGGAGAAGCCGCGGCGCTTCTTCGGCTCCGCGCGCAACGTCGAGGATGGCGGCAGCCTGACCATCGTCGCGACCTGCTTGGTCGACACAGGTTCGCGAATGGATGAGGTGATCTTCCAGGAGTTCAAGGGCACCGGCAACATGGAGATCGTCCTCGACCGCAAGCTGTTCGACAAGCGGATCTTCCCCTGCATCAACATCCCTCAGTCCGGAACCCGGAAGGAGGAGAAGCTGTACCCGCGCGAGCAGACCGAGAAGCTCCACCTCATGCGCCGCGCACTGTCCGCACTCTCGCCCGAAGCCGCCATGGAGCTGCTCCTGCAGAAGGTCCGCGAGTTCACCAGCAACGAGCAGTTCCTGGCCTCGCTCCAGCTCCGCTAGCAGGCCCGGATCATTGTCTCGAGCCTCGATCTCAGTTATCCTGCCCGCGGAGGGCGCATGACGGACAGCGACGGGCTTCGGCTTCTCGATCCGCAGCTCCAAACGGTCGCCGACAAGGTCAGGGAAGGCGAACGGCTCGGACGCGATGACGGCCTCATCCTCGCGAGCTCCTCCGACCTGCTCGGCGTTGGACGGCTTGCCAACTTGGTCCGTGAACAGATTCACGGGGACGTCACCTACTACAACATCAACCGACACCTCAACCCGACCAACGTGTGCGTCGCCTCGTGCAGACTGTGCGCGTTCTACGTTCCCTTCCGTGACCGCGAACGCGGCTGGACGTGGTCGGTGGACGAGGCCGTCCGGGTCGCTGAGCGCGACGTCGACGAGTCGGTCAGCGAGTTGCACATCGTCGGCGGCCTCCATCCCAAGCTCAGGCTCGAGTACTACGAGGAGCTTTTCACCGCGCTGAAGACGCGTTTCCCGTGGGTCCATCTCAAGGCGCTCACGATGGTCGAGCTCGACTTCCTCGCCTCGCTGTGCCGGACGAGCGTCGAGGAGGTCGTCGAACGTCTCAAGGCGGCCGGCCTCGGCTCGTGTCCTGGCGGTGGCGCCGAGATCTTCGCCGAGCGCGTCAGGCAGGAGATCTGCGACCACAAGACCGACGGCGCCCGTTGGCTCGAGGTCGCAGGTATCGTCCACCGAGCCGGGCTCAAGTCGAACTGCACCATGCTCTACGGACATGTCGAGCGGCCCGAGGAGCGGGTCGACCACCTGCTCGCCCTGCGCGCCCTGCAGGACGAGACCGGCGGCTTCCAGTGCTTCATTCCGCTCGCCTTCCACCCCGCCAACACGGCGCTCGACCACCTGCCGCCGACCGGTGGCCGGCTCGACCTGCAGACCGTCGCCCTGGCCCGCCTCCTGCTCGACAACGTGCCCCACATCAAGGCCTACTGGATCATGCTCGGCGCCAAGACCGCACAGGTGGCCCAGCACTTCGGCGCCAACGACCTCGACGGTACGGTGATCGACGAACGCATCACCTGGGCCGCCGGAGGCACCGCCGGCAAAGGCATGTCCCGGGCCCGCCTCGAGCACCTGATCCGCGAGGCGCACCGGACCCCGGTCCTGCGCGACACCCTCTACCGGCCCCTCACCGCCGTGGCATAGCCCTCCTCACCACAAAGACACAAAGGCAGAAAGCCCCCCTCCCTCCCGAGGTTCGGAATCTGGGGGGTTGCTGCGAGTTGCACGCCTGTTCTCATCGGGGAGCCCACCGCGACGGCCCTGAGCCCACTTTCGCCACCGAGCGCCCGGATAACGGCCTCTGGCTTCGAAGTTCTTGGACTTTCTTTGTGCCTTTGTGTCTTTGTGGTCTATGGGCGGCGGTTTCTCACCGTTCGGGCTTGGGAGCCGGGGGGTCGGCGTGTTGGGCTTGGCCGAGGGCGAGGTCGAGGCCCGACACCAGCCACGGCGTCAGCCGAGAGTCCCGGCAGACCACCTCCGCTCCGGGCGAGAAGCGCGACGCGGTCACGATCAGCACCGCGAGCAGTAGCGCGCCCGCGGCGCCCGCGAGGGCCGCCCCAAGGAGACGATTCAGCCATCCGAGATGCAGCGCCTGCAGGGTGTGCTCGAGACCCCAGCCTGCGGCCCAGGCGAGCAGGGTGCAGAGCACGATCGGTGCGAGACGGCCGAGAACGGCCGCGAGCCAGCCCAGCCCGACAACCGGGGCCAGCTGAGCCGCGATGTCGTCGCCGGCGACGACCGCGAGCCACAGTCCGGCCACCCCACCGCCGACGCCGAGCACGAGCCGCACCGCGCCGCGCCAGAATCCTGCGAGGGTGACCCCCACCCACACCACCACCAGGGCCCAGTCGAGGATCGTCATGGCAGCAGTCGGACCGTGAGCCGCATGAAATCGGCCTCGGTGAGAATCCCGAGCAGCTCGCGCGAGGGCCCGACCACGGGCAGGCACCCGTACTTGTTCTTCATCAGGATGCGCGCCGCCTCCGAAATCGAAAGGTCGGGCGAGACCGTCACCACGTCCCGGTGCATGAGCTCCTCGACCGGCAGCGTGGAGAACACGCGACGCTGCTCGCCCGAGTCGATCTCGGCGAAGATCGAGAACGAGGCGGCAAGAAGGTCGCGGTGGGTGAGCAGACCGACGAGAACGCCGTCGCGAACCACTGGGAGGTGTCGGATCCTCCCCCGCTCCATGCAGTGCTCGGCATGAGCGAGGGTCTCATCCTCCGTCAGGGTCACGAGCTCGGTCGACATCAACTCCCGCACCTTCATTCGGCGCGGCATCGCAATCCTCCGGCGCCCAGTGTAGCCTACCGATAGCATGATCCTGCATTCCGCACCAGAGCCCGACCCGGAGCCGCGGATTCGGTTCGTGACGCCCGCAGACCCCAGGTTTTCGGCGGTCGCAGCGATCGCAGCCGAGGTCCTGCTCGCCGGCCATGTCCAGATCGCGGGGCCCATCGTCGACGCGGTCCGCGCCGCCGTCTCCACAGTTATCGGCACAGGCAGCGCGAGGACCCGTCTCGAAATCGAGCTCTCGCGTTCGGCCGAGACCTTGACTCTGCGCGTCTTTCACCCGGCGGGCAAGGGTGGCCCCATCCGCGATACGCTCAGAGCCCTTGCCGACGGACTTGGCTCGTCGAGTGACCGCCTCGAGCTGAGCTGGGATCTGTCTCACAAGTGAAGACCGCGCATCAAGCGCGGGATTCACTTACATATAGAGCCCGCCCGAGACGTTGACCACGGTACCGGTGATGTACGACGCGCCGGGCCCGGCGAGGAATGCCACCGCCTCGGCCACGTCCGCCGGCTCGCCGAGGCGTGGGATGGCCAGGTTTGCGAGCAGCGACTCGCGCTGGGCGTCGGTGAGGCCGGCGGTCATCCTGGTCCGGATATAGCCGGGCGCCACCGCATTGACCGTGACGCCCCGGCTGCCCAGCTCGCGGGCGAGACTCTTCGTCAAGCCGACCAGCGCCGCCTTCGCGGCCGCATAGTTCGCCTGACCGGGGTTGCCCATCAGGCCGACCACCGAGGTCACGGTGATGATCCGGCCCGATCGCTGCCGCAGCATGATCTTGGCGGTCGGCTGAGTGACGTAGAAGACGCCGTCGAGGTCTGCGTCCATCACCGCCCGCCAGTCATCCGGGCGCATCCGCACGATCAGCTGATCCCGCGTGATCCCGGCATTGTTGACCAGGATGTCGAGCCGGCCGTGGCGGACGTGCAGCTCCCGAACCGCAGCACCGGCTCTTTCGGAATCGGAGATGTCGAACTCGAGCGCCTCCGCCCGACCCCCCGTGCTGGCGATCGCGGCCATGGTCTCGTCAAGTGCGGTTCGGTCGCGCCCGGCGCACGCCACCAGCGCGCCATCCGCGGCCAGCCGGATCGCGATGGCACGTCCGATGCCTCGGCTCGCGCCGGTTACCAGGGCCACCTGAGCTTCGAGCACCGCCATCTCGGCTCCTCCCCTCACGTCAGGCGGGCGAGCGTCTCGCGAATGCCATCCTCGGTGCCCGCCGCGTAGCAGACCGCATCGCGCTGAACCCGTCGTACCAGGCCTCCGAGCACAAAGCCCGTGCCGATCTCGACGAAGGTGTCAAACCCGTCCTCCCGCATTCGCCGGATGGTCTGAGACCACAGCACCGCCGCATCAACCTGGCGGATGAGGCCCTCGCGCAGCGCCTCCGCACCCGTGATCGGTTCGGCATCGACGTTGCGGTAGAGCGGGACCGTGAGATCGGCGAGCGCGAGCGCTCGCAGCGTCGGCTCGAGACCGGCTCGTGCCGGCGCCATCAGCGGCGAGTGAAAGGGCGCCGATACCGGCAGGGGCAGCACCCGGCGGGCACCGCGCTCGCGACAGCGCGCCCCGGCACGCTCCACCGCCCCGGTGCGCCCGGCGATCACCACCTGGCCGGGAGCGTTGAAGTTGGCGGCCACCACGGGCTCTCCTGCGGCCGTGACCTCGTCCGCACAGGCGGCCACGACCGCCGCGTCATCGAGACCGATCACCGCCGCCATCGAGCCCTCGCCGACGGGCACCGCCTCCTGCATCAGGCGACCGCGGCGCTGTACCGTGCGCAGGGCGTCGGCGAGGTCCATGGCTCCTGCCGCAACCGCCGCCGAGTACTCGCCCAGGCTGTGCCCCGCGACGGCCTCGACTCGGAGGCCGCCCTCGGTGAGCACTCGCCACGCCGCAATCGAATGTGTCAACAGCGCCGGCTGGGTATTCTCGGTGAGACGAAGGATGTCCTCGGGCCCCTCCCAGCACAGCCGGGAAAGGTCGCTGCCGAGGGCAGCATCCGCGGCGGCGAAGACCGCCGACGCCGACGGCCACGCCTCGGCGAGGTCGCACCCCATGCCGACAGCCTGGCTGCCCTGGCCGGGAAACAGTGCCGCGATTCGACCCATGCCGTCTCCCTCAGTATCGGAACAGCATCGACGCGCAGGTCAGACCGCCGCCGAATGCCGAGGCCAGCACGAGGTCGCCGCGCTTCAGCCGGCCCTCGGCCACCGCGTCGGCCATGGCGAGGGGGATCGATGCCGCGGATGTGTTTCCGGTGTGCTGGACATTGGTGAAGACCTTGTCCTCGCCGAGCCCGAGCCGGCTGCCCACAGCCTGCAGGATGCGGATGTTCGCCTGGTGGGGGATGAACAGGTCGAGGTCTCCCGGCGTCATTCCGGCGCGCTCGAGCACCGAAAGGCTGAGCTCGGTGAGGGCACGAACCGCCACCTTGAAGGTCTCGTTTCCGCGCATCTTGATGAACGGGAGCCGCTGATCGATGGACTCGTGGCTCCACGGTGGATACCGGCAGCCGCCGCCGGGCATGCAGATCATGTCGGCGTACTCGCCGTCCGTCCGCCAGTCGACCTGCAGGATGCCCTCACCCGCCGGTGCCGGCTCGAGCACGACCGCTCCAGCGCCGTCGCCGAACAGGACGCAGGTCGCCCTGTCGGTCCAGTCCGTATACCGGGTCAGGCACTCCGCGCCGATCACCAGTACCCGGCGGGAGGTGCCGGTGGCGATGAACTGGCGGGCGACATTGACCGCGTAGACGAACCCGGAGCAGGCCGCCGAGAGGTCGAAGCAGGCCGCATTTGTGACCCCCAGGCGCGGCTGGATGATCGCCGACGTGGCGGGGATCGGCTGCTCGGGAGTTGCGGTCGCGAGAATGACCAGATCGACAGATTTCGGATCGACGCCCGCATCGGCCATCGCCGCCCGACCAGCCCGCTCGGCAAGCTCGACGACCCCCTCACCCTCAGCCACGACCCGGCGTTCCCGGATCCCGGTTCGGGTCGTGATCCACTCGTCGGACGTGTCGACCATCGCCTCGATGTCGCGGTTGGTGAGCACCTTTTCGGGCCGAAAAGCCCCGATTCCGGTCATCTTCGCCGTCTGCGCGAAGGCATCGTGCATGTCAGTCGCTCCCCGCGTCGTCGCTCTCCGTCAGCACCTCGAGGGCCTTGTCGCGAATCCGCTCGATGACCCCGCTCGACGCGTAGGAGGCGGCAAACCTGATCGCGTTGCGGATCGCCCGAGCCGATGAGCGGCCGTGCCCGATCAGGCACGCGCCGTTGACACCGAGCAGAGGCGCCCCCCCGTACTCCGTGTAGTCTACCTTCTGACGCAGGCTCAGGAAGGCCCCCTTGGCCATCAGGAGACCCGCACCGTAGACCGGAGACTGCCGCGCCTCTTCCTTGAGCGCGCCGATGACCAGCTCTCCCAGGCCCTCGGCAGTCTTGAGGATGACGTTGCCGGTGAACCCGTCGCAGACCACCACGTCGACATCGCCGTTGAAGATGTCCCGCCCTTCCACGTTGCCAACGAAGCGGATACCCGTCGCCGCGATGTGACGGAACTGCTCGCGGACGCGACGTCCGCCCTTGCCCTCTTCCTCGCCCACCGACATCAGTCCTACTCGGGGATCGTGCACGCCGAGGACGGCCTCCGCGTAGAACGAGCCCATCACCGCGAACTGAACCAGATGGATCGGTTTGCACTCAACGTTGGCGCCGACGTCGAGGAGCAGGGTGTGGCCGTTGACGCGCGGCAGCAACGCCGCCAGCGCCGGTCGCTCGATGCCCTCGATCATCCCGAGAACCGAGCGCGCCGCCAACCAGGCCGCACCCGTGTTGCCGGCTGTCACCATCGCCGCGGCCTTGCCGTCGCGGACCAGCCGTGCACAGACCGTCAACGAGGACTGACGCTTGGAGCGCAGCACCACGGACGGAGGCTCCGCCATGCCGACGATCTCGGACGCCTCGACCACCTCCAGCGCGTCGGGAAGGGTCCGGAAAAGGCCGAGAACACGACGGATCTGTCGGGTCGGCCCGACGAGACGCACGCCGATGCCGAGCTCCTTGACGGCTTGGAGCGCACCCTCGATGATCGCGCGAGGTGCGTGATCCCCACCCATCGCGTCGACCGCGATGACCGGCGAGGCGGGACCGCTCACGTCTCAGCCTCGAGACAGATGGCGGGGAACTCCCCGCGAAGCCAGCATCGCGAGGAGGTGTGAGATGCGACGCCGGAGGTCCGCGGAGGGAGTCCTTCGAGCTCATGGACCGTCGCCATCACAGATGGCGCCTCATTCGCAGTTGTCAACCACGATGAGGCCTCCGTTCCGGCCTCGTGGCGCGAACGACGGGAGACTGCCTGTCCGGCACCGGCAGGTCGGCGCCTTGGAGGGAGGCGGCGGCTCACGGCGACTCGGCACGCGCCGAGCCGACGAGGACGAGGCCCGGAGCCGGGCCCAACTCGGACGCAGGAGCTCGCCCCGCCGGTGAGACCACCGGCAAGACCGTCCCGTCGCGCCGCCCGCTTCGTCCACAGCTCATGCCGGGCGCACCTCAGTCGAGATCCTCGACCTCGACGACCTGGCGGCCCTTGTAGCTCCCGCAGTGCGGGCAGACCTGGTGCGGCGGCTTGGGCTCGAAGCACGAGGTGCACAGGCTCCATCCCGCCGGCACCAGGGCCTGGTGGGACTGTCGCTGCCTGCGGCGGGTCTTCGAGATACGGTTCTTCGGGTTCGGCATCGTCTCGCTCCGTTCGTGGTTCTGATCAGGAAGGGCGCTCCGAGAGGTCGCGGAGAGCCGCCCAGCGCGGGTCGGGCTCCGGCTCGCAATGGCAGGCACCCTCGAGATTCCGGTTGGCGCCGCAGGAGGGACACAGGCCGGCGCAGTCGTCGCGACACACCACCCGCATCGGCAGGGCGAGCAGGATCTGCTCGGCCGCGACCTCGCCAAGGTCGAGCTCGTCATCGACGAGCTGCACCCGGTCGAGGTCATCGTCGCCGAGCTCGACCTCGTCGACCGAGTCACTAGCGATCTCTCGGCACAGCTCGAATGCGAAGGTCTCCCGAGCCTGCCAGGGGACCGCCGTGAGGCAGCGGACGCAGGTCAGGGAGCCGCTCGCCTCGAGTGTGCCGGCAACCGCGTACCCTCCGCCGACTGGGCGCACCTCACCCGACAGGCGAGCGCGCACCGGCGCCGCCACTTCGCTGGCGTCGAGCCGCTCCGGCGCGACCTCCAACTCCTCGACGAAGCCCACGGGCTCCTCGGTGACTCGGGACAGATCGATCCTCACACGCCCCTCCCGGGACGATTGGGAAGTATAGCATCGCGTCGGTGGCCGTCAACGACGCGCGGAACCGCCGAGACGGAGGATCCCGAGCATCGGCTCTGAGGAAAGCGCGAGCGCGGCGGCGAAGGTGCCCGCGCCCAAGGCAACGAGCGACACCGCCGTCCACGCCGGGTCGCCGACCCACGGCAGGAAGCGCAGCCCGAGGAGCAACGCGACACCGGCGAAGACTTCGAAGGTGGGCGGCAGGATGCGGCGGACCGCGGGACGGAGAGCACGGGCGCCAACCGCGCTGCCGAGAACAGCGAGGCCCGCGGCCTTGCCGGCGAAGAACACCAGCCACAGACCGGTCGCGAGCGGAACGCCGGCGGCAGGACCGATACCCAGAGCCGCAACCAGGGCCGCGATCAACGTCACAAACGCCAGCACGCCGAGCACGACGACCCGCAGTCCGAGCCGCGGCAGCAGGTCGCCGTTGGCCCTGACCCAGGTCGGGAACAGGAAGGCGAGCGCGGTCGTCACCAGCAGCCATCCCCCGGCGGTCAGCGCCCGTACCGCGACGTCGATCCCACGTGGAGCCCCGGCCCCGCCGGGGTGGACGGAGAGACTGGCGAGCGATCGGATCGCGATGATGCGGCCCTCGACCACGGCTCCGGGATCGGCGGCGACGCGGCCGAAGACCGCGATAACGTGCCCGTGCACCCGGGCATGGGGGCCGAGGTGGACGTCGCCTCCGAGCGCGACCACGTCACCGGCGACCTCCTCGTCGATCCTGAGATTGGACACGATGGCAGCGCGGCCCGGCGCGACCGGAGCGGCCGTTACCGGAGCCGCGGCCCCGACGAGGACGAGGAGCAGAATCAGTCGTCGCGCCGCCATGCCTCTCCTGGACGCCACCGCCTCACGGCCAGGACAACCGACGCCAGCCCGAGCAAGGCCACTGCGGAGCCGGCCACGGGCATGAAGGCGGGCAGAGCGGTGCCAATCGTGCGGCTCACCGCGAGCAGGGCGACGCTCCAGTCCGAGGCCGCCCCGAGCAGATGCAGCCAACCGTGCCCAGCGACCATCGGCACCTGTCCGAGCAGGCGGCTCCCCGGGAGCCCTCCGGCGAGTACAGCGCCTGTGGCGACCACGGCGAGCGAGGCGGCCACCGGCAGCGCCGCGAGCAGAGATCGCCGCACACGGCGGGCCTGTAGCCGGGCGAGAACGCGCGCTTCGAGAGCCGGGTCGGACGGCGGCAGCACGGACTCGAGGACGCCCGCGAGCCGACGTTCGGTGGCGGCGTTCGCGGCGCACACGGTGCAGGAGGAGGCGTGGCGGCGAGCCTCGGGAGGGAGCCTGTCGAGTGCTCCTTGCACCTCCACCAGAAGCTCCGCAACCTGATCGCACGGACTGTTCACGGGGCGCCTCCTCTCCGTCAGCTTACAGGAAGCTGACCAGCGCTTTTCGTAATACGGTGTGCGCGCGGAAAAGTTTGTTCTTCACAGTGCCGATGGGCATGCTCTTGAAGTCGGCGATCTCCTGGTAACTGAGGCCCGCGAAATGGCGGAGCAGCACGAGCTCGCGGTACTCCGATCGGAGCCCGTTGATGGCGCCTCGCAGCTCGTCAGCGAGCTCGCGGTTCTCGAAGTGCTCGAGGGGATCCTTGCCGACATCCGCGACGGCGACCTCGACCTCCTCGCCGTCCGCGTCCTCGCGCACCAGGGGCACGGTCGCAACCCGGCGTCGCCGGAGGTGGTCGATCCCGAGGTTGTGGCCGATCCGGAACAGCCACGTGGAGAACTTGTATCGCGGGTCGAAACGATCGAGGGCGGACCAGGCGCGGAGAAACGTCTCCTGGGCGAGCTCGCGCGCGAGCTCGAGATCGCCGACGAGCTGGGCAAGGAAGGCGGTCAGCCGTCGCTGATAGCGGCGCACGAGGCGCGCGAAGGCAATCTCATCGCCCTCGACGGCCAGCGCCACGAGACTCTCGTCGCTCGGTCGGACCACCGCCCCTCCCGGTCGCGACATCTTAGTACTCCTCACCTGGGATGCGGTGAGGAGTCCACGGTCCGCAGCGCAAACGGGCCGCAATGGCGGCGGCCCGAGATGAGAAGTGTAGGCTCGCCGCGCTCAGCCCTTGTTGACGTAGCCGAGCATCTCCTTGGCCACCGCGGCGTCGGGGTCGTCCGGTGCGAGCTCGAGGAACCGCTGCAAGTGCTGCTTCGCGCCCGCCATGTCCCCGGAGTTGAACAGCGCCAGACCGAGGATGTAGTGGGCGCGCGCATGGTCCGGGCGGACCTTGAGCACCTCTTCGAGCACGGTGATGGCTTCCGCGGCCTGGTCGTGGTTGTACAGCTCGACCGCGTGCTGGAACAGGCCCGTCGCGGCCCACTCCGGATCGGCCTGAACGAGCTTGTCGAGGGTCGCCTTCGCAGTGTCCGCATCACCGGCGAGACGAGCCGAGTCGTAGAGGATCTGCATCGCCTTGATGTTGGTTGCATCCCGCTCGAGGGCCGCCTCGGCCTCCTTCTGTGCCGCCGGGTACTGCCGGTCGCGCAGGTACAGGGAGGCGAGGGCAACGTGGGCCTGCAGCAGCTCGGGGTCGAGCACCACGACCTGCTCGAACTTGCTCTTGGCGACCGCGAAGTTGCCGCTGTTGTAGGCCTCAGCACCCTCGTTGAACATCATCTTCGCCGCCGCCTCGCCGCCACCGGCCTTCTTGAGGGCCTCGGCCGCCTCGGTGGTCTTCGCAGCGTCGCCGAGCTGCCGATACGCCTCGTAACGGAGGTGGAGGGCCCGGAAGTCGCCGGGGTCGATCGCAATCGCCTGCTCGGCGTAGGACGCCGCCTGCTGGTACTGCTGCCGCTGCAGGGCGACCCCCGCAAGGCCGGTGAAGGCGGCCGCGAGAGTGGGGTCCATCTCGGCGGCCTCCCGGAACCTCTTCTCGGCGAGATCGAGGTCGCCGGTCGACTGCGCGTCGACGCCCTCGTTGTAGGTCGTGACCGCGCGGTCGCCACCGGTCGGCTGGGCTACGTTGGTGCCATCCGCGGACGGCGTCGGGGCGGCAGCCGGAGCGCCCTCCTGGCCCGGCTTGAGCATCACGAACTCCTTGGTCGTGAACCCTCCCGCCGGAGCCTTGAGCTTGTCGACCAGCGGAACGTACCCCTCCTTCTCGAGCTTGACGTCGTAGGTGAGGGTCGCGTCCGCTACCGCGACGGTGAACTTGCCGCGCTTGTCCGACGTCTTGACCTGCTTGAAGGTGGCGAGATCCTGAGTGGTGACGGTCGCGGTGACGCCCTGGAGCGCGTTGCCGTCCGTGTCCGTCACGGTGCACGTCACGCGTCCCATCGCCTGCGCATGGGCGAGTGAGGCCGCGCCGACGGCGATGCCGAAACCGAGCAACAGCGCGCCGATCTTCGCGAGTGAGCGCATGGTGACCTCCCGGGTCCGCGGCGGGGATGCTTCGCGCCGGGCGTGCGGCGCCCATGCTGCCGCGGGACCGCGTCATGGTAGCAGGGATTGGCGCATGTGTGAATCTTCACGAGGAGGCTGTGGCCGGCAGGTTCGGGCCGGGAGTGAGGATTCTCGGGCGTTGCCGGGGGACCACCATTGCCCACAGCCTCCATTGATGCGCTGCGCGCATCATGGGCACGAAAAGGGCCCCGGCGTCGCCGCCGGGGCCGATCATCGATCGAAGTGGAGTTGACTAGAAGCGAACGCCCAGCGACACCCGGAAGGTGCGCGGGGTCTGGTAGTTGGCCGCCGAGGTCGCCTCGCCGAAATGGGAACCGTAGTCCCAGTTCGTGCCCTCGACCGGCTTGTCGGTGAAGGGATTGAAGTCGGCGTAGCCGTAGCGGTAGTCGTAGGTGGTCGTGTTCGGGTTGGTCACGGCCTGCTCGTTGAAGATGTTGATGACCTCGGGCTGGATGAACAGCTCGACGTCGGCGCCCGCGATGGGCAGGAAGAACGAGTAGTTGAGCGACAGGTCCGTGCGGTGGACGGCGTCCGTGTGGAAGGCGTCCCGCGGCGTGAAGTAGTAGGTCACGTCGCTCGGGCGGTTGTGGTAGCCGGGGTTGTCCACGTAGAGGCGGCTGCGGACTGTACCGATCGCGCCGTAGGGCGTGCCGGAGTAGAAGTTCTCGAGCCAGCTGAAGCTCAGGTTGTTGCGGCTGGTGGAGACGATGTCCCAGGTCATCCACGCGCGAACCTTGTGGCGCTGGTCGATGCCGAGGTCGCCGCTCGGGTTCGACCACGACACGTCGCGGTACTCGGGGTAGTAGCTCGGGTTGTTCGAGCTGGTGACGGGGCCGGAGCCCGAGGTCTCACCGTCGAAGTTGCCGTAGGCGTGCGACCAGGTGTAGTTGCCGCCGAGGTTGAGCCGGTCGCTCAGGCGGTACTGCGCCGACACGGTCACGCCGTGGTAGGTGCGCTTCAGGTAGCTGGAGTTGGTGATGTAGCCGAGATCGACGGTGCCGAAGTCCTGGCCGAGAGCGGTCAGGTCGACGTCCCCGGTACCGAGGTTGACCTGGGTCTCGTAGAGGTCCTTGAAGTCGCGCCAGGTGTAGTCCATGCGGACGAGACCGCGGGTGCCGAGGCGCTTGGTGGCGCCGATCGACCACTCCTCCGCGTACGGTGAGGCGAGGGATCCCTTGATCAGGCGGTTCTTGCCGGGCACGTCGACGCCGTAGGGACCCCAGTCGCCGTTGTAGGCGGTGCCGCAGTTGCCGTCGGCGTCGCAGAAGCCGTTGTTGAAGTAGTCGAAGACCTGCTGCAGGACGTCCTGCGGCGCGACGCAGGCGCCCGGGTTGTCCGGACCGCAGTTGGCGTTGATGTCCGGCCCGTCGTACAGCCAGATGAACTGCGCCGGCTGGCCGCCGGGAGACTGGTTGCCGACGTTGCCGGTGTTGGCGAGGCTCATCACGTAGTTGGCGTAGGACAGGTTCACGGTCCAGTCGCCGTCACCCTTCGGGTCCCAGCTCACGCCGAGGCGCGGGCTGACCTTGGAGTCCTTCGAGACCTGTTCGCCGATCGAGTTCTTGCCGTCGTTCTTGTCATAGCGGAAGCCGATGTTGAACGACCAGTTCTCGTTGTAGCGCCAGGTGTCGTTGACGAAGATCGAGTCGACCTTGAACTCCGCGCCCTGGCTGAGCTCGAGGATCGGGTACCAGTCCCAGTCGGCGGTGCCGACGTTGTCGCCCTGGCCGAGCACGACCGGGTACCAGTTCTGCCCGACGTAGGTGAAGTAGGTCGCCGAGAACCACCAGTCGGATCCGGACTGGTGGTTGTTGGAGTCGAGGTAGTCGAGGAAGTGGTCGTAGCCGAAGACGATGTCGTGGGAGCCGGCGGAGCTGGTGGTCAAGAAGTACGAGCCCTTGGCCATCCAGTCCTCGTTGTTGCGCTTCTCGTCCTCGCACACGCCGCAGAAGATCGCCGCGTTGCCGACGGTCCCCTCGGTGTTGTCGTAGACCACGGTGCCCTGGTACTGGCCCGCAAGCGGGTTGTCGTGGAAGCGGCTGCCCGACTGGACGAAGGTCAGGGTGCGCTCGGAGTACTGCGCCTCGACCAGGAAGTTCTCGGTGATCACGCCGGAGTAGTTGCCGGCCCAGAGCTTCTCAGGGATCGAGCGGTCGTAGACCGAGTCGCCGGTGTCGACGATCGGCAGCGACGGGAAGAAGTAGTTGGTCCAGCTGCGGTCGCGCTTGATGTAGGAACCGACGATGCGGTGGCTGGAGGACGGCGACACG
>CAZQYU010000029.1:0-20070 GCA_964597585.1 uncultured Thermoanaerobaculia bacterium
ATCAGATCGGGCGCGGCGTGCTCGGCCTGGGCGACCTCGATCCCGAGCTCGACGTGCTTTTCGAGCGCGGCATCGACCCAGTCGGTATGGACCGTGTCGACGCGTCCTGTGACCCCGCGTGGCCGTCGCTTCCGCGTGTGTGTGCCTACCGCGAGCGGGTTCGGGAGGCCCTTCGCACGATCCTACCGGACCTCGCAGGGCGCGCGGCGGACGATTCCCTGGCCCGGGACGGGCGCATCGTCTCGGTGGCGGTGGAGCACGAGCTGATGCACCACGAGACCCTGGTCTACATGATGCAGCGGCTGCCCGTCGGGACACTCCTCCGTCCGCCGGACCTTCCCGCGTACCGGAGCGACGGCGCCCGCGCCGGCGGCGTCGTGAGAATCGACACCGGGCCGGTCTGGCTCGGCGCCGAGCCGGATCCCCCGAGCTTCGCGTGGGACAACGAGCTTCCCCGACACCGGGTCGATGTCCCGAGCTTCACCATCGACCGGACGCCGTTGACCAACGGCGAATGGCTCGAGTTCGTCGCGGCGGGCGGGTATCGAAGACCCGAGCTGTGGGGAGACGACTGGACGTGGCGACAGCGGACTCGGCTGGAGCAGCCTGCGACCTGGCGGAGCTGCGACGGCGAGTGGCTGATCCGCACGCTCTTCGACGAGCTGCCGCTGGCACGGGCCGAGGGGTGGCCGGTGCTCGTGAGCCACGCCGAGGCCTCTGCCTACTGCCGCTGGCGCCGGCGCCGGCTGCCGTCCGAGCCCGAGCTCGAACGGGCCGCGTTCACCACCCCGGACGGCTCCGAGCGGCCGTTCCCCTGGGGTGCCTCCCCGCCTGAGGACGTCTCCGGGACGTGGGGCTTTCGGCACTGGGCGCCGACCCCGGTGGGTTCCGAGCCGGAGACCGACTCCGCCTGGGGTGTGGCCGACCTGTTCGGCTCGGCCTGGGAGTGGACGTCGACTCCGTTCGCCGGCTACCCGGGATTCCGGCCCACCATCCGCACCTACCCCGGCTACTCGGCGGACTTCTTCGACGGCGAGCACTTCGTCATGAGAGGGGCGTCGTGGGCGACGCCGACGCCGCTGCTGCGGCGGAGCTTCCGCAACTGGTTCCAGGGCCGCTACCCGTACGTGTTCGCGACCTTTCGAACGGTCCAACCGGGAGCGTCCTAGCCCGCACTATTCATCAGCGTTCGTGGCGAGGCCGGCGGCAGGAACCGAGGGAGACGTCGCATCACCTCCGCCTCCGACCGACGAGGCGCACTGCAGCAGGGAGAGGGTGAATCGTGCGGGCTAGGCCTTGCCGTAGACCGGCACCAGCCCGCCCCGCGTGACAGCGTTGGCGGGCGAGGCGAGGAAGACCGCGGTCGCCGCCACGTCCGCCACCGAGGGCCACGATGCGTGGTCGACGCCGGGCATTGCCCGCCGGTTCGCCAGCGTGTCCATGACCGACGGGACCACCGCGTTGACCCAGATGCCGTCGCCGCGGACCTCCTCGGCCAGAGCCTGGGTGAGGGCGGCGACCGCGGCCTTCGCCATCGTGTAGGCAGCCATCCCTGCGCCGGTGCGCGGCTCCAGGGCGGGACGGGCCGCGACGTTGACGATGCGACCACGACCCTCGCCCGCCGCGGGGTTCAGGCGCATCCGCGCCACCGCCTCTCGGCAGCACAGGAACGCGGTCACCGCGTTCGTTCGGTGCTGGCTCTCGAGGTCGGCGCGCGAGGTCTCGACGATCGGCGCCATCGCGAAGCCTCCGGCAATGTGGAGCGAGGCCCACAGTCCCGGCAGCTCGCGGTAGAACGCCGTCACCGCTTCCTCGTCCGTGAGGTCGATCCCCGGTGCGAGCCGGACACGCTCGGCTTCGGCGCCGTCGAGGACCGGCGCGGTGTCGTCGCCGATCACCGGCAGGTAGCAGGTCGCACCACGCTCGACCAGGCGGCGGACCACCGCCCAGCCGAGGGCGCCGGTGCCTCCAGTGACGACGACATGACGGCCGGAGAGCTCTTCGGACATGGTGACTCCTCCCGCCCTCCCCGGCCGGCTCGCGCGCCCGAGGATCCGCCTCGTCACTGCGGCCCCGGCCGTCGTATGAGGGCTCACTCTCCCAGACACGTGCGGGGGTCGCGGGATTCCAGGTCGAGCTTTCCGGCACCGGCGCTGTGGCGGAGGAGCGTCCACGCCCAACCTCGTGTAGGCTGGGGGTGCTCCGTGGAGGACATCGATGCGAAGCGAAGGTCAGGGTTCGTTCTGGGGAATGGCGGTGCTGGCGGCAGCGATCGTGGTGGCTTCGTGGATCGGCGCCAGTGCGCTGCGCGCCGTCAAGCGGGCGGGGGATCAGATCGCGGTGACCGGATCGGCACGGATGACGGTCTCGTCGGACTTCGCCGTGTGGAGGTGCTCGGTGGGTGGCAGCGGTGCGACGGCTGCCGAGGCGACCGCCGCCCTTACCCGGGACCGTGACAGGCTCGCGACCTATCTGAAGGAGAGCGGGGTCGGCGCCGACGCAGTGACGTCGCAGCCGCTCTATGTCAACGGTGTCAACCAGTACGACGCTCAGGGGCGCGACACCGGCCGGGTGCTGCGCTGGGATGCGAACCAGATGGTCGAGGTGCGCTCGGCGGACGTCGGTCTCGTGGCCGGACTCGCCGGCGGGGTCGAGAAGCTCATGCTCGACGGCGTCAGGCTGAGTCCGATGGCGCCCGAGTACCTCTATACCAAGCTCGACGAGGCCCGCGTGGCGCTGATGAGTGAGGCGACCAAGGACGCGCTCGCACGCGCCGAGCAGATTGCGGGCGCAGCCGGGGGACGCATCGGACCGATCCGCGACGCGCGCATGGGGGTGATCCAGGTGGTCGCGCCCAACTCGACCAACGTCTCGGACTACGGGATGTACGACACCTCGACCCGCGACAAGGACGTCGTCGCGGTGGTCAAGGTCAGCTTTGCGGTGCGTTAGCAGGGCACACCGAAGAGCCCCGGGAACGCGGTCTTGGAGGCGGTGGCACTCAAGGTCTCTTCGGCGCGTGCTGCTTTCGATGAGCTGCGCTCATCGTGCCAGTGAGCTCAAGAAGGCGCCGAAGACTGTCGTCGCACTTTGACCGCGGCCCTGAGGCTGGCAGGGAGTGCACGCTACCCGGCTGCAGCCACCGCGAGGTGGCCGCCACTCTCGATGAGGGTGGTGACGGCAGAGAGCTCGAGCGGGCGTGCGAGGTGGAAGCCCTGGCCCAGCGAGCACCCGAGGTCGAGCAGGCGGGTCACCTGAGCCGCGCTCGACACGCCCTCGGCAACGACCTCGAAGCCGAGGCCCCGTCCGAGCCTCACGATCGCTTCGATGACCGCGCCGGCGCCGGCGTCGTGGCCGAGGGTCTCGACAAATGTGCGGTCGATCTTGACCTGGTCGACCGGGAAGGCGCGCAGCCAGGTCAGCGATGAGTAGCCAGTTCCGAAGTCGTCGAGGGCGATGCGCACGCCCAGCGCGCGCAGCTCGCTCAGTCTGTCGGCGACCAGTTGCGTGTCGGTGAGGACTGCGGTCTCGGTGACCTCGAGCACCAGGCGAGACGGATCGACGCGGGTTTCGCGCAGAGTCGCCTCGAGCGAGCTCACCAGGGACGGATCCTGGAGCGAGGTCGGCGACAGGTTGACGTTGAGGTGCAGCGGTGACGGGCTGTCGGCGGTGAGCCGGTCGGCCAGTCGGATGCAGGATTCCCGCAGCACCCAGCGGTCGATCGGCCCGATCAGGCCGGAGCGCTCGGCGAACGGCAGAAAGGCAGCGGCGTCGAGCAGGTCGCCGGCAGGGTGCCGCCAGCGCAGCAGGCATTCGAGCCCGACCGTCGCCAGATTCTCGAGGCGCACGATGGGCTGGAAGCGAAGATCGAGCTGGCCGAGCTCGAGGGCCCGGCGCAGCGCATCCTCGAGGTCGAGCCGCCGCACCGCGTCGTCGCGCATGGCGGCGTCGAAGACCTCGACGCGTCCCGGGCCGCGGGCCTTGGCAGCGTGGAGCGCGGTGAAGGCGTCGCGGACCATGGTGTCGACGTCGAGGGCGTCGGGCCCGGCCACCGCGATCCCGACGCTGGCCGAGAACTCGAGCACACGGCCCTCGACTTGAAAAGATCGTGCCAGGGTCGCCTGGATGCGGTGCGCGGTCGCCCGGACCTCCTCGACGTCGTGGCCGTCGACCAGGATCGCGAACTCGTCGCCGCCGAATCGGGACACGGTGTCGATCGCGCGCACCGTTCCACGCAGACGTCGCCCGACCTCGGCCAGGACGCGGTCGCCGGCGGCGTGGCCAAGGCTGTCGTTGACGCGCTTGAAATCGTCGAGATCGAGGAACAGGAGCATCACCGACGCGCCGCTGTTCTCGGCCCTGACCAGTGCGCGCGCGATCCGGTCGAGCAGAGCGGACCGGTTGGGCAGACCCGTGAGCCAGTCGTGGCGGGCTTGGAAGGCATCCTGGGACGCCAGGACGCGCTCCGCTTCGTAGCGTTGCGCCGTCGAGATGGTCGCGGCCGCCTGGGCGGCGAAACGACTGAGCGCGCGCAGGTCGTGCTCCGAGTAGCACCGTCCCTCGCGAGCGTTGACGTTGAGCACCCCGAGGAGGCGGTCCTCATCAATCATCGGCACCGAGATCGCGCTGGTCGGTCGCGGAGGGATTCCGTCGCCCGCCCGGTCGCCCTTCCACTGCATCGAGCCCTCGATCAGCAGCGCCTTGCGGGTCGCCGCCACGCGGCCGGCGATGCCGTCTCCGAAGTCCTTGCTGGCGCCGCGGGCCGAGCTCGTGCCCGAGGTCGCCACCGTGCGCAGTTGGCGCTCGCCGTGGGCGAGCATGATCGAGCCGTCCCTGCCGTCGAGGAGGTCGACGGCCCCGACCAGCAATGCGCCGAGGACCTCGTCGAGCTCGAGCCCGCTCTGCAGCGCGCGCCCGGCCTCGAGCAGCGCGTTGGCCTCGTGGAGGCGGGCGGTCAGGGAGGCCGTCAGGACCCGTTCCGCGACCAGGCGCTGGGTCATGTCGCCGAGCTGGAGCTCCTTCTCGATGGCATAGGCGCCGAACAGTGCAACGAGCGCGATCAACGAGACCTGGACCAGCTCGGGCGGCAGCAGCGGCGGGAGCAGAACCTCCCCTTCCGATGCGACCAGCGAGAGCGCGGCGGCAACGGCGAGCAGCAGGGCGAGTGCGACGGTCCACAGCTGGAGGCGCCGCCGCTCGATCGCCTCGAGGCTGGGCATGACGAAGCTGGCCAGCTCCGCCACCCGCGCTGGTCGGCGACCCCTTCCCGGATCACCGGGGACGACACGGTCCGACCGCGCCCATCCGGAAGCTTTACGTCGGATATGAGCCTCCAGACCTACGAGTCTATCACGATCTGAACGGCAGATCTTACAGCTCAGGGGTGTCGATTCGCCGAGTCATGAAAAGTGCGACCCCTCGACCGCCATTGCCTCGACACCCAGCTCTGCGAGCAGACGGTCCGCGCCTTCCAGCCGGTGCTTCTGCCACAGGACATAACGAATGTCGGCGTGGATCGAGCGCGTGATGGTCGGCCGAGTACCATGACGACATGAAGAAACCCGCGAGCGGCCTCGGCCCGCGTCGGACTTGGCGCTCGATGGCGAGAGATCTCCTGATCTCGGCCGCGGTCGGCGTTGTGATCATCGGCTTCATCGCGCTCGGGCGGCCCGATGTGCTCCGGCCCCGATTCCTCGCCTCGGGGGCGTTGATAGGGGCCTGCATCGCGTTGGCGTGTAACCTCCTGATGCGCGGTCTCCGCTCCATTCTCGACGGTCTCGCTGGGGGCTGGCGCCGACTCGCGACCGCCACGGTCCTCTTCGTCGGAGGCGTCATCGGTTGGTGCGTGGCCGCGTGGATCGGGCAGATCGCCCTCGGCGTGCGGATGTTCGGCTCCGCGAGTGGGCTTCTTCTCGGGCTCTTGGTCATGGGTCTGGTCGCGGTCGGCGTCGGTTCACTGTTCGTGCTCTACGAGGCACTCCGTTCGCGTCTCGAGCGTTCGATCGAGGAAGCGAAGGCGAACGAGTACGCGGTTCGCGAGCTCGAGCTCGCCGCTGTCCTCCAAAGCCGCCTGCTGCCGGAACGCCGCAACAGCGGCAGGGGTTGGCGAACGGACGTTGCCCACCATCCGGCGCGCTGGGTCGCGGGGGACCTCTACCACGTCGTCCGGCTTCCCGACGGCAGCGTCGTGGCGGCGGTCGGCGACGTCGCGGGGAAGGGCATGGCGGCGAGCCTGGTGATGGCCTCGGTGACGGCTCGGCTGCCGCTCCTGCTCACCGACCACAGCTTGCCGGAGACCTTCGAAGAGCTCGGACGGCGGCTCGTCGAGGAGGGCGGTGTGCGCCACTTCGTCGCTCTGGCCCTGGTCCGGCTCGATCCGGCGAGCGGGGCCTTCGAGCTCGCCAACGCCGGGCTGCCGGACCCCTACCACCTGTGTGCCGACGGCTCGATCGTCGCCCTTTCGGTGCCGGGGCCGCGGTTGCCGCTCGGTGTGCGTGCCGGCTCCGGGTACCGGGTCTTGCGCGGAGTCCTCGCGGTTGGCGAGCGCCTGCTGCTGCTCTCCGACGGGATTCCGGAGGCTACGTCGCCGCTTGGCGAGCCGCTCGGCTACACGGCCTTCGAGCGACTCCTCGGCGCGGCGACCGCACGAGGGCCCGAGGGGCTCGAAGATCTTGTCGACGAGGTCAGGCGCCGCACGGGAAGCGAGCCGGAGGACGACTGGACCCTCATGCTGCTGGAACGGACCGCGGTCGAACCGCCGGACGGCGGCGATCCAACGGGCTCGGAAGCCGCGACGGTTGGCGTGGGAGGCCGCCTCGCGTAGGATGACCTTCGGCGGAGGGGACGAGCGTGCTGGCGAGCGACCATGGCCTCCTGTTCATCGTGTCGTCACCGTCCGGGGGCGGGAAGACGACGCTGATCAAACATACGATCGAGCGCCTGGACCGCTGTGGAGTCCGCAGTCATTTCTCCGTTTCCCACACCACCCGCAGCCGCAGGCCCGCCACCACGGACCCGCCCCGACCCGGGGAGATTGACGGCGTCGACTACCACTTCGTCGATCGGTCGACCTTCGAAGCGATGGTCGACCGCGGCGAGCTGCTCGAATGGGCGGAGTATCTCGGCGCCCTCTACGGCACCTCGCGCGAGGAGGTCGACGCCCGCCTCGCGTCCGGGATCGACGTCTTTCTGGACATCGAGGTCCAGGGCGCCAATCAGGTCAAGACGCAGGTCCCGGATGCAGTCAAGATCTTCGTCTACCCCCCCTCCTACCCGGTGCTCAAGGAACGCCTCATGCGGCGGCGGCAGGATCCGCCGGACGCGATCCAGCGGAGGCTGAAGTGGGCGCTGCGGGAGTTCGGCGTCGCCGGGGAGTTCGATTATGCTATCATCAACGATCGTCTCGACGAGGCGGTTGACGCCTTGTTCGGGATCTGTCTTGCAGAGCACCACCGCTCCGAGCGCCTGAAGCCCCGGTTGGACGCGATCCGGGAGGCCTTCCGTGCGGCGCTCCAGGAGGATCTCGTCGTATGATCCAGAAGCCCGAGGAGTTCGATTCCGCCTTCCGCTACATCGTGGTCGTCTCGCAGCGCGCCGAACAGATCATCAACGGTGCCAAGCCGCGGGGCGAGAGCCGCCACGTCAAGCCGACGTTGATCGCGCGCGACGACGTCGATCAAGGTCTCGTAGCGTGGCGGATCCTCACCCAGGAGGAGCTCGACGCGCAGCGGCAGGCCATCGTTGAGCAGTTCCGCGCCGAGGTCGGCGGCGAGGCAACCGCCGAGCCTTCCCGTCATATCCCGGATGTGCTGCCGACGTCGGTCCCGTTCTCCGGTCTCGACGACGAGACCTACGAGGGCGACCAGGATGACGAGCTCGACCGTCTCCAGCGCCTCCTCGGTATGGCGGCCCGCGCCGGCCGGAGCGCCGAGCCACGCGCAGCAGGCAGCGCCGACGAGGCCGTCGACGCCGGCGACGAGGAAGAGGACGAGGACGCCGCCGACGACGATGCCGAGGCGATCGACGACATCGGCGAGATCCAGGACGGTGACGAAAACGAGACTCCCCTCGACGACGAGCCGGAAGCACTCGACGACGAGGACGACGACGAGTAGGCGTCGTGGCGGGACGCGTCGTCCTCGGCATCAGCGGGGGCATCGCGGCCTTCAAGTCCGTTGAGCTCCTGCGCGAGCTGATCAGGCACGACGTCGAGGTGCGGGTCATCATGACGCCGCACGCCAGCGAGTTCGTCCATCCCCGGACCTTCGCGGTGCTGTCGGGCTTCCCGGTTGAGGTCGACCAGTGGGCGCATCCAGTTGAGGCCGGCGTCGACCACGTGGATCTCTCCCACTGGGCCGACCTGCTCGTGATCGCTCCGGCCACCGCCAACATACTCGCCAAGCTCGCGGCCGGCATCGCGGACAACGCCCTCACCACCTACGCCCTGGCACACCGCCGCCGGGTGCTGGTGGCACCGGCGATGAACACGGTCATGTGGCGCCAGCCCGCCACGGTCGCCGCGATGGCGAGCCTCGTCGAGCGCGGTGTCGCGGTGGTCGACCCGGAGCCCGGTGTGCTCGCCTGCGGCGACGAGGGCGAGGGCCGGCTGGCCGCTGTGCGGGCCATCCTCGACCGTGCCCTGCGCCTGCTGCCCCCGCGGGGACCGCTCGCCGGTCTGCGGGTCCTCGTCTCGGCGGGGCCGACTCGCGAGGCCATCGACATCGTCCGGGTGCTCACCAACCGCTCGTCGGGCCGCATGGGCGTCGCGCTCGCCGCCGAGGCCAGGCGCTTGGGAGCGGAGACCGTGCTCGTGCACGGCCCGCTGTCGGTCGAGCCGCCGGCTGGCGTAGAAGCGGTCGCGGTCGAGAGTGCAGTCGAGATGGGCGACGCCCTCGACCGACTGGCCCCGTCCGTCGATGCCGCCCTGCTCACGGCCGCGGTGGCCGACCTGCGGCCGGCGCGGCCGGTCGCGGGCAAGCTGGATCGCCGGGCCGGCCCTCTTCAGCTCGAGCTCGAAGCGGTTCCCGACCTCGCGGCCGGCCTCGGGGCGCGCCCCGATCGGCCCTATCTGGTGGTCTTCTCGGCCGAGGCCGGCGCCGACCGCGACCGTGCAGTGGCCAAGATGCGCGCCAAGGGAGCCGATGCCGTGGTGTTGAACGACATCTCGGCGCCGGGCATCGGGATGGAGTCCGCACGCAACGAGGTGTGGCTGATGTCCGTGACCGGGCTGGATCACCACGTGGCGACTGCGGGCAAGGAAGAGGTCGCGCGGGAGATCCTGCTCGCGCTCTCGGGTGAGCTGCTCGCTGCCCGGGCGAAGCGATGCGCGCCCGCGACCTGATCCGCTATTGCCGCGACCTCGGCTGGACCGAGCCGCCCGAGCTCGCGGCTCCCGAGGCCGCTCGCGAGCTCGTCCCGGCGACGCCTCCGCCGGCGCCGCGGCAAGAGGAGCACGGCCCGCGTCCGGACAGGCGGACCGATGCAGCGGGCTGCGAGACGCTCGACGCGTTGGCCGCCTTCGTCGACGGCTGCTCGCGCTGCCGGCTCGCCGAGGGACGCCGCCGGCTGGTGTTCGGAGAGGGCGATCCGCACGCCCCGGTGATGTTCATCGGCGAGGGCCCCGGGGCCGAGGAGGACCGGACCGGCCGACCGTTCGTGGGTCCGGCGGGCAAGCTCCTCGACGCGATGATCTTCGCGCTCGGTTTCGAGCGTCGCGAGGTGTTCATCGCCAATGTCGTCAAGTGCCGTCCGCCGGGCAACCGCGACCCGGGGGTGGATGAGGTCGCCGCGTGTGCCCCGTTCCTCGACCGGCAGATCGAGCTCGTCCGCCCCCGCGTCATCGTTGCCCTCGGGCGCCCGGCGGCGCGCCGGCTCACCGGCAGCACCAAGCCAATGCGCGCGCTGCGCGGAAGCTGGACCAGCTACCTCGGCATTCCTTTGGTGGCGACCTTCCACCCCGCCTATCTTCTCCGCAGCCCGGCGGAAAAACGGGCCGCTTGGGACGACCTTAAGACGATCCGCCGCAAGCTCGACAGCCTCACTGGTTCCCGGTAGCGCTACTTCGAACTCTCGAGATAGCGCAGGAACTCTCCCTGGGTGGTGAGCAGGAGCACCGTCTTGTCGTCGAGCGTGGTGCGGTAGACCTCCATGGTCTTCATGAAGCGGTAGAAGTCCGCATCCTTGGTGTAGGCGCGGGCGTAGATGTCCGCCGCCTCGGCGTCGGCCTTGCCCTTGATTTCCTGGGACTGGCGGTAGGCGTCCGAGGTGATCTGCTTGAGGTCGCGGTCCCTGTCGCCGTTGATCTTGGCGGCCTCGCCGGCGCCCTCGGAGCGGTACTGCTCGGCGATCCTCTTGCGCTCGGAGATCATCCGCGCGTAGACCTCGTTGCGCACGCCCTCCTCGTAGTTGATCCGCTTGAAACGGAAGTCGAGGATCTCGATGCCGAGGTCGGACGTGCGCTTGGCCGCGTTGGCGAGCACCTCCTTCTCGAGCACGACGCGGCCGTAGGCGATCTTCTCGGCCGTCTCCTCGGTCGGCATTTCGGTGCTCTTGGCGAGCACGCGGTTCGAGGTCCGCACGATCTCGATCAGCTTGTGTTTTGCGATGGTGTTGCGGGTCTCGCCGTCGAGGATGTCGTCGAGGCGCGACTGGGCACCGCGTTCGTCGCGCAAGCGCTGGAAGAACAGCAGCGGGTCCGTGATCCGCCAGCGGGCGTAGCTGTCCACCCAGATGAAGCGCTTGTCCTCTGTCGGGATCTGGTTGGGGTCGCCGTCCCACTCCAGGAAGCGCTTGTCGAAGTAGTTGGCAGTCTGGAAGAAGGGCAGCTTGACCTTGAGACCCGGGGTGGTCACCGGCTCACCGATGGGCTTGCCGAACTGGGTGATCACCACCTGGTGGGTCTCGGGGACGACGTAGAAGGCGCCGCCGAGCGCGAGCAGCCCGAGCAGCACGACCGCGAGCACGAGGCCGATAGAAAGCTGTTTCATTTCTGACCCCCTGTGCTCTTCGTGGCCCCGTCCAGGTCGAGGACCGGCAGCATGCCCTTGAGCTGGGTGTCGACCAGGAGCTTGCGCTGAGTCTTGGGATAGACCGCCTCCATGGTCTCGAGGAAGATGCGCCGGCGGGTGACCTCGGGGGCGCGCCGGTAGGCGGCCAGGAGCTGCTCGAACAGGGCCGCGTCGCCCTTGGCGCGGTTGACCCGGTCGATGGCGTAGCCCTGGGCCTGCTCGATCGCCTGCAGTGCCTCGCCGCGGGCCTTGGGGATGACCTTGTTGTACTCGGAGCGGGCCTCGTTGATCGCACGCTCGCGCTCCTGCTCGGCCTGGTTGACCTCGTTGAACGAAGGCTTGACCGGGTCGGGCGGGTTGACGTCCTGGAGCACGATCTGATCGACCGTGATCCCGGTCTCGTACTGATCGCACAGCGCCTGCAGCTCCTCCTCGACCTTCGAGGCGACCTCCTGGCGGCCGACGGTGAGGACCTCGCTGACGCTGCGGTCCCCGACGACCCCGCGCATGACCGCTTCGTTCATGTCCCGGAATGTCTTCTGGACGTTGCGGACCTTGAACAGGAACTTGTAGGGGTCGCTGACCCGGTACTGCGCGGTCCACTCGACGACCGCCACGTTGAGGTCTCCGGTGAGCATCAAGGACTCACCGGAGAAGTCGCCGCGGTCGTAGCTGGTTCGCACGTCGGCGCGGGCCGTGCGGAAGCCGAACTCCTCCTTGAGCTGGCGCTGCACGGGGACCTTGAAGACCTGCTCGATAGGGCTCGGCAGCTTCAGGTTCAGGCCCGGATCCGCGGTCCGCGTATAGCGTCCGAAGCGAAGCACGACGCCGACCTCCTCCGGATCGACGGTGAAGAACGTGGTCCACGCGAGGATCAGTCCGACGACCACCAGCACCACCGCGACAACGGAGCGCAGTGGTGGTCGGTGACCGCGGAGCTGGTCGAGGTCGATGGTCCGAGGGCCCTGCGAGTCCATGGCGATCTCCTTCCGAGGGTTGTCGCGAGGTTTGAGTCTATCGGGGCTTCGGTGAGAGGACAACCGCTCACGCCAACCGAGCAGAGCTTGACGAAGAGGGGCCCGATCGAGCGTCGCTTGACAGGCGCCGAAGCTCCCTCGATGCTTTGTGCAGAGAAAGCGACTTCTGCTGGAGGAGAACAGGGATGGGTCTCAGGGTGAGTGTCGCTGCTGCTGCCGTCCCGGCTGTGCTTGCGGCGCTGCTCACGTCTCGCTCGCTCAACCGCAGGTCGGCGCGTCGATTTCGAGCTGCGTTCATCGACCTCTCGATCGCGGCGGTTATCGCAGCAGCCTCCTGGGGCATGATGTCGTTCCTGATGGAGGTGATGCGCAAGGGCCGCATCGGGTTCGGGATCAACCTCGCATCGATGCTTGCCATTCTCCTCAGTGGTGCCTTCGTGCTGCTGCGCGACCGCCTGCCGGTGCGATCGTCGAGAGTGCGCTCTCCGGGAAAGGCGCAGCAGCACTTGCGGATCGTGCGGCGCGACTCCTCTCCGATGACGCCGGGGGCCTCGGTTCTTCGCAACCTACCCCTAGTCGTCGTACCCCTGCTCGGCCTCCCGACGACCGCTCCGATCGCGGCGCTCGTGCTGGTGGTCGAGATCGTGCTCGTCTGGCGGCATCCCCAGGGCCGCAGGCTCGGCGACTACCTGGCAGGCACCCAAGTGCTCTTCCGCCGCCATGGCCGGAACCATCGTCACCATGGTGAGGAAGTTCCGGAACACGAGTCGCTTGCCGTCTGAGCCGCCGCAAGGTCCGGGCTATGATGGCCGGTGATGCTGATGATGCGCCCCCGCATTGCAGTGCGTGACGCCCTGCGTCGGCTCGCCCAGACGACCTTCGAGGACGCGGCCGAGCGCGACGCCCTGCTCGACGTCGTGCGTCGAGCCGACGGGCTGGCGGCGCGCGACCTCGCCTGGATGGCCTTCCGGGCAGAGCCCGAGCTGCGCGACGCTGCGAGGGAGCTGTTGGCCAGGGTCGCCCCGGACGAGCTCGTGCAGGCGCTCGTGGCGGCCAGCCGGACGGCGCCCGATGCGTCGATCCGTGCCGCCGCAGCGCTGCTCGCGGAGGTCGTCGGGAGCGGGCTCGACGCCCGCCTCGCCGCCGCGCTGGCCAGGGTCGGTGAGGACGACCGAGCGGCGGCACGGCGCCTGCTCCTGGCCCTGCCGCCTTCGGTCGACGTCGATGGCCCGCTATGGCGGCTGGTCGCCACCGGCACCTTTGACGAGCGCCGCGGTGCGATCGCGAGGCTTGCCGAGCGACCTTGGTCGGCGACGGCGTTGGAGCGCTGGCTTCCGCTGGCGGCGGACGAGGACCCCGCGGTCAACGAGGTCGTGCTCTCGACGCTGGCACGCCACGCGCCGGCGGGAGCCGCCGCCGCGCTGGCAGCCGGTCTGGCGGTGTGCCAGCCGGGCATCCGTCAGCGTCTCGCCGATGCCCTCGCCGGTGCCGCGCACGGAGCGGGTCCGGAGATGGTCGAGCACCTCCTGCCCCTGGTCGCCTCCGCCGATCCCGGTGTGCGCAGTGCCGCCCTGCGCGTGGTGCTCGCGCTACCGGACCGACGACCGGTCGTCCGGCGTCTCCTCGAGCACGCGCGGACGCTCGCAGGATGGGTTCGCGAGCGCGCGCTCGAGTCGCTCGCCGAACTCGGAGCCGAGGTGCTCGATCCCGTCGTCGAGCTGCTCGACGATCCCGACCAGGAGATCCGCTCGGGCGCGGTCACGGTGGCCGCGTCGTTCGATGACCCTCGCGTCGTCCCGGCTCTGGTCGCGTGCCTCGGCGACTCGGACTGGTGGGTCCGCCTGACTGCGGCGGAGGCGCTCGGTCGGATCGGTGACCCAGCCGCGGTCGACGGTCTCGCCGGGGTGCTCGACGACCCCGAGGCTCGCTGGGCGGCGGTCGAGGCTTTGGGCAGGATCGGCGACATCCGTGCCCTCCCGGGACTGGCGCGGCTGCTCAAGGACCCGTCGGTCGACGTCAGGATCGAGGTTCTGCTGGCCATGCGCCACTTCACCCATCCGCGCATCCTCGAGGCGCTGCGGCGGGTGGCGACCACAGACCCCGACCGGATCGTGCGTACCCGCGCCCTCGAGGTGGCGGAGGAGATCGCTGCGCGCCGGCGGGCCCTCCTCGACGACGCGATCACCCTGCGCACCACCGCGTTGCGGGCCGAGGTCGCCGACGACGAACCTGCCCTGCACGCGTTCCTGATCGAGGCGCGCAACGAGGGTGCGTCCGATCTCCACCTCTCGGTGGGTAGCCCGCCTACTTTGCGCCTGGCCGCAGAGCTGGTGCCGCTTCCCGGCGAGCCGCTGTCCGCCGTGGAGGTGACCGAGCTCATCCATTCGATCCTCAACGCTGAACAGCTCGAGCGGTTGGAACGGGAGCGGACGCTCGACCTGTGCCACTGGATCCCGAGGGCGGGACGCTACCGCGGCAACCTGTTCCTCGACCATCGCGGCCTCAATGCCGTGTTCCGGGTCATTCCCGAGCGACCGCCGACGCTCGACGAGGTCGGGCTTCCTTCCCATGTCGGGACGGTCGTCGAGCACCACCAGGGCCTGTTCCTGGTCTGCGGCGCCGCCGGCTCGGGAAAGACCACGACCCTGGCGGCGCTCGTCAACCTGTTCAACGAGTCCCGTGAGGCGCACGTCATCACCCTCGAGGACCCGGTCGAGTTCGTCCACCCGTTCAAGAGCTGCCTGATCAACCAGCGCGAGCTTGGCACCCACATGGTCTCGTTCGCGCGCGGCCTGCGCGCGGCCCTGCGCGAGGACCCCGACGTGATCGTCATCGGCGACCTGCGCGACGCCGAGACCGTGGCGCTCGCCCTGACCGCCGCCGAGACTGGGCATGTGGTCCTCGCCACCCTCAACGCCACCGGCACGGCGCGCGCGGTCGAGCGCCTGATCGACAGCTTCCCGTCCGAGGAGCAGGGCCAGGTGCGCTCGGCCCTCGCGGAATCCCTGCGCATGGTGATCGCGCAGCGTCTGCTGCCGGCCGTCGGTGAGCGGCGACGCGTGGCGTGCTTCGAGGTACTCCAGGTGACCCGGGGGGTGGCGGCGCTGATTCGCGACGACAAGACCGCACAGGTCCCCTCGGCGATGCAGATGGGACGTGCAGCCGGAATGCAGACCTTCGACGACGCCTTGCGGGGGCTCGTCACGCGCGGCGCAATTGCACCGGAGACGGCGTGGCTGGCCGCGTCCGCGAAGCGTGAGTTCGAGCCCCTCGTGTCGCGCGAGTTCCTCGAGCAGCGGACGTTCCTGTGAGCACCGCACCGCCCGCAGGCCGCCGTATCGACCGCTTCCTGCGGCTGCTCAACGACCGCGGTGCCTCCGACGTGCACCTCACGGTCGGGCGCCCGCCGATGCTGCGCATCGCGGGATCGATGGAAAAGGTCCGCTACAGGATCCTGCGCGAGGCGGACTTCGAATCCCTGGTCCGGCCGATCGCCCCGGAGGATCGGTGGCGGGACTTCCTCGCCTCCGGCGACGCCGACTTCGCCTACGAGGTCCCGGGACTGGCCCGATTCCGGGTCAACATCTTCCGCCAGCAGCGCGGCTCGGGAGCGGTGCTGCGGCTGATCCCCTCCCAGGTGATGACCCTCGAAGAGCTTGGGCTGCCGAACGTCGTGCGCCGGCTTGCCGAGCTCAGCGGCGGCCTGGTGCTGGTCACCGGTCCGACCGGCTCGGGAAAATCGACCACGCTCGCCGCCATCGTCGACCTGATCAACGCCACCCGGGCCGCCCACATCATCACCCTCGAGGACCCGATCGAGTTCCTCCACACACCGAAGCGCTGCCTGGTGCACCAGCGCGAGATCGGTGCCCACGCTGTCAGCTTCGCGGACGGTATCCGCGGCGCCATGCGGGAGGACCCTGATGTGGTCCTTGTCGGCGAGATGCGCGACCGGGAGACCATCTCGATGGCGCTGACCGCCGCCGAGAAGGGCATCTCGGTGCTCGGCACCCTCCACACCTCGAGCGCAGTGAAGACCGTTGACCGCATCGTCAGCGTGTTTCCAGCCGCGGAGCAGGATGGGGTGCGCAGCGTGCTGGCCGAGGTCCTGCGGGCGGTGGTCGCACAGCAGCTGCTGCCGAAGATCGGGGGCGGCCGTGTCGCAGCGCTCGAGCTCCTGTTCAGCTCGCCGGCGATCGGGACCATGATTCGCGAGGGCAAGAGCCACCAGATCGCGTCCGCCCTCCAGACCGGCAGCCGCCAGGGCATGGTCGAGATGGACGGCTCGATCCTCGCCCTCTACACCGAGGGGCTGGTCACGGCCCGGACGGCCTACGACGCGGCGATCGACAAGGACCGCGTCCGCGGTCAGCTCGGCCTCGCCGAGGGGGAGTAGCGCAGCCGCTCTGCTTGCGCGGGGTCCGTCCATGATTCGTGGGCCGCCGAGAGCTGCGGGTCGTTACCACCAAGACACGAAGAGGGCCGCGGTGGGATCCAATGTGGCAGCGTGTCCCGGATCGGTCGGTCTCGTGCAGCGATCGGCGCCGGGCACGAGGTGCTGGCGTCGACCTTGGGGTCCAGCCGCGCACGCGGTGCGCGGCCCTGACAGGAGGAGCTGGCGGCAAGAAGAGCCGCTCTCTCGTCCGCCAGCTCCTCCTGGCAAGTGCGGCTGCTGTGGGCAGCCGCCGGGACCTACAAGACTGCTTTCCTGGCCCTGCAATGGCTTGGTGTCTTGGTGTCTTGGTGGTTCAGCCCGGGGGAGTCGGCAGCTGCGTCGGGGACGCGAGCAGGAGGTTCGGGTCGACCCGCGCGCCGAGCCAGCGAACGCCGAAGTGGAGGTGCGGCCCGGTCGCGCGGCCGGTCGAGCCGACCGTCCCGATGACCTGTCCGCGGCGCACCTCGTCCCCGGCCGCGACCTTCATCGTGGCGAGGTGGAAGTACATCGTCACCAGGCCGCCACCGTGGTCGACGAAGACGCTGCGGCCGGAGAAGAAGTGGTCGGCGGCGAGGACCACCGTCCCGTCCGCCGCGGCGTGGACCGGCGTGCCGGCGGCGGCCCGCAGGTCGACGCCGGTATGCGGGCTCCGGGGCTCGCCGTTCAGGATCCTGCGGGCGCCGAAGCTCGCCGGCTCCGGCATCGGCTCCAGCGGCGGATGCAGCGGCAGGGTGTAGCGTGCCGGGCCACGTCGGGACCACAGTGCGTCGACCTCGGCGCGCTCGCGCTCGGCGCGGGCCTCGTTCTCGGGCGACAGCTTCACCGTCTTCTCGGGAACGGTCAGACGCTGCTCAGGGTAGGGGTAGCTCGCGACCTTCACCTCGAGCGACTCGGGGAGACCGTGACGCTCGCGCGTGAGCACCAGCGGTCCCTCCGGGGTGAGCAGGTCGACCGGGTAGTAGCAGCCGTCAGCAAGGGGAAACCAGCTCTGCCCTGCGGCCGAGCACTCGCTGAGCCCTTCCCCGGGCCAGCGCACGACCGTGCCCGGCGGGACGATCAGAGGGGCCGCGGCGAGCTGGAGCGCCGCGGCCGTCAGCGCCGCTGCCAGGCGGGACACGGGGGAGTTCACGCCGGCAGCTTCTCCCAGTCCGAGCGGGGTGCGTCCTTGGCCAGAGCGAGACCGCCGTCGCTGCCGGCGAACACCGGGTCGTCGACGATCTGTACGGTGCCGCCGCCGAAGTCCGCGAGGGCCTGCTCGAGGGCGCCCGCGAGCCCCGGGATCGCCGACATCCCGCCGGCGAGGAAGACGTTCCCGCGCACTCGCTCCTGGTACTCCGACTCGACTCCGGCGATCAGGTCGAGCATGGTTTCCGCCACTGGCGGGACCAACCCCTCGCAGGCGAGACGCATCTCCTCGCCAAGGTCGAGCTCGGTCGGTCGGCCGCCGACGGGGACCGTGACCTTGACCGGCTTCGCCGATTCGCCAATGTAGCCGAACGACTCCTTCCACTCGCGCACGGTGTGAATCGACACCGCCAGTCCGGGGTGGCGCTCGTCGAGCAGTCGCTTGAGCTGCTCATCGACCCAGTCACCGGCGTTGGCGAGGGTGCGCTGGTCGTCCTCGGTAGGGTAGCGGCCGCGCATCACGCAGAAGTCGCTGGTTCCGGCGCCGATGTCGATGATCAGGGCGTGGAGGAGTGCGTCGAGACCGTAAGCGACCGCGAACGGTTCGGTCACGATCATTAGGCTGTCGACGAAGCCGCGCATCGCCTCGCGCAGGTGTTGCCGGTTGACCCGCAGCGCCTCGGCCGGGACGCCGACCACTGCTCGGGTCTTGCGGCCCCCCTTGCGCGCCTCGGCGGCGCCGGCGGTCGTCATCAGGTGCTCGAGGAGCTGGCGCACCGCCTGCTGGTCCTTCTCCGAGCCCTCTTTGAGTAGGCCCCGCTCGAGGGGACGGTGAATGTCGAGCATGGTCCGGTTGTCGACCGCCTCCTGTCCGACCAGCACCGACTTCTTGAGGATCTTGCGCGCCACCATGTCGACCGGCCACCCGACGTAGCTCTCGACCACGTGGCGCTGGCCGTCAGAGGTCGAGATCGAGCTGCGCGAGGTTCCGAGATCGATGCCGACGAGGAGGTCTCCGCTGTCCTTGCTCATCCCTGGGCTTCCTTTCCGGCTGAGTCGCCGATCGACGCCGCGTAGCTCCTGATCCCGTCGACGAGCGCGGCGGCGACCCGCTGACGGTACTCCGGCGAGGCGAGCTGGTGCGCCTCACCCTGGTTGGACAGGCACGCCACCTCGACCAGGACCGCCGGCATTTCGGTCGCGACCAGGACCACGAACGGGGCGGTCATCACTCCGCGGTCGGCGACCTTGCGCTGGGCGGCGCCGATGGTCGCGACCAGGTGCGACTGGATTGCTTCTGCGAGTCGGTGGGACTCGTGCTGGCGGGCGTCGGCGAAGATGCCTTCGAGCAGACTGCGGTAGTCGGCGAGGGCGTAGCCCGAGCGCTCGTTCTCCACCGATGCGAGCTTGCGGATGAACGGGTCGTTGGTGGGCCCGAGGTAGTAGGTCTCGACCCCGCGCGCCTCGCGATCCGGCAGCCAGTTGAGGTGGATCGACAGGAACAGGTCGCCGTGGGCCGCGTTGGCAATCTCGGCCCGCTCGCGCAGCGACACCGCGCGGTCGTCGTGGCGGGTCAGCACGACCCTGCAGCCGCCGGCTTCAAGCAGGACGGCGAGCCGACGCGCGATGTCGAGGGTGAGGTCCTTCTCGAGCAGGCCCATGCCGGGCGCGGTGCCACTGTCGATGCCGCCGTGGCCGGGATCGACCACCACCGTGGACACTGAGAGCGGGATGACCTCGCCGACCAGCCCGGCGTTCCGCCCGCCGATCACGGCGTTCGCGAAGCGCTCGAGGAGCGAGCCCTCGGACTCGGCGGCAGTCATCGCCGGGACAGGGGCTGCGGTGGCGGTGGGAGAGGCGCCGCCGCTGCGCATCGTTGCCAGCAGGAGGCCGAGCACAGCCACGGCGGCGGCGACGCCCGCCGACCGGAAGATCCTGCGCCGCCGCGCAGCACGCGCGGCGCGTTCGCGCCGGATCGTGCCGCGGGGCTGGTCGTCCCGCACCTCCAGGTTCTCCTCGAGGACGCCCTGGAGCAGGCGGCGTTTGACGCGATCCTCCGGCGTCACGGCGATTCCTCCAAACCGGTGCGGTGCAGCCCCGCGCGCGATGGACTCAGCGCCCTCGGCATCGCAGGGGCAGACCTCGATCGTAGCACGCAGAACGGGCGCCACCAGAGGACCGGTGATCTCCGTCACCTTCAGTTGCGGCTGATGCTGCACCCGATGGATACGTCTCAGTCCGCTGCACAGGACGAAGACGCCGCGAGCACGGGCTCTGGCTGGTCGGAGGATGATCCTCCGCGGACACCAGCCTCGGCTCCATCACCCTCCTGCGACGCGCGCAGCGCGTCAGAGGAGCCCGCAGAGCAGAGGCCCTCGCCCGCGTTGCGACGTAGCCATTGTCGTTGAAGGCCTCTGGCCTGTGAGCTCCTAGCCGGTGCTCTGGAGGCCCCGAGCGATGCCGCGCACGGTCGTGAACAGCGCGCGTTCGAGCTTCCGGTCGCTGCGGCCGGTCGCCCGCCAGCGGC
>CAZQYU010000030.1:0-19961 GCA_964597585.1 uncultured Thermoanaerobaculia bacterium
TGGGAGGTCGCCGACTGGAGCGGCGTCCGGGTGCTCAGCTCCACCGGCGAGCCCTCCAACCGGCGCGACTACCTGTGGCTGATGAGCCTGACCGGCTACCGGGCGCCGGTGATCGAGTACTGCGGAGGCACCGAGATCGGTGGCGGCTACGTCACCGGGTCGGTCCTCCAGCCCGCGTCGCCCGCGACTTTCACCACGCCTGCGCTCGGTCTCGACCTTCGCGTCCTCGACGAATCCGGACGGCCGGTCGCCGACGGCGAGATCGGCGAGGTCTTCCTGGTGCCGCCGTCGATCGGGCTTTCCGAACGGCTGCTCAACCGCGACCACGACCGGGTCTACCACGACGGATGCCCTGCAGGGCCGGCCGGCGAGGTGCTGCGCCGCCACGGTGACCAGATGGCGAGACTCCCACGCGGCTTCCTCCGCGCACAGGGCCGTGCGGACGACGCCATGAACCTGGGCGGCATCAAGGTCAGCTCGCTCGAGCTCGAGCGCGTCCTCGCCGCCCATCCCGCGGTGTCCGAGAGCGCGGCTGTGGCGGTCCAGCCGAACGGAGGAGGGAGCGAGCGGCTGATCGTGTTCGTGGTACCGCGCGGAGAGGTCGATGCGGCCCGGCTGCGGGTGGAGCTCGGTCGTCTGATCGCCGATCACCTCAACCCGCTGTTCAAGATCCACGACCTCGTGGTGGCGGAGACACTGCCGCGCACCGCCTCCAACAAACTGATGCGGCGCGAGCTACGGGCGCAGTACATGACGCGGCAAGGGCTCGGTTGAGGGCGCGCCGTTATGCTAGGATGCGGCCACGAGCGGCAGCTCTGCAGGCTGCGGCCAAACCCGTTTTGAGGCACCTCCGGTCGCACCGGCCGGGCCGAGGGCGCCACGTCCGTGGAGACCCATGTCAGACGACCAGCCCACCCGCGGCAGCGACGGGACCGGCGCACTACCCCGTCCGGGGGTCACCGGGATCGTGACCTGCTTCAACGAGGAGCACAACATCGCCGAGTGCATCGAGTCGCTCCTGTGGTGCGACGAGATCATCGTTGTCGACTCGTACTCGACCGACCGCACACCCGAGATCGCCCAGTCCTACGACAAAGTCCGCTTCTTCCAGCGCACCTACTACGGTGCCGGCGCCCAGAAGAACTGGGCCATGCAGCACGTGGCCCATGAGTGGGTCTTCCTGCTCGACGCGGACGAGCGCTGCACGCCGGAGCTGCGCGACGAGGTGCTGGCGTTGCTTGCCGACGGCCCCTCCGCCGACGCCTACATGATCAACCGGCGGGTCTACTTCCTCGGCAAGCCGATCCGGTACTCGGGCTGGCAGCGTGACCGGGTCGCCCGCTTCTTCCGCCGTGGGAGCGCCTACTACGAGAACCGTCGGGTCCACTCGCTGCTCCACACTGCCGGCCCGACGCCGCTCCTTCGCCACGAGATGCCGCACCACATGGTGGACCGGTCCTTCGACGAGTACACCTTCCGACTCGCCCGCTACGGGCTCTGGGGCGCGGCCCAGTGCTGGCGCGAGGGCAAACGTTCGAGCTTCACTTCCGTCGCCTTTCGTCCGTTGTGGCGGTTCGTGCGCACCTACATCGTCCAACTCGGTGTCCTCGACGGCATGCGTGGCCTCGTTTTCTGCCTTCTCCAGGCCTACGGTACCTATGTCAAATGGGCTATTCTCTGGGGTTGGCAGGTCAACGCGGAGCGCGGTATCGAGCCGGTGCTGCCCGAGTTCGACGACAGCGGGACGACCTGGGCCGGCCTCAACCGGCTGATGGGCAAGGGACCCGCGTCAGCCGAGGCCGCGCCGGAGCGTTGACGGACCGGTGCTGCTCTTCCTCCGCCGGCTGTGGCCAGACATCCGCATCCACCATGGGCGACTGCTCCAAGCGCTGATCGGCGTGCTTGTGGCGGCCGCCTCGGCGGGCGTTGTCGTGTACCTGATCAAGCCGGTCATGGACAAGATCTTCATCGCCCAGGACCGCCGAATGCTCGCGCTGCTGCCACCGATCCTGGTCACGCTGTACCTGCTCCAGGGGCTCGGTCGCTACGCCCAGAACTACCAGGTCGCGTGGGTCGGAGAGGATGTGGTGCGGCGCCTGCGGGACCGCCTCCTCGGGCACGTGCTCGAGTTCGACCTCGCATTCTTCAACCGCTTCCGCGGCGGCGAGCTCATCTCGAGAGTCACCAATGACATCAACCGAATCCGGGCGACCCTCACCCAGCACATCCCGATGGCGATCGAGGAGTCGTTCAAGATCGTCGCGCTGATCGTGGTCGCCATCTACCAGAGCCCGCGGCTCGCGTTCTGGGGTCTCATCGTACTGCCGCTCGCGACCTGGCCGCTGATCGAGCTGGCGCGGCGCATGAAGCGGCTCTCCCACCGCTCGCAGGAGAAGGACTCGGACATCACTGCACGGCTGGCAGAGGTCTTCAACAATATGGAGATCATCAAGGCGCACTCGAGCGAGCCGTTCGAGCTCGAACGTTTCGAGCGCGACAACCTGGAGTTCCGGCGGATCAACATGAAGGGCGTCCGAGTCCGCCTGCTGACCAGCCCGCTCATGGAGCTGGTCGGGGCGATCGGCGTCGCTCTCGTCGTTTGGTTCGGGGGTGTGCTGATCATCGACAGCCGGATGAGCGCCGGGCAGTTCACCTCGTTCGCGACGGCGCTGTTCATGCTCTACACCCCGATCAAGCGCATCTCCGCCGTCTCCAACCAGATGTTCGAGGCCGTGGCGGCGACCGAGCGCATCTTCGACATGCTCGGACGGGAGCCGGAGATCCGCAGTGGCCCACGCCGGATCGAAGGCCCCGTCGCCGAGGTCGCGCTCGACGACGTCCACCTCAGCTACGGCGAGACCACCGCCCTGAGCGGTGTCTCCCTGGCCGCACACCGCGGCGAGACGATCGCGCTGGTCGGCGACAGCGGTGGTGGCAAGACCTCGCTGGTGAACCTGGTTCTGCGCCTGTACGATCCCACGGCCGGGGCGGTGAGGATCAACGGGATCGACTGCCGCGAGCTCGACATCCGGGACCTGAGGGACCGCATTGGCGTGGTCACCCAGCGGGTCTACATCTTCAACGACACCGTTGCCGCCAACGTCGCCTACGGACGCGAGCGTGATCCCGGGCGGATCGAGAAGGTCCTGCGTCAGGCCGGGGCGTGGGAGTTCGTCAGTCGGCTTTCGGGCGGGATCGAGGCGATGCTCGACGAGTTCGGAACCAACCTGTCCGGTGGCCAGAGACAGCGCCTCGCGATCGCACGGGCGTTGTACAAGCGGCCCGACATCCTGATCCTCGACGAGGCGACCAGCGCGCTCGACAACCGCAGCGAAGCGGCGGTCCAGGACGCGCTCGGCCGGGTGCTGGGCACGATGATCACCTTCATCATCGCCCACCGGCTGACGACGGTGCAGCTCGCCGACCGGATCTACGTCCTGCGCGACGGCCGTGTCGTCGGCGTGGGCACCGAGACCGAGCTCATCGCGACGTGCGCCGAGTACCGGCGCCTCGCACGGGTCGAGCTCACCGAGGATGAGACCCCGGCAGGCTGAGCGTCTCGGCGGCGAGCTCGACCAGACGCAGTCGCTGTCTTCGTTCTCCGCCCCGGCCGCCTGGCCGGGGCGGAGGGCTCTCAGTCCATCACGATGGACATGTAGACCAGGTCGTGAACCCCGCCGACCTTCACGTCCATGCCGTGGTGCTCCATCAGCTGTGTGCATGGGTCGTGAAAGGTCACCGGATGGGAACTGAGACTCGTGTCGAGCCTGATGTTCCGCTCTTGATCAGCTCCGCGGTGAGCGGCAATACGTTGCCGACGGCGAACGGGAGCTCGCCCCACCACCTGTCCCTCTCCATCGTGGTCTTGAAGGCCCGGTAGGCACGACCGCACTCGCCTCCACGGCTCCGGGTGCAGAGCTCTCACCCTCGAGAGCGAGGAGAACCTCGATCCCCTCGAGCCGGGTATCGGAGGCCAGGTTCGTGCACAGGCTGGTCCGAGTCCCGCTGTGCCCATATCCGAAGAATGTCACGAGCGAATTCGACAATAATCGAGAAAACACTCTCAGGACGCTGTCGCAAGATGATGCCCGCAATTGGTCCGGAACTGTGAGGTGAACCGATGCCTTCAGGTGGGTCCGCTCGGTTGGATCCATACCTCAGGAGGCAATGGCACCATGTCGGCGGGGACGTGGGCGGTCGATGCGGCCGGACATCGCGACGAGGGTGTTGCGCCAGTCGAGGGGCGAGCCGGCTCCGCCCCACTCGGCGAACAAAGGGCTGGCGAGATCCGCCGCCTGGAGGTCGCAGCGTGCGTCCTCGTCCTGGCTCGCAGGTGGCGTCTGGTGCCGACGACGGCGAATCTGGAACATGCTGCACCCCCGGGTCCGGATGTCTCATCTCGTCTACGGAGCCCGGGGTCACAGCGTCGCCCGGCCAGTGCCGGGCTGCGAAGCTGCTGCACGGGAGACCGGTCGGTGGCCGCGGCGCGCCCCGCGCTCACCCGAGACGCATGAGCATTCCGGCAACCCGCTGGATGAACGAATGTGCTGTGGCCTCGTCGAGGTTCGCCCTCAGCATCGCGTCGGGAATGGCCAGCATACGGATCAGGGTGGCGCGGCGCACTCGACCTGCGCCCGGACGCGCAGGATGTTGCCCCGGAACTTCCACGCTCTGCCGCCCGAACGCCACATTCGGCGCAGGCGCCCGCCGTGGGCGCCTCCGATCGTGATCTCAGGAGGAGCTGGTTGATGGCCTACTTTCCGCGCGACTTCGCCGAGCCGCCCTCGCTGCTCGACGTCCCCACCGTGCCGGCGACCCGCGGCGAGCTTCTCCTGATCAACCCCTTCTACCGCAAGGACCCAGTGGGGAGCTTCGGCAAGCACGTGCTGACGCCGGCCCTGGCCCTGCCCCTGCTGGCGGCTGCGACACCGCCGTCGTGGCGGGTGCGGATCTGGGACGAGAACCTCCTTCAAGGCCCTCCGCCGTCGCGTCCATTCCCCGAGGTGGTCGGGATCACGGTTCACCTCACCTTCGCGGCGCGCGCCTACGAGCTGGCAGACTGGTACCGATGGCGCGGCGCGAAGACCGTGCTCGGCGGTCCGCACGTCTCGGCGTGTCCGGACGAGGCGGAGGCGCACGCCGACATCGTCGTGGTCGGCGACGGCGTTCCGGTATGGGCGGACGTGCTGTTCGACCTGCGTGCGGGCAGGACGTGGCGACGTTACACGGGATCGTACGTCGAGCCCTGCTACGGGCTCCACCCGGAGCCGCGCCGGGACCTGCTCCCGCGTGGCGCGTTCCTGACCCGTTCGAGCCTGGTGGCGACCCGCGGCTGCCACAATCGGTGCCGCTTCTGTGTGCTCGCCACCGAGGGTGTGCCGATGCCGCGCCAGGCGCTCCCGGTCGAGCGGGTGGTGGACGCGATCCGCGCCGCGGATGAGCCCTACTCGGTCTTCCTCGACAACAACCTCGGCTCCGATCGGGCCTATCTTCGCGCGCTCTGCCGGGCGCTCGAACCGGAGGAGAGACTGTGGAGCGCCGCCGTCAGCCTTGACGTCGCGGACGATCCGGAGCTCCCCGCGGCAATGGCGCGCGCGGGCTGTACGGGGGTGTTCATCGGCTTCGAGAGCGTGACGGAGGGCAGCCTCCAGGAGGCCGGGAAGCACGCCCCGTCGAACGAGGTCGCGGCGAGCCTCGCCGCACGGTTCCACACCGCTGGGATCCAGGTCAACGGCAGCTTCGTGCTCGGCTTCGACCACGACGGGCCGGACGTGTTCGCCCGCACCGTCGAGTGGATCGAGGCGACACGCCTCGAGTGCGCGACCTTCCACATCCTGACGCCGTACCCGGGCACGCCCCTGTTTCGCCGTCTGGATGCCGAGGGCCGTCTCCTCCATCGTGACTGGAGGCTCTACGACACCGCGCACGCGGTCTTTCGTCCGCGCTTGATGGCGCCCGAGGAGCTCGAGGCCGGCTACGCGTGGTGCTACGGCAAGCTGTTCTCGCCAGCCTCAATGTGGCGCAGGCGGCCGGCCGCGGCCGGCGCGGTCCCGGGCTATCTCGCGTCGAGCCTCCTCTACAAGCGTTGCAACCGGCTGTGGGCCTTCCTGATTCGGCATCGGCTGGTGCACACGGTGTGGCATCCTCTGGTCGCAGCAGCACGCCGTCGCCAGCTCGCGTCACGCCGACGGGTAGGGCTGGGGACGGGTCGTGCAGAGCTCGCGGCCGCGGCACAGAGCGGACGATGAGCGCCCCCCCGCTCGAGCACCTCGCGGTCATCATGGACGGCAACGGACGCTGGGCTCAGCGCCGGCGACTGCCCCGCTCGGCGGGCCACCGCGCCGGCGCCCGTGCGCTCAGGCGGTTGGTGGAGGAGACCCGCCGCGTCGGTGTTCCCTGGCTGACGGTGTTTGCCTTCTCGACCGAGAACTGGGCGCGTCCTTCGGACGAGGTCGATGGCCTCATGATGCTGCTGGCATCCTTCCTCGTCGCCGAACGTCCCGCATTGATCCGGCATCGGATCGAGCTTCGAGTCCTGGGGGACGTCGCGCGGCTGCCTCGACAGCCCCGCGCCCTCCTCCTCGAGACCTGCGCCGCGACCGCCGACCTCGACGGGATGCGCCTCGCGCTCGCCCTTTCGTACGGTGGGCGCGATGAGCTGGTGCGCTGCGTGCGGAGCATGGCGGAGGACGTCGCTGCGGGGCGGCTCGCCCCCGGGAGCATCGACGCCGAGCAGGTGGCCGGACGGCTCGACACGCGCGGTGGCCCCGACCCCGATCTCGTGATCCGGACCGGAGGCGAGCAGCGCCTGTCGAACTTCCTCCTCTGGCAGACGGCATACAGCGAGCTCTACTTCACGCCCACACTGTGGCCGGACTTCGGGCCGGCCGAGCTCGAATCGGCGCTCGAGTGGTACCGAGGACGGCAGCGGACCTTCGGCTCACTCGTCGGCGCGGTCTCTTGCGAGGCGGACCGCCAAACCGGCCCACGTGCGCGAAGGAAGAGCGCGCGGGTTGTTGTTCCGCCGCGGCTCAGCGGGGCGGGATGACCACCGCCCCGCCCACAAGGACCTCCTCTCCGTGCGGCTTCCTGCGGGCCAGTCGAGCGCTTCGGGCACGCCTGGATTCGGCCGGCCATCGACCCGGTTCAAACCCATCGGGGGTACAGAGCATCTCAACGGTCGGATGGCAAGAGATCCGGTCCCTGCCAGCGGGACCGCCGAAGGAGGAACGCAGATGACACACACCAGGCAAATCGCAGTCGGGATGACGGTTCTGCTCCTGGCGGTCGGTGTCGCGGGGGCCGCCGACAATACCGAGACCTTCGACAAGACCTACCCGCTCGCGGCTGACGGTCGGGTCAGCGTTGAGAACATCAACGGCGACCTGCACATCGAGGTCTGGGACCGGAGCGAGGTCCACGTCGTGGCGGTGAAGGAGGCGGAGTCCTCCGAGGCTCTCCAGGCGCTCGAGATCAACGTCGACGCGTCGACGAACAGCATCTCGATCGAGACCAAGTACCCGAGCTCGGACGGGTGGGGCTTCTGGAAGCGGAGTCACGGGCACATGCAGGTGGACTACACGCTCACCATTCCGCGCGGTGCCCGCGTGAGCGGAGTCGACCTGGTCAACGGGAGCATGGACGTGACCGGCGTCGAGGGTGGTCTCGAGGCTGAGACCGTGAACGGTGCCATCCGTGCGCGCAACGTCCGCGGGCTGGTCGATGTGAACACCGTCAACGGAACGCTCGAGATCGAGTACGGTCAGCTCGAGCGATCGGACCGCATCCACCTCGAGTCGGTCAACGGCACCATCGAGCTGACGCTGCCCAAGTCCACCGGCGCCGATATTGAGGCGGAGACGGTCAACGGCAGCATCCGCAACGACTTCGGAGTCGAGGTCAAGAAGGGTCGCTGGGTCGGCTCCTCGATGCGCGGCTCGATCGGGAGCGGTGGAGGGGAGATCAGCCTCGAAACCGTCAACGGAGCAATCCGGGTCAACGCGAGCTGAGCTCGCATCACGCTCAGAGAGAAACTCCGGCCCCGCGGTCCCCGCGGGGCCGTTTGCGTCACGGGTCGTCGTCTTCGCCGCCCACCGTCGGCACCCGCATCGGTGTCGCGAACACCGTTCGCCAACGGCGGATGACGACCTTGCCTGGCACCAGGCCGCGTGGCTTGGAGACGTCCGCAGCAACGGTCGTGTGGACTGCCACCCGTCCCCCGAGGCGGGCCTTCGAGTAGCCCGCGGCGAGGGCGGCGGCGAAGCTCTCGGTCGCCTTCGGCGGGCGGGCGAGGGCATCCGGGTTGCGCACCACCACGTGTGAACCCGACCCGCTCGCGACGTGGTACCAGAAGTCCTTTGGGCCGGCCAGCTTCAGGCTCAAGACGTCGTTGTCGTGGGCGGTGCGCCCGACCAGGACGACCATCCCATCGGGTGAGATGAAGCGGCGCGCGATCGAGACACCTTGCCACAACCCCTGGTCGGGGTCGGTGGGTCCCGGAAACCCGTCCCTGTTGTCACGTCGACGCCCCACGACGGCATCCTAACCGAGTCCGGCTCGGCGGGTAGAAGGCGGGCTGTGCTGTAACCAAACGCGGTCTCGAGTGTCGTAGGGTGTGACGCGAGTAAAACAAGGAGCGGGCCAGCGGTGGAAACGGTGCAGACCAACGGGACGGCGTTCTGGCACGAGGCATACCAGCTGCACGGTCCGTCGGTGCTCGCGTTTCTCCGCAGTCGCACAAGATCGCGGGACGATGCCGAGGAGCTGCTGCAGGAGACCTTTGTGCGCGTGATGCGGGCGGGCGCTGATCTGCCCGACCAGGGCCGCGCGCGTGCCTACCTGTTCACCACCGCCCACAACCTCGCCCGCAATCACTGGCGCCGGATGAGAGTCTCGCCGTTGATCGCGGGCGGGGTCGAGACCGATGTCGCCGACACCGACACCGCCGACACCCGGGCCCGCCTGCGTGCCCTTTTTGAACGTCTCGAGCGCCTGCTCGAAGGGCTGGCGCCCGCCCACCGCACCGCGTTCCAGCTCGGGGTCCTCGATCGGCTTGCCTACCGCGAGATTGCCGAGCGCACCGGGTGGAGCCTGGCCCAGGTCAAGATCAACGTTTACCGCGCCCGCCGCAAGGTCGTCGAAGGCCTCGGTGATCTGCTGCCGGGCGGGGAGGTCAGAGCATGAACCGATGTCAAGCGTTCGAGATCGAGCTGTCCGCCTGGGTTGATGGCGAGCTCACCGAGGTCGAGGCCAGGGCGGTTGTCGACCACCTTGCGATGTGTTCCTCGTGCAGGGACTTCTACCTCGCGATCCGCGGGCTCGATGCGGTCATGGGCGAGCTCGGGTCCGCCCGCGAGGCCGACCTGCCGCCGGGGCTCTGGGCGCGGATCGAGCGTACCAGTCGGGAGCCGGCCTCGGTCCATCGGATTGCGTCCGCGCGACCCGCGTGGCGGATGTGGTCGGGAGCTGCGCTCAAGGTCGCCGCCGTCGTGGTCGCCGCCGCAGGCCTCTTGGTGGTGGCCCGGGATATCGTGATGCCGCGGTCCGATGATGGCAGGGTGGTGACGATCCGGGTCGCGAGCGACCCATCCGGAATGAGCGACGATCGCTTCCTGGCGGTCGCGGGCGAGCTGCTCCGGGCCGATCCGCGCTACCACGAGGCGATGCGCGAGCTGCTCGGTGAGGTCGAGAGGATGCGTCCGACAGTCGAGGGTTCCTTCGACCGGACCGTGGTCGCGGCGGATCGTCACGTCCGCCAGGCCGGCGATGACAGAGCACCGGGACGGCGTGGGCCGGAACCGCAGCTTTCCTACTGACGTCGAAGAACATCGCGGCCGCTGCGGCCGCAGGGGGGATGAGATGAAGAGAACACGCCTGATGGTGCTGATGGCCGTCGCGGCGCTGATCGCAGGCATCGGTGTCGCCACCGCGGGCCCGAACGACGGGTACCTCTACGGAACCGTCACCACACGTTCCGGCAACAGCTACACGGGGCTGCTGCGCTGGGGGACCGAGGAGGCCTTCTGGGACGATCTCTTCCAGTCGGCGAAGGAGGACCTGCCGTACCGCGACTACGCCGAAAAACGCTCGAAGGTCGAGGATGACGGCCGGGGCGGCGGCTGGGACTGGCTGAAGGTCTTCGGCCGCAGCGTGCGGATCGGATGGGGCGACGGCTCGCGGGTGTTCATCACCCGCTTCGGGGACATCCGCTCGATCCGGGTCACCGGCTCCGACTCGGCGGACCTGGTCATGAAGAGCGGAGCCAAGATCGCAGTCGAGGGCTATGCCAACGACGTCGGGGGGACGGTCCACGTCAGCGACCCCACCCTGGGCGAGATCGACCTCGACTGGAAGAAGATCGACACCATCCAGTTTGCACCGACGCCGGCCTCGGCTCATCCGCAGGCCACCCGCCTCGCGGGCAAGGTCACCACGCGGAGCGGGGGCTTCGACGGCTTCATCCAGTGGGACAGCCAGGAGTGCCTGTCGACCGATCGTCTCGACGGCGATTCGGACGACGGACGGGTGTCGATCGAGATGGGTACGCTGCGCAGCATCGAGCGCAGATCCTCCCGGAGCTCGCGGGTGACGCTCGCCGACGGGCGCGTGCTGGTGCTCGAGGGTACCAACGACGTCAACGACGAGATCCGCGGCATCCTGGTGGAGGACCCGAGGTACGGACGCGCCAAGGTGCCGTGGGACGAGTTCGAGCGGGCCGACTTCGAGCCGGGGCGAGGGAGTGGACGCGGCTACGACAGCTACGGTCCGGGTGGTCCGCTGCACGGCAAGGTGACTGCGGACGACGGTACCGTGCTCGCTGGGCGGATCGTCTTCGACCTCGACGAGGAGGAGAGCTGGGAGATGCTCAATGGCGAGCGGGACGGCGTGTCCTACGATGTCCCGTTCGAGCGGGTGGCCGCGATCGAGCCCCGCGGACGGTCCTCGAGTCGGGTCGTGTTGACCAACGGCGAAGAGCTTGTCCTCGAGGACGGGCAAGACGTTTCCGACAGCAACGACGGCGTCCTGGTCTTCGCCGACGGCGCGGAGCGGCCGACCTACCTCTCGTGGCGCAAGGTCCGGCGCATCGAGTTCGAGCACTGATGCATGTGGCCGGGTCGGCCCTTGGGCTGTGGGCCGACCCGCCGTCTCCCCCCACGGCATGGAAGGTTCCACTTGGGCGCCTTGTTGACCGCACGGGAGGAGTCGAGATGACCGCATCGATCGCCGTCGGCAAGCCCGCGCCCCCGTTCACCCTTCCGGACCAGGATGGGACGCCGGTCTCGCTCGCCGATCTCGCCGGCCGTTGGGTGGTGCTCTACTTCTACCCCAAGGACGACACCCCGGGATGCACCACCGAGGCGTGTGAGTTCACCAGCTCCATCGCTGAGTTCGAAGGCCTGGACGCCGTAGTGCTCGGCTGCAGCCCCGACACACCTCAGAAGCACCGCAGCTTCATTGCCAAGCATGATCTCAAGGTCCGACTCCTGAGCGATCCCAACCATGCGGTCATGGAGCGCTACGGCGCCTGGGGCGAGAAGACGATGTACGGCAGGACCACCAAGGGCGTCATCCGCTCGACGGTCGTGATCGATCCGCAGGGGACCGTGGCGCATCACTGGCCGAGGGTCAAGGCATCGGGTCATGCGGCCAAGGTGCGCGAGCGCCTCGCCGAGCTGCGCGGCTGAGTAGGAGTGAAGCACAGAGTCACGGAGGTCACAGGTGACACGGAGAGGCATTTCTACTCGGCTACGGGAGTCGCCGAGCACGCGATGTCTGTCTCTGTGCTCCTCCAGGGTCAGAAGTCCATTCGGTTTGACGACATTCAGTAAGGCAGCTTCTCGGACGCGATCGCTTTGCACTTCTTGGTGATTGCGCCGCTTCGCGGCTCGTGACTCCCCCCGATCAGCCCGCTCCTGCTGTCGTCCTCGCTTCGCGATGACGACGCGATCGCTGGGCTGCTCGCCGCGAGTTGTTCGGCGGCCCGGACCAGGTGGTCTCGCAGATGTGACAAGCCACGAGGTAGTGACAGCCCGGCCACACAGGGCACCTGGACCGCGATCCTGTCGCCCGCTGCCCGCTGCACGACCCCCCGGATTCGGCCCCAGACCCCTTGCAGGTCGGCCCAGCTGCTCCGCTCCCTAGCGCTCGGGTCCGGGATCAGGCTGCGGGCGGCAGGGCGCGGGAAGCCGGGATCGGGACACGAAGGCGTCGCCGGCCGGAATGCCGAACCCGACCCCGCCGCCGGCTGCCCGCCGCCCGTCCCCCGGACTCGGGCGCCGGGTGCTTGTAGCTCCCAGCCGGCCGCGCTGTCATCCCGTACAATTCTGGAGCTGGGGGGTCCGGCACCGATTGGGCGAACCCCGGGTCCCGGAGGTGGGTATGTCGCGCGGTTTCGGTTTCGTCTCCCGTCTGAGCATCGGTTCTGTGCTGGTTCTCGTGGCCTGCGTCGCCGGTGGGCCGGCACTGCAGGACACTCGGCCTTCAGGCCCGTACCTTGGCCAGGCGTTTCCGGGGAGCGAGGCGAAGCTATTCGCACCGGGATTCGTCTCGACCGACGGCTTTGAGCGCGATGCCGCCTTGACCCCGGACGGCCGGTCCTTCTACTTCACCGTCACCCTCGGCGAAGCCTCGGCGATCATGGTCACTGCCGAGGGCGCCGACGGCCGCTGGAGCAAGCCCGAGGTGGCGTCGTTCTCGGGGCGTTGGCGCGACCTCGAGCCGGCGATCGCGCCGGACGGCTCGCGCTTCTTCTTCGCCTCCAACCGCCCGGGTCCGGGGCGCGGCCCCGACCGCAGCGACTCGGACATCTGGGCTATGGAGCGCATCGGTGATGGCTGGGGCGAGCCCCATCGGCTCGGGTCGGAGGTGAACACCGAGCGCGACGAGTGGTACCCGTCAGTGACGCGTGACGGAAGGGTCTACTTCACGCGCACAGAGGGCGATCGTGAGGGCATCTGGCGGACCCGCGAAGGCGGCGACGGTTTCGCCCGTGCAGAGCGGCTTCCGGAGGCGGTCAACACCACGCCGGCGCAGTTCAACGCGTACATCATGCCGGACGAAAGCGCGCTCATCTTCGCCTCCGGACCCCGCGCCGGAGGTGTCGGGCGGGCGGACTACTACATCAGCTTCCGAAGCAAGGATGACACCTGGAGCGAGGCGGTGAATCTCGGACCCGCGGTCAACAGCGCGGCCAACGAGTACTGCCCCTATGTGACCCCGGACGGACGCTACTTCATCTTCAACAGCATGCGCACCACGATTGTGCCTCCCGCTGACGGCGCCCGCTGGAGCTATGCGGACTTCCGTCGGGCCGCGGAGGGACCCGGCAACGGTCAGTCGGACATCTACTGGATCGACGCCGCGTTCCTCGAGACCCTCCGCCCCGGGCGGAGCTGAGTCGCGAGAAGCGAGAGGCGAGAGGCGAGACGCGAGAAGCAAGTCGCAAGACCTGCGGGCGTCTGTTCCTCTTGGTTTCAACCTGCTTCAGGAAGCGACATACCGTCCAGCCTCCAGCTTCCATCCTCTAGCGTCTTACGTCTCGCGCTTCGTGGCGGAGCTCCGCGTCTCGGGCGACCCGGCGGCCCTCGTCCTCATCCACGCGGGCGAGCAGCGCACCTCCGATCAGGAAGAAGGCGACCAGGGAGAAGATCGCGCGCCGGCCGGAGCCGGTGAGGTCGCTGACCACGGCGAACACGAGTGGACCGAAGATCCCCGCGAACTTCGACGAAGCGCCGTAGAAGCCGAAGAACTCGGCGGTCTTGTGGCGCGGGACCATGGATGCGAACAGTGACCGGCTGAGGGCCTGGCTGCCGCCCTGAACCGTCCCGACCACCGCCGCGAGCAGGTAGAACTGCCAGGCAGTGTGGATCGCGAGCCCCGCGAGACTGATCCCGACGTAGACCGCGAGCGCCGCCAGCACGGCGCGGCGCGGACCGATCGAGGCCCCCAGCCGTCCGAATGCGAGCGAGCTCGGGTAGCCGATGAACTGGGTCAGGATCAGGGCTCCGATCAGGTGGGGCAGGCCGATCCCGATCTCTGAACCGAACGCGGTGGCCATGCGGAACACCGTCGAGATGCCGTCGTTGTAGATCCAGAAAGCAGCCAGGAAGAGCAGTAGCTGGCGGTAGCTCCTGATCTCGGCGAAGGTGGCGCCGAGGCGTCGCAATCCGGCGATGAGAGGGGCGACGCGGGTTTCGAGGGAGCGGTCGGCGGGAGGTTCCGGGACGCGGCGGAAGAGGGGAAGCGAGAAGGCGGCCCACCACACCGCGACGCTGGCGTAGGATGCCCGTACCGCGGCTCCGGCATCGGGGATACCGAACAGGTGGGGCCGGATCACCCACAGGGCGTTGACGACCAGCAGGAGCCCGCCCCCGAGGTAGCCCCATGCGTAACCCTGGGCGGAAATGCGGTCGAGCTCGGCGCCCTGCGCGAGGCCGGGCAGGAGCGACTCGTAGAACACGTTCGCGGTGGAGAATCCGATCTGGGCGAGGATGAAGAGCCCGGCGGCCAGGATCCAGGTGGCGGTTCCGATGGTCACCATCGCGGCGGTCGCGAGTACGCCCATGGCAGTGAACGCCGCCAGGAAGGCCTTGCGGCGGCCAGTGTGGTCCGCGACCGCTCCGAGCACCGGGGCGGCAAGGGCGACCACGACCAGCGCGAGCGCGACAGTGTAGCCCCAGGCCGCTGTCGCCTTGGCCGGCGCCATGCCGGCGGCCTCCGCGACGATGCGGAAGAAGGGCGGGTACATCGCGGCCATCACAGTGGTCGCAAAGGCAGAGTTGGCCCAGTCGTACAGACACCACGCGCGGATCGAGCGGGCCTGACCGGGGTCCCTGCCCGCTGTCGAGGCTGACGCCCCGGGTCGCTGGGGCGTTACGTCGAAGGGGCCATTCATCGGGGGTGAGACTATCGGACGATCAAACGCTCAGCCATGCTGGCGCGAACGACCCGAGTCCCCGTCTAGCTCCGCCAGGCGGGTCGCGGCGCGACCGTCATCGGGCGCGACCGTGAGCGCCTGCTGCAGGGCGCGCCGCTCCCGGTTCGGCCGGTTTCTTCGCCGCCAGTAGGTCGCCAGCTCCAGCCAGGCATCGACGAGCCCGGGATCGAGCTCGAGAGCCTGCTTGAGGCGGGCCAGGGCGCGCTCGCCCCACATCGGATTGGTGATCATGAGCCGGGCGAGCTTGAGCAGCGCCTCGGGTTCCGGCTCGAGGGCGCAGGCAGCTTCGAGCAGGGTATAGGCGGTGTGGCGGTCACCAGTCCGCAGTGCCTGGTCGGCGCGGTGGAGGTTCGCCCGCACGATCGCGCGGCGGGCCTGATCCTGGGGGTTGCTTCTCGAGACCGCGCTCTCCCCGGCCTTGGCGCTGGCCTGCAGCCGGCTCGCCTTGTGGATGCGGTTGTAGGCGACCCTCGAGGTCGGGTCGATGAGGGTCTCGTAGGCGGTGCGGATCCTCTCGTAGGACCCCTCGAGTTCGCGCGCAAGGTCCGACAGGTGGCTCGAACGGGTGGCACGAGACGGGTCGAAGCGGGCTGCGAGCCGGGTCCACGCGGCCTCCACGTCGGCATACGAGGCCCCCGCTTCGAGGCCGAGGACGGCGTAGTGGTCGCGGTCCGTCGTCTCACTCAAGAAGCGGGCCACGACCGCGCGCTCCTCGAGCTCGGCGTCGGACCATGCGCCGCTTCGCGCGGCTCGTGGTGCGGGTTGTGCGTCGCTCACAACGGCCGCGGGCGCGATGGCGCCGCACATGACGAGCGGCAACAGGGCGCGGCGCAGCGCGGCCAAGGGCATGAGCCTGGCCGAGCTGAGATCGGCGAACGTCCGTGGCAAGGCGAACGCGTGAAGCACCCGGCGCTCGTCGGAGGTTGCGTTGAGCCGACTCGCGAGTGCGGACGGCGCACCGACGCATCGATAGACCCGGCTCGGGTCGGCGAGCACGCGCTCAGCTTCCCTCTCCGCGTCGAGCATGCGGGCCGCGACCAGAATCAGCCGAGCGGTCGCGTGGTCGGGCAGTGTGTCGAGCTGGCGCGTCTCGAGGCCGGCGTCGAAGCTCAGCTGGCGCCGCGGATCAGTTGTCGCCCGGCACAGGATGGTGACGCCGAGCTCCTCAAGCTCGCGAGTGAGCGTGGGCTCGTCGATCAGCCCTCGTTCGAGGAGGAGGCGGCCGAGCGGAGCCGTGTCGGGACCGGACTGGGTGAGCAGCGCGAGGGCGAGCTCGGCCTCTCTGATTCTGGACCGTCCCGCCAGCCACGCGCCCAGTCTCTCGGCCTCGAAGGTGGATCGTGTTGCCCGCAGCCGTCCTTCGCGGAACAGCATCATGCGACGTCCCGAGCCGCCGACGACGGCGAGCGCGCCGGACGCACGACGGCCGCTCAGCTCGGCGAGAATAGCTGGCAACGGCCGGCGGTCGAGAGGATCGAAGGTCTGCACGGCCGCGCCAGCCATCGGGCACCTCCCCGGGGTCCTGGGCTCGGTTGCCAATCGTGATCGGGTCTCGTTGGAGGTGAGTGTACCGCGGCGGTCAGCCACTCCACAAGCTAGAGCTCCCGCAGGGCGGTGGCGATCGGAAGCCGCGCGGCGCGGATCGCCGGGAGCAGCCCTCCGACGGCGCCCATGACGAGCGCGAAGGCGAGCCCGATGAGGAGCAGATCCGGGGTGACGCGGAATGCGAACGCGAGGTGGGAGAAGGTCTGCCAGTTGATCGTGCCGGTCGTGAACCCGTTCATTGGCAGCACTGCCACACAGCCGAGGATGCCGCCGACGGCCGCGATGAGCAGCGATTCGACGAGAAACGACAGCACCACGCTGCCGCCACCGAACCCGAGTGCGCGCATCGTCGCGATCTCCCGGGCTCGGGCCGCGACTGCGGAGTACATGGTGTTGAGCGCACCGAAGACCGCGCCGATGCCCATCACGACGGCGACCAGGAAGCCGAGGGTTTGGATCAGCGCCGACACCAGCCGCGACTGCTTCGCGTAGTACTCGGTCTCACGCTGCACCTGGACGGTCAGGCGCGGGTCGCTGGTGAGCCGGTCCTTGAACGCCCCAAACGCGTCGGGGGAAACCAACCTGGCCGTCACCGACTGGAAGACCCCCTCGGGACGTTTGAAGGTCTGGTTCAGAACGGTCGTGTCGCACCACAGCTCGGAGTCGAACGCCGAGCCGCCGGCGTCGAAGATGCCGACCACCTGCCAGCGCTGGCCGCCGAAGCTGAAGTCCGACCCGAGGGTGAAGCCGCGGTAGATCTTGGCCGCGTTCGACCCGACCACCATCTCCGCCGTGCCGGGGCGGAACATCCGCCCCTGCGTGAGGTGCACCATCGGCCGCACCTCCAGCGCGATCGGCGCCACGCCACGCACCTGGACGTTGGCATCGGTGCCCGAGGAGACGAGGGGGAAGGCCCCGATCACCACCACCTCGGCGCTCAACAGGGGACCGCCGCCGGCCTCGGCGCCGCTCGTTGAAGGTCCGCCGGGGGCGCGGGCGACCTCGGGCGCGTCGCCGATCACGCGCACCTGGTCGAGGGTGATCGCGCTGACCATCTCGGTGTCGGCGCCGGCGCGCAGGATGATGGCGTTGTCCGGCGACCCGGAGGAGACCAGGGTCGCCTGGAAGCCGCGCGCCATCGACAGCATCGCCACGAACACCCCGACCGTGCCCGCGATGCCGAGCACCGCGACCACGGCGGCGGGCCACCGGACCAGCGCGCTGCGGGCGTTGTAGGAGAGTGGGATCGGCATGCTCAGACCCTCCGCAGCGCGTTGACGATCGGCAGCCGCATCGCGGTCAGGGCGGGTACGAGGCCCGCGAGGACGCCCACCGCGAGCGCGAGGCCGAGCCCGACGGCGATCTTCTCGGGTGCGAGGTAGAACAGCGGCAGCATGCCCCCGGTGGGGTCGCCGTGCAGGGTCATCAGCTTGGCCAGGGCGAGGCCGAGGGTTCCGCCCAGCAGCGCGAGCGCGATCGACTCGGCGAGCACCAGGATCAGCACCGTGCGGTCGCCGAAGCCGAGCGTCTTGAGCACGCCGACCTCGGCCGTGCGCTCCCGGACCGCCATCGCCATCGTGTTGCCGGTCACGAGCAGGAGGGTGAACATCACGACCGCCCCGATCGACATCACGATCAGCCGGATGTTGCCGATCTGGTTGGCGAAGCCGGCGGCGAAGGAGCGCTCGGTCTCGGTCGAGGTCTCCCAGGGCGAGTTGGCGAAGCGATCGTCGATCGCCTTCGCGACCTCGACGGCACTCTCCGGGTCGTCGATCTGGACCACGTACCAGCCCACCGTGCCCTTGCCCCACGGGCGGCGCTCGTCGAGGTACTTCCAGTGGAACCAGAACTGCGAGGTGTCGTCCTCGGGCCGCTCCCCCTGGTAGATCCCGCGCAGGTTGAACTCCCAGGTGCCGGGCCAGATCGTGCCCTGGATCGGGATCCTGTCGCCGACCTTCCAGCCGAACTTCTTGGCCGAGCCGGCTCCGGCGATGGCGCCCTCGCGATCGGCGAGGAACGCGGCCCACTGGTCGGTGGGGACTTGGTACTCCGGGTAGACTTTCCGCCAGGTCTCGGTGTCGATCGCGAACTGCGGGAAGAAGTTCTTCTCGTCCTGGTAGACCCCGCCGAACCAGTTGGCGAAGGTCACCGTCTTGACATGGGGGATCTGGAGGAGGCGCTGCTGGTAGGAGTAGGGGAGCGGCATGATCAGCGAGGTCCGGTTGCGCACCACCAAGCGGTCGGCGCCCGCGACCTGGACGCCCTGGCTGAGCGCGGTCTGGATGGTGACCAGCAGCCCGTAGAGGAAGAGTGCGACCGCGATCGAGCCGATCGTCAGGACGGCTCGTGTCTTCTTGCGGAACAGGTTCTTCAGCACCAGCGGGAGGAACTTCATGACACGGCTGCCGCGGCCGCGGCCTCGACCAGCACACCCTTGTCGAGGTGCAGCACCACGTCCGCGCGCTCCGCGGCACGCGGGTCGTGGGTGACCATCAGGATCGTCTTGCCGTGCTCGCGGACCAGGGCCTCGAGCAGGTTGAGGATCTCGTCGCCGGAGGTCCTATCGAGGTCGCCGGTGGGCTCGTCGCAGAGCAGGAAGGTCGGGTCGGTGACGATCGCGCGCGCGATCGCGACCCGCTGCTCCTGGCCGCCGGAGAGCTGGCGGGGGTAGTGCTGCATGCGGTCGGCGAGGTCGACCAGGGCGAGCGCCGTCGCAACGTGCCGCTGCCGCTGCGCCTTCGGGAGCCGGGTCAGCAGGAGCGGGAGCTCGACGTTCTGCCACGCCGTCAGGACCGGGATCAGGTTGTACATCTGGAACACGAAGCCGACATGACGGGCGCGCCAGCGGGAGAGCTTCCGTCCCGCCATCGAGGTGATGACGTCGCCGTCGACGCTGACCGTGCCCGAGGTCGGCACGTCGAGCCCGCCGAGCAGGTTGAGCAGCGTGGTCTTGCCCGAGCCCGAGGGACCCATGAAGGCCACGAACTCCCCCGTGGCGACGTCGAGGTTGAGTCCCTGCAGGACGTTGATCACCTCGCTGCCGCGGTGGTACGTCTTGTTGAGGTTGCGAACCCGGATCAGGCTCGACCCGGTGTCGCGTCCGTCCACGCTGACCATGCGCTGCCTCCCGTCCGGGCTCAGCCGTTGACCCGGACCTGCTGCCCGTCCTCGAGGTCGGCCGGGCCGTTCACCACCACCCGCTCACCGGGGGTGATGCCTGCCGCAACCTCGACGTCCGAGCCCACGGTCCGCCCGAGTGTGACCGCCCGACGCTCGACGCGATCTCCGGTGACCACGAAGACCACCGGGCGGCCGTCGATTGTGCGTACGGCTGCTGCGGGCACTAACGCTCTCGCTGCTGGGGTCTCTTCCCGCGCCGTCTGCGGCTGCTCGTCGAGGAAAGACACCTTGACGCCCATGTCCGGGAGAATCCGCGGGTCGAGCGCGTCGAAGGAGATGCGTACCTTGACCGTCGCCTTCT
>CAZQYU010000031.1:0-19947 GCA_964597585.1 uncultured Thermoanaerobaculia bacterium
CGGCACGGAGCTTGCGTACTCTAAGACCGGATGAGGAGGTGGACCATGAAGCGAAGCGCGATCGCCGCAGCGATCCTGGCCCTGGCAGTCGTCTCGGTGGCCTCCGCCGAGGACGCCATGACCTCGCTGAGCTACATCGCCTACCTGGAGCGGTACGCCACGCTGCAGCCCGCGAGCCAGGAGGACAGCCTCGAGGCCGTGATCAACATGCCGGTCGTCCCGGGCGACCGCATCGACACCGCACGGCTCGCGAGGGTCGAGGTCCACCTCAGTGACGGCAGCACGCTCTGGCTCGACCAGTACACCTCGGTCTCCTTCGACGCCATCGCCCTCAGCCGTGACACCGACGGTGACCGCACCGTCCTCTTCCTCTCCGAGGGCGGGCTGTTCATCGAGATCCCGCCGGACGCCCCCGAGGTCAAGCCGCTGCGGATCGATGGCGCGTCTTCGACGATCCACCTCACCGCCGCGGGCCTGTATCGCGTCGAGGCACTGTCCGGCGGTGGCCTCCATTTCGAGGTCTGGAACGGTCTCGCCGAGGCCTCGAGCACGTCGGGCGCCGTCGTGGAAAGGACCGGTGCGGTCGCCGAGGCGACCGCCGGCATCGTGACCTCGGTCGATGCCAGGCTCACCCAGGGCGACGAGTTCGCACGCTGGGTCAACGAGCGTCGTCGGGTGTTCCCGAGCGATAGCTCGCGCTATGTCGACGAACGCTACGGTCGCCAGGCGACCCTGCTCGACAACTACGGCTCATGGGTCTACAGCGACAGCCGCGACAGCTGGGTGTGGCAGCCCTCGGTGAGCTCGAACTGGCGGCCGTACACCTCCGGCCGATGGTACTGGACGTCGACCGGCTGGACCTGGATCTCGTACGAACCGTGGGGATGGCTGCCCTACCACTACGGAAGCTGGGACCTGGACCTCTCGCTCGGCTGGGTGTGGTCCTGGGGACCAGTGTGGGGTCCGGCGTGGGTGAACTGGATGTGGTGGCCGGGCTACGTGGCCTGGTGCCCGAGCGGCTACTACGACTCATGGTACTGGGGCCATGGGTGGGGTCACGACCGTCGGTACCATCCCGGCGGTGGCCACGGCGGTCCGCGGCCTCCACGAGGGGACGTCGTTCCCCCACGGTCGGTCTCGTCCCGCCTGCCCGCTCCGACCATGCGGGACCCGGTCGACCCAACCCGCTTCGCCCTCGACCTGCGCGGTCAGGTCCCTCTCGATCAGGTTGATCCACGCGCCTGGAACGCAGTGCCGACGCGTGATTTCGCGAGCCCCAACCTGTCGCGCTTCGTCGAACCGGGGGAGGACGCCCTGCGCGGTCGCCCCGGCGTACACGGCGTGGTGATCTCGGGCCCGCTGGTCACCGACAACCCGGTCCGCCAGCCGCCGTCGAATGCGGTCGAGCGGGTCTTCCGGCGCGAGATGCCGACGGCCACCGACAACATTGCGCCGATCCTCGCGCGTGATGAGAACCTCGGCCCCAGGCGCGCTGAGCAGCTGGCTCGTCCCACAACGACGCGCGTGCTCGCCGGACGGTCACCCGTCGCACCCGCGCCGCAGCCTGCGACGCGACGCGTCGCCGCCGGCGGAGGATCGCCAACGACCGAGGCTCGGCCGCAGCCGAACATCTACCGCTCGACTCTCGCTCCGACGGTACGGCGGTCGCCCTCCCTGTGGAGCCCGTCCACTAGCACCGGCCGCACCGCGCCACGCCAGGCCCCGAGCGGGCTGCCACGGGCGCGACCGACCTACCGCACCTCTCCCAACGGGCGCGTGTCACCGGGAAGCGTCGTGCGCCCGGCCCCATCCACCGCCCCCCGGACCACCGGCGGCTCGACGCCGACCTGGCGGGTACCGGCGACCGGTGGCTCGCGCCCGGTGATCGTGCCGCGGCCCTCGTCGTCGGGTGGAAGCCGGTCGAGGACCGTTCGCAGCCCGTCGTCGGGACGGGTGACGCCGTCCGGTGGCTCGCGCGTCAGCCCGTCGCGTCCGTCGGCAGCGCCCCGGTCCTCAGGCTCCTCGGCTCGGCCATCGGGCGGCAGCTCGAGGCCGTCCGGAGGCTCCGCAACGAGATCACGCCGGCACTGAGCGGAAAGGCCGACACGGGAAAAGGCGCGGGACGATATAGTGGCGGTATGACCCAGCTCGCTCCACACGACGTCTCCCGCCTGATCGCCGCGGCGACCGAGGTCCGGCTGCGGGCGCGGGCGCCCTATTCCGGCTTCGCCGTCGGTGCCGCTGTGATCGCCGAGGACGGACGAATCTACGCCGGTTGTAACGTCGAGAACGCCTCCTACGGCCTCAGTATCTGCGCTGAGCGGAACGCCGTCGCCGCGGCAGTTGCCGCCGGCGTCGAGCGCCTCGCCGGTGTCGCCGTGGTGACCGACGTGTCGCCACCGGTGGCTCCGTGCGGCGCCTGCCGCCAGGTGCTCGCCGAGCTCGGCGACTTCCCGGTCGTGCTCGCCAACCTCGCCGGCGAGCAATGCGTTTCGAGCGTGGGCGAGCTCCTGCCGTTCGCCTTCTCGGCCGCCGACCTGGTGGGAGCCCGCCACCCTTGACACTCCCTCAGCGCCGGCACATATTTGAATTGTCCATCGGGACCGCGGGCGCGAGACGGACCCGGCAGCCGCGAGACCCACTGCATACGGTCCGGGCGGGCACACCCGCCGCGACGAAATCCCGCACCCGCGGGATTTCGTTATTTTCAACGGCGTCACGCCATCGCCGGGAGTCCATGTGTCGTCCGACGCCTACGCCCGCTGGTCCGAAGCCCGGCGCACCGCGCGGCGGTCGGCCAGGCTCGCGCGCTACCGTGCGGGCTTGCGACCGTTCGCCCTGGCGGTCTGGGAGATCACCAAGGAGCACAACGTCGGTTCCCTGGTCCGCACCGCCCATGCCGTCGCCGCAAGCGAGGTCATCCTGGTCGGAGGCCGCGAGTGGAACACCTACGCGGCGTGCACCGCGGACACTCTCACCCGCATCGTCCACCTCGACGACGCGGAGGGATTGCTCGAGTACCTCACGCTTCAGCGCTGGAGCCTGGTCGCGGTCGAGCTCGACCCGCGTGCCGTCGGACTTTTCGGCGCCGCCTACCCGGAGCGGCCGTGTTTCCTGCTCGGCGCCGAGCGCAGCGGGGTGCCGCAGGAACTGCTCGATGCCGCCGAGATCGTCGTCCAGATTCCGCAGTGGGGACTGGTTCCATCCCTCAACCTCGCAGTGGCCGGGTCGATCGTCGCCTATGACCACCTCGCCAAGCTCCACAGAGCAGGAGCACTCGATCGCCCGGAGGGCGGTCTGCCGGACACGGACTGACCCGGGTCACGTCCGCCCGATCGGCAGCCTCGTCCTTGCTTGTCAACCACTTGCCGGACTGCTAGAGTTGTCCGTCCAAGGAGGCGCCAGATGACGACGTCGTCCCGCACCGCCCTACTCACCGTGCTGCTCGCCGGCCTCATGGCCGTCGGCGGCTGCGCATCATCGAAGAAACCGTCTGCGACGGCCGCCGAGCTCGAAGGACAGACGACCGCCACCGCTCCGACGCCGGCCCCGACACCGGTCGAGGAGCAGGTTGTGCGCGAGCCGTCGACCGGCAGCATCCCGTCGGTCGAGGTTCAGGAGGAGCTCCCGGAGGACCTCCAGGAGCTCAACCGTCGCGGCTACCTGCGCGACGTGTTCTTCGAGACCGACCGCTTCGAGCTCACGGCGGAGGCACGCGAGGTGCTCTCCACCAACGCCCAGTGGTTGCTGCAGCACAGGGACGTACGGATCCTGGTCGAGGGTCACTGCGACGAGCGCAACACCAGGGAGTACAACCTCGCCCTCGGCGAGCGCCGGGCAAATGCGGTGCGCGACTACCTCACCTTCCTCGGGGTCTCCGGCGACCGCATCGAGACCATCAGCTACGGCGAGGAGCGCCCGTTCGCGCTCGGGCACGACGAGGCGGCCTGGAAGCTCAACCGCCGTGCGCACTTCGTGATCATCGCCCGGTAGGAGGAGCCATGCGTCGACTCGCGATCGCCGGCCTGCTCGTGTTCACGGCCGCCTGTACCTCGCAGGAGGACATGGCCCTGCTCCACCGAGAGATCACCGACGTCCAGCGCCAAGTCCAGCAGCTGCAGGGCTCGACTCTCGACAAGCGCGACCTGGCCGCCATGGAGTCGCGCATGCAGGACCTCTCTGGCAAGACGATGAAGTCCAGCGCTGACCTCGCCGTTCGGGTGGAGCGCCTGCAAGAGCAGATCGAAGCGCTGGTGGCGAGCCTCGAGCTGACGACACGCAAGCTCCAGGTCATCTCCGAGCAGCTCGCCGCGGCCCGCGCCCAGGGCGGCGACCGACCGGTGCTGCCGCCGGTCGTGGCGGCGCCTGACGGGTCCGTTGCCGGCGCGAGCCCCTCCGCCGGCACCGCGGCCGGCACGGGCGACCAGGGGACTCCCGCCGCCGCGAACGCAGCGCCGGGCACTGCCGCGGGCGCGCCGGCATCAGCCGCTTCGACCCCGGAGGCGCTCTACCGGTCGGCCTACGAGGACTACATGCGCGGCAACTACGACCTCGCCGCCGAGGGCTTCCGCGAGTACCTCCGCCGCTGGGGCGGCACCGACCTCGCCGACAACGCCCAGTACTGGATCGGAGAATGCTATGATGCCGAGGAGCGCTTCCAGGAGGCGTTGGACGCCTTCTCGGAGGTGCTCGAAAAGTACCCCACCAGCGACAAGGCTGCCGCGGCCCAGCTGAAGAAGGGGCTGATCTACCTCAAGCTGGGCGACCAGGGACAGGCCGTGGTCAACCTCCAGTACGTGGTGTACGAGCATCCCGGCACCAAGGAGGCCGACCTCGCCCGCGAGCGCCTGCGATCGCTGGGGCTGACGATCCGCTGACCTGAACGGCGCCCGGAGCGCGCCGCACGAAAGAAGGAGACGGGACGGAGATGGCAACGATCAAAGGAACCAAGAGACAGGCGCGCAAGCGCCACCGCCAGTCACTCGAGAGGCGGATGCGCAACAAGTCGGTCCGGACCCGTGTCCGCCGCCAGATGCGAAAGATGCGGGCTGCGCTCACCGAGGGCAACGCCGACCAGGTCCGCGAGATGCTCCCGGAGACGATCTCGATCATCGACCGCGGTTGCCGCCGCGGCGTGCTGCACCGGCGAACCGCCGCCCGCTACAAGTCGCGCATGGCGCGGCAGGCCCAGGCGCTGATCAGCAAGGACGCGTGAGGATGGGCCCCGCGCTGCTCACCACCTCCATTCCGGAGGGTCAGCTGGTGAGCCGCGGAAAGGTCCGGGACATCTACGCGACTGAAGGCTCTCTGGTGATGGTCGCCACCGACCGGATCAGCGCCTTCGACTGTGTACTCGTGCCGGGCGTCCCGGGTCGCGGCATTATCCTGACTCAGCTTTCGACCTTCTGGTTCCGGCGCTTCGCCAGCGTCGTGCCGAACCACATCCTCGAGACCTCCCTCGACGGCTTTCCGGAGCCCTTCCGGAGCCACGCCGAGCTTGACGGCCGCAGCGTGCTGGTCCGGCGCCTCGAGCCGATTCCTGTCGAGTGCGTCGCCCGCGGGTACCTCTCCGGCTCCGGCTGGAAGGAGTATCGAGAGAGCGGCCGGGTGTGCGGCATTCCGCTTCCCGCCGGTCTCGTCGAGTCGGCCCGTCTGCCCGAGCCGATCTTCACTCCCGCCACCAAGGAATCCTCCGGTCACGACGAGAACATCAGCTTCGACCGCATGGTTGAGCTGGTGGGCCCTGCGACCGCAGAGGCCCTGCGCGACCTGACCCTACGGCTCTACCGCGACGCGGCACAGCTCGCCCTCGAGCGCGGTCTGATCATCGCCGACACCAAGTTCGAGTTCGGGTTGGATCCCGACGGCGCGATCGTTTGGATGGACGAGGCGCTGACGCCGGATTCTTCCCGTTTCTGGCCGGCCGACGACTACGCGCCCGGCCGCGGCCAGGCGTCCTTCGACAAGCAGTTCGTCCGCGATTGGCTCACCGCCTCGGGCTGGAACAAGGAGCCTCCGGCCCCGGAGCTGCCACACGAGGTGGTCTCCGGGACCCTGGATCGCTACCGCGAGGCCTACCGCCGGATCACCGGACACGCCATCGACCCTGACGCCTTCCGACGCCCCGACTCCCCACGCCCATAGAGGAGAGCCCATGAGCGCCCAGACCTTCCCGACCGACAAGATCCGGAATGTCGCCGTCGTCGGCCACTCCGACACCGGCAAGACCACTCTCGTCTCGGCCCTGCTCTTTGCCAGCGGCACCGCGAACCGCTTCGGCAAGGTCGACGACGGTCACGCAGTGACCGACTTCGACGACGACGAGATCGAACGCAAGATCACGATCAACACAGCAGTCGCCCACTTCACGCACCACGGCGTCAAGGTCAATCTGATCGACACCCCCGGCTACGCCATCTACACCACCGACGCGATGCAGGGCCTGCGAGTCGCCGACGCCGCCCTGATGATGATCTCGGCCGTGTCGGGCATCGAGGTGCAGACCGAGAAGCTGTGGAAGGCCGCTGCGGCGCGCGACCTCCCAACCCTGCTCGCCATCAACCTCATGGACCGCGAACGCGCGTCGTTCCAGCGCACGATCGAATCGCTGCAGAAGAAGTTCGGACGCGAGGTCGTCCCGATCCAGCTTCCGATCGGCGAGGAGTCTTCCTTCCTCGGTGTCGTCGACCTCGTCACCGGGACCGCCACGACCTGGGACAAGGACGAGAGCGGAACCCACCAAACGGTCGATGTTCCGGCGGAGATGGCCGACGCCGTCGCGGCCGCGCGTGAGGCGCTCATGGAGATGGTCGCCGAGCAGGACGAGACCCTGATGGAGGCGTACCTCGAGGCCGGCGAGCTCGAGGAATCGGCGCTGCGCTCCGGGCTCGCGAAGGCGACCCGGTCGCGAACACTGTTCCCGGTGTTCACAATGGCCGTCGGCAAGAACCTCGCGGCGCACCCGATGCTGGACGCGCTGGTCGAGTTCGTGCCGGCGCCGGACTGGCGCCCAGTCACGGTGTCGGTGGACGGCACGGCGACCGAGCTGTCCGCCTCCGCCGATCAGCCCTTCTCGGCCTATGTGTTCAAGACCATCTCCGATCCGTATGCCGGTCGGATTTCGCTGATGCGCGTGTTCACGGGAGCGATCTCCAGCGACGCCACGGTGAAGAACTCGGCCAACGAAGGCAGCGAGCGCCTTGGGGCCCTGTCGATCCTCCAGGGCAAGGACGTCGAGCACGTGACGGAGCTCGCCACCGGCGACATCGGCGCGGTGCCGAAGCTGAAGGAGACCCACACCGGCGACACACTGAGCGACCCCAAGCACGGCCTCGTGCTTGCCCCGGTGCCGATTCCGGAGCCCGCGATCAGCTTCGCCCTCGAGCCCAAATCGAAGGGCGACGAGGACAAGATCGCGTCGGCCCTGGCCCGCATTCGCGAGGAGGACCCGACGATCAAGGTCGGCCGCGACCCGCAGACCAAGGAGATGCTGATCTCAGGTGCCGGACAGCTCCACGTCGAGGTGATCGTCGGCCGATTGAAGAAGCGCTACAAGGTTGACGTCCTGCTCCACCCGCCGAAGGTGCCCTATCGGGAGACCATCACCGCCTCGGCCGAGGTCACCATGCGGCACAAGAAGCAGACCGGCGGCTCGGGCCAGTTCGCGGAGTGCAAGATCGGCATGGAGCCCAACAAGGGCGGCGGTTACGAGTTCGTCGACAAGATCTTCGGCGGCTCGATCTCCCAGGGCTATCGTCCAGCGGTTGACAAGGGCATCCAGGAGGCAGCCGATCGCGGCGTGCTCGCCGGCTACCCGATGGTCGACTTTCGGGTCAAGCTTCTCGACGGCAAGGAGCACTCGGTCGACTCCTCCGAGATGGCGTTCAAAATCGCCGGCCGGAAGGCGTTCAAGGAGTGCGCCGCGCGCTGCAAGCCGACCCTCCTCGAGCCGATCATGCGGATCGAGGTCTACACCCCGGAAGACCACATGGGCGATGTCATGGGCGACCTCAACTCACGCCGCGGAAGGGTCCAGGGCATGGAGAGCGAGGACGGGACGACCATCGTCAAGGCGCTGGTCCCGTTCGCCGAGATCCTGACCTACGCGCCGACCCTGCGCTCGATCACTGGCGGCCGCGGTGACTACCACATGGAGTTCTCCTCCTACGAGGAGGTCCCCAAGCAGCTCCAGGAGAAGATCATCGCCGCCGCTGCCCACGCCGAGGAGGAGGACGAGGAGTAGCACCGCGCGCCGCATAGCCCCTTGGGGGCTCTGCGACACTCGCTGCCTCGGATTCGCTACGCGAATCCTGCCGGTCGATCCAGTCCCGAAACCCCGCCGAGGCGGGGTTTCTTCGTAGCCCGCATCTCTCGCCGGGCGAGAGATGCGGGCTACGTCTTGAGGATCTGCTGGCGGCGGAGCTCCTTGACCCGGTCCCGGAGCCGGGCGGCCTCCTCGAACTCGAGCCGCTTGGCCGCCTCCCGCATCCGCTTCTCGAGCTGGGCGATGAGCTGGTGGAGCGAGCCCGCATCCGCCGGGTCCCAGGTCTCGCGCTCGGCCACCCGCTGTCGTGACGCACGCGGAGTCATGTAGTCGAGCTCGCTCATCGCGACCAACGGGCTGCTCACGTCCTTGATGATCGACCGTGGCTCGATGCCGTGGCGGGCGTTGTACTGGGCCTGCTTGGCGCGCCGCCGTTCGGTCTCTGAGAGGGCGCGCTCGATCGAGCCGGTGCGCCGGTCGGCGTACAGGATCGCACGCCCGTTGAGATGGCGCGCGGCACGCCCGATGGTCTGAATCAAGGAGGTCTCGGAGCGCAGAAAACCCTCCTGGTCTGCGTCGAGCACGGCGACCAGCGACACCTCGGGCAGGTCGAGGCCTTCCCGCAGCAGGTTGATCCCGACCAGGACGTCGAACTCCCCACGGCGCAAGTCGGCGAGAATCGCCATCCGCTCGAGAGTGGCAACCTCGGAGTGCAGGTAGCGGACCCGGACCGCCATCTCGGCGAGGTAGGCGGTCAGGTCCTCCGCCATCCGCTTGGTCAGCACCGTCACCAGAACACGCTCACCACGGGCTGTAGCGGCGCGGATCTCAGCGAGCAGGTCGTCGACCTGGTGGGCCGCCGGTCGGACCTGGACCGCCGGGTCGAGCAGCCCGGTGGGCCGGATGAGCTGCTCGATCACCTCGCCCTGGGACTGGCGCAGCTCGTAGGGACCGGGCGTCGCCGACACGAACATGACCTGGTGCAACCGCGCCTCGAACTCCTCGAAGGTCAGAGGGCGATTGTCGAGCGCCGAGGGCAGACGGAAGCCGAACTCGACCAGGGTCTGCTTGCGCGAGCGGTCGCCGTGGAACATCCCCTGGACCTGGGGCACGGTGACGTGCGACTCGTCGACGATACACAGGAAGTCGCGGGGGAAGTAGTCGAGCAGGGTGGGCGGCGGTTCACCCGGGGCGCGGCCGGTGAGATGGCGCGAGTAATTCTCGATGCCCTGGCAGTAGCCGAGCTCGGTCAGCATCTCGAGGTCGAAGAGGGTCCGCTGGGCGAGGCGCTGCGCCTCGAGCAGCCGCTCCTCGGCGCGCAGGGCAGTGAGCCGATCGTCAAGCTCGGCGCGAATCCCGTCGATCGCTGCGAGCAGTCGCTCGCGCGGGGTCACGTAGTGGGTCCGAGGGTACAGCGGCAGGCGATCGAGAGACTCCACGATCGCGCCGCGAACCGGGTCGATGCGGTCGATCGACTCGACCTCGTCGCCCCAGAACGAGATCCGGACCGCGCCGTCGTCGTAGGGCGGCCAGACCTCGAGCACGTCACCGCGGAGCCGGAAGCTACCCGGCGCCAGGTCGAGGTTGGTGCGCTGGTACTGCATCTTGGCGAGCTGGCGGAGAACCTCCTCGAGCGGCGCCTCGCCGCCGACCTCGAACATCTGCAGCATGCCGAAGTAGGCCTCTGGCGAGCCGAGGCCGTAGATGCAGCTCACCGAGGCCACGATGATCACGTCGCGGCGCTCGAACAGCGATCGGGTCGCGGCGAGTCGCATGCGGTCGATCTCCTCGTTGATCGAGGTCTCCTTCTCGATGTAGGTATCGCTGGTGGGCACGTAGGCCTCGGGCTGGTAGTAGTCATAGTACGAGACGAAGTACTCCACCGCGTTGTCCGGGAAGAAGGTCTTGAACTCCTGATAGAGCTGCGCCGCGAGGGTCTTGTTGTGCGACAGCACCAGGGTCGGGCGGCCGCTGCCCTCGATCAGCTTGGCCATGGTGAAGGTCTTCCCCGAGCCGGTGACCCCGAGCAGCGTCTGGAAGGCAAGGCCGTCATTCAAGCCCTGAGTCAACCGACCGATGGCCTCGACCTGGTCGCCTGCGGGCTCAAATGGGGCGCGGAGGACGAAGGCACGGCTCACGATCGGCTCACCGATCCTCGGGCACAGGAGATCGGACGACGCGCTCCCCACCCCATGCGGCGCAGGTTGCCTCGAGGAAGTCGGCCAGCTCGCCGGCCTCGGCAACGGTCAGCCGCCGGTCCTCCAGCGCCGCGCCGACCCGCGCGAGGAACGCGCCGGTCGCCGCGTCGCGGTCCGGCGCGTCGGGCAAGCCCTCGGTGAATGCCTCGAGACCGGCCTTCAGACGAATCCGCGAGGGCGCATCGAGATCGGCAGGCAAGCTCTCCTCAACCCGTTCGCTCGCGCGTACCACGAGCCAGTCCACTCCGCGGTCGAGGATGACGAATCCCCCGATCAGGATCGCCGCCATGACGGCAACTGCCGCCCCGCAACCTGCCTTGGACACCCCGCTGAGGGACCCGCCGCCGGGCGCTCCGGCTTTCGGCACGCCGTCACCCCTCCTCGAGGTAGGTGTAGCCGTCCAGCCCGTGCTGGTAGAAGCGCTGCAGCTGGCGGCCCTCCTTGACCGTCAATCGCTTCTTACGGACGGCCTCCTCAACGTCCACCCGCAGCGCCTCGGTGAGGCGTTCGGGATCGTACTGGACGTAGGTCAGGACCTCGCGCACCGTGTCGCCGGGAACCAACTCCTCGATCGTCCACTCGCCGTCCTCGTCGAAGCCGATGTGGACCGCGTGGGTGTCGCCGAAGAGGTTGTGCAGGTCGCCCAGAATCTCCTGGTAGGCGCCGACCAGAAACGCTCCCAGATAGTAGGGCTCGTCCGAACGCAGCGGATGTAGATCGAGCGCGGGCCGGGTCTCCCCCGGTCCGACGAAGCGGTCGATCTTGCCCTCGGAGTCGCAGGTGATATCGGCCAGGATCGCCCGCCGCTCGGGCTTCTGGTCGAGCCGGTGGATCGGCGCAATCGGGAACAGCTGGTCGATCGCCCAGCTGTCGGGCATCGACTGGAACACCGACAGGTTGCAGAAGTAGATGTCCGACATCTGACGGACCAGGATCTCGAACTCCTCGGGAACGTCGCCGTCGGCTCGCAACCGCTTGAGGATCTCGGAGCACACGGCCCAGTAGAGCCGCTCCGCGAGGCCTCGGTCGACCAGGTCGAGGTAGCCGAGCCGGAACAGGTTCATCGCCTCGTCATGGGCCTGGACGGAGTCGTGAAACGCTTCTTCGAGGCGTCCGTCGTTGACCAGGTCGTAGGCACCGTAGAGATCCCACAGCGGCTGCGCCAGCTCCTCCGGTTCGCGTTCGCCAGCGGCCTCCTGGACAGTCGCCGGCACCTTGAAACCGTCGAAGCTGGTCGAACCGAGCACGTCGAAGATGAGCACCGAGTGATAGGCGGTGATGGCACGGCCCGACTCGGACACGATCGTCGGATGCGGCACGCCCGCCGTATCGCAGACCTCGCCGATGCGGTACACGACGTCGGCGGCGTACTCTTCGAGGGTGTAGTTGATCGACGACTCCTGGGTCGACTGGGTGCCGTCGTAGTCGACGCCGAGCCCGCCGCCGATGTCGATGTAGCGCATCCCGGCTCCGAGCCGGTGGAGCTCGGTGTAGACGAAGGCGAGCTCGGTAATCGCGTTCTTGACGCTGCGGATGTCGAACACCTGGCTGCCGACGTGACAGTGCAGAAGCTGCAGGCAGTCGGCCATGTTGCGGTCCTTGAGGTACTGCAGGGCGTCCAGGATCTCCGCGACGTGGAGCCCGAACTTCGAACGCAGACCGCCCGAGTCCTCCCAGCGGCCGCTGCCGCGCGCGGACAGCTTGACCCGCATTCCGATCGTCGGACGCACGCCGTAGTGCTCGGCGTGGCGGACGATCAGCTCGAGCTCGGAGAACTTCTCGACCACCGGAATGATCGTCCGCCCGAGCTTCGCGGCAAGCACGACCGTCTCGATGAACTCGCTGTCCTTGAAGCCGTTGCACACGATCGGCAGCGAGCTGCGGCTGTCGGTGATGCCGAGCACCGCGAGCAACTCGGGCTTCGAGCCCGCTTCGAGCCCGAAGCCGTAGCGGCTGCCGAAGGTGCGGATCTGCTCGACCACATGGCGCTGCTGGTTGACCTTGATCGGATACACGCAGAGATAGCCGCCGTGGTACTCGTGCTCCTCGATCGCCGCGGCGAAGGCGTCGTGCAGGGTCCGCAGCCGGCTTGCCAGGAGATCACGGAAGCGGAGCAGGACCGGCGTCCCGATGCCGCGCTCCGTAAGTCCCTCGACGACATCGAAGAGGTCGATGGTCCGCCCGGGGCGGCGGTCGGGACGTACCGTCAGGTGGCCCTTCTTGTTGACCGAGAAGTAGCCCTGACCCCAGGCTTCCACACTGTAGAGCTGGCTGGAGTCCTGGACCGACCACTCGGGCTTGCGTTCCGCACGGCGCGAGGGAGCGTCCTTCGTCATTCGCGCATTGTACGCAGAACCGGGTCGAAGAGAAGCGGTTGCAGAGGTCGTCAGGCGATCTCGTCGGCGCCGGCCGAGTCGCCGTCCTCAGTCATCCTGCGGAACTCCAGCCAGAGCTCTGGGTCGAGCCAGCCCTTAGCGGTTTCCTCGGCCATCACCTCGAGTGCACCGCCGATGCTCATCGCCTCACGGTAGCAGCGGTCGCTGGTCAGGGCGTCGAAGATATCAACCTGCTGGAACACCCTCGCGAGCAGAGGGATCTCGGTGCCGGCGAGACCGTCAGGATACCCGGTTCCGTTCCACCGCTCGTGGTGGTGGCGGATGATCGGCAACGCACTGCGCAGCGAGCGCAGCGGCGTACAGATGGCGACCCCGATCTCGACGTGGCGGCGGATGATCGCGAACTCCTCGTCGGTGAGGCGCCCGGGCTTGAGCAGGATCGCGTCCGGAATGCCGATCTTGCCCAAATCGTGGAGGTAGCCACCCCGCTTGAGGGCGCGCAGGTCTTCCTCGCTGAAGCCCAGCCGGTGCCCGAACCGAACCGCCTGTCGCGCCAGGCGCTCGCAGTGGTCGCCGGTGCCCTCATCGCGAGCCTCGATCGTCCTCGCGATGGAGAAGAGGATCTGCTCGGCCGACTCGAGCTCCTCGATCAGGCGGCGGAAGTTGACCAGGTTGCGGACCCGGACCTCGAGCTCGGTGAGCTCGCAGGGCTTGTTCAAGAAGTCGGTAGCCCCCGCATCGAGAGCGGCGATTCGGGCATCTCGGCCGCCCTGGCCGGTAAGGAACACCACCGGGATGAGCTGCGTCTCGGGACGGCTCTTCAGCTGCTGGCAGACCTCGAAGCCGTCCATGCCGGGCATGTTGACGTCGAGCAGGATGACGTCCGGCTGCTGCTCGTCAGCCAAGACCAAGGCTGACGGGCCGTCCACCGCCTGCCACACGTTGTACCCGAGCGTCCCGAGCGCCCCGGCGATCGCCTCGAGCGCCCCGGCGTCGTCATCGACGGCGAGCACCGTCCCTCGACTGCCCATTCTCTTCCGCCCCCGATCTCCGACTCTTCCCAGAGTACACCACCGAGAAGCTCCAGATCTACCGATCTTACTCGACTATCATTCAGAGGGACTCGAGCCGGACTGGCACCCGTGGCGCCGCAGCTGCATACTCGGGCGCGGGGAGGTCAACCATGTCCCGTCATCCCGACATCCTGGACCGCCGGACGGCGGCTCTGGTGGTGGTCGACGTGCAGGAGCGCATCGACGCGGTCATGGGCCGCGGCGACCATCGTCCGCGCATCCGCTTTCTCGCACGGACCTTCCGCCACCTCGGTCTGCCGGTGCTGGTGACCGAGCAGTACCCCCGCGGTCTCGGCGCGACGGTGCCCGAGATCGCCGACGCGTGCCAGGCGCCGTCACTGGAGAAGATGACCTTCTCCTGTGTCGAGGACGAGAGGTTCCTCTCCGCTCTGAAGGCCGCCGGCAGGCGGCAGGTGGTGGTGGTCGGCATCGAGGCCCACGTCTGCGTGGCGCAGACCGCGCTCGACCTGCTCCATGCAGGCTACCAGGTGCACGTCCCTCATGACGCGGTGTCGTCCCGTCGCGCTGCGGACCGCCGACATGCTCTCCAACGCCTCGCCCGTGCTGGCGCGATCGTGACCAGCACGGAGTCGTGCGCGTTCGAGCTCCTCCACCACTGCGGGGACGACGACTTCCGGTGGGTCTCCCGGGCCCTCAAGGAGATCCCGGTCGAGGGCTCGCACTGAGCGGGGCGGTACAATGGCGGCTCGGCCACTCGGCTGGCCGGCGGAGGAAACGATGAACCAGCGAGCCGCCTGGGACCTGGTCGTTGTCGGGGCGACCGTGCTCACCCTTGAGCCGGGTGCAGAGCCGATCGAGAACGGCGCTGTCGCGATCGCCAACGGACGCATCGTTGCCGTCGCGCCGGCGGAACAGCTTCTCGAGCTCGCGCCCTCTGGCGCGCTACTCGCGGCGACCGACTGCATCGTCATGCCCGGATTCGTGAACACCCACGGTCACCTCGCGATGACCCTGCTGCGGGGTATGGCCGATGACCTCCCCCTCAGTACGTGGCTGGAGCAGCACATCTGGCCCGCGGAGCGGGAGCACATGACCCGGGAAGCGGTTCGGCTCGGCACTGAGCTGGCCGCCGCCGAGCAGTTTCTCGGCGGCGTCACCACCGCCACCGACATGTACTTCTTCGCCGACGACGTCGCGGCCGTTCTGGCCGCGGCCGGGATGCGTGCCGTCGTCGCGGAGTCCCTGATCGACTTCCCGACCCCGCGCTGCGCAACCCCGGATGAAATGATGGAGAAGCAGCGGGAGGTCGCGGTTGCCTTCTCCGGACACCCCCTGATCACGCCGTCGATTGCGGCGCACGCTCCCTACACCGTGTCGGCAACCAACCTCGTGCGCGAGGCGGAGCTCGCCGAGGAGCTCAACTTGACGCTGCAGGTGCACCTCTCCGAGACCCGCTGGGAGGTCGAGAAGCTGCTCGCCGAGAAGGGCATGTCACCGGTGGCCTACCTCGCCGATCTGGGCGTGCTCACCGAGCACACGATCGCGGCCCACTGCGTGCACATCTCCCGCGAGGACATCGACCTGCTCGCTGAGTTCGAGGTCGGAGTCGCCCACAACCCGGTCAGCAACCTCAAGCTCGCCTCAGGCGTGGCTCCTCTTCCGGCGATGCTCGCCCGTGGCGTCAAGGTCGGCCTCGGCACCGACGGTGCGGCTTCGAACAACACGCTCGACATGCTGCGCGAGCTCCAGCTGAGCGCGCTGCTCCACAAGGGCATGGCCTCGGACCCGACCGTTCTCCCGGCCCGGGCGGCCCTCGCGATGGCGACCATCGGTGGCGCCCGGGTGCTCGGCCTCGATGATCGAATCGGCACCCTCACCGAGGGCAAGGAGGCCGACCTGATCTGTATTTCGATCGATCGCGCCCACGCCACACCGTTCTACGACCCGTTTTCGCACCTGGTCTATGCGGCACGCTCCAGCGACGTGCGGCACGTGCTGGTGCGCGGCAAGCCGGTGGTCGCGGACGGGAAGCTGCGCACTCTCGACCTCGAGCGAGTGCGTGCGGAGGCTGCGGCGTTCGCCCTGCGGCTGCGCAGCTGACAGCGAGGGACTCGCCGAAGGCGGATTGTCTATCCCTCTCGCTCGATGTCCTCGACCCGCTTGCGGATGTCCTCGGAGCTCAAGCGGATCTTCACCGGACCGGTGCGACGCCGGGTCGGCTCGACCGGCCTGCCTTCCTTGACGGCAACGACAGGCGCGTCCTCAGGTGCGGGGTACGCACGCTGGAGGGCTTCGACGTCCTTCTCGGACAGGCCGACGAACTCGAGCCCCGCCCGATAGAGCAGGTTGGCCCCGTCATCGCCATCTGGACGCATTGCGGCCGCACGACAGCGCAGCACCCGAGCGCGGACGCGAACCTGACCTCTCTCGATCGGAAGCCAGATGTCGCATTCGACCGACGGTCTCAGCGCTGACGGCACCTCCACCTGCGCCCCGAATGGGGAGATGTCCACAATACGAGCCGGAACTGTCGCCTTGACCTTGCCGAAAACGTCCTCTTCGATGTGATGGCGCGCAACCTTACGGCGCTCGTTCATGGCGTGTCCCTCCGCGCGACAGTTGGTCGTCGCCGGCTCCCATCCACCTCTCCCATCCCAACGAGCCACCAACCGCCCGCGATCCCTTCCGGCGGTCCTTATGCTCTGAACCGGATCCAACGGATCGAGTGTAGCACCGCTTTCGACCAGCCGTATACTGCGCAGGGAGGTGGCCATGTCCGAGCCGAGACCGCAGAGGATCCTGGTGCCCACCGACTTCTCCCCCACTGCCCGCGCCGCCCTCGACCTCGCCGCGACCCTCGCCCGCGGCTTCGACGCTGAGATTCACGTCCTGCACGTGCGGGTGTTGCTCGAGGACACCCATCTCGAGGAGCAGGAGCGGGCCGAGGTCCAACGCCTGCTGGCGGCGAGCGACGGCACCGCCAGGGCCGCCCTCGGGCGCGACGCCGAAGGGCACGACGATCTCGTCGTCACCACGCACCTCGTGCGCGGCATCTCTCCCGCCGAGACCATCATGGAGACCTGCAGAAGCCTCGGCTGCGACCTGATTGTGATGGGCACCCACGGCCGCCATGGCCTGACGCATCTCGTGGTGGGCTCGGTGGCCGAGGGGGTGGCGCGGACCTCTCCGGCTCCGGTGCTCACGGTCGGACCGCACGCGCTGCCCCCACCGGACCGGATCCGCTCGCTGCTGGTGGCCCACGACTTCTCCCGCCACTCCGAGGATGCGATCCGCGTCGCCGCCGTCTGGGCACGCGCATTTGCCGCGAGGGTGACCCTGCTGCACGTGGTCGAACCGATGGTCTATCCCGAGTTCTACGCCGTCGACATCCTCCCCGAAAAGACCCTGGCGGACGTCCGGACTCGCTCCGAGGAAGCTCTTCGAGAGGCTGCGGATCGGTTCCTGATCGGCATCGAGCACGGCGTCCTGGTCGATAGCGGCCGAGCCTGGGAGCGGATCGTCGCGCGCGCAACCCGGCCCGACTACGACCTCGCGATCCTCGGTGGGCGGGGGCTGAGCGCGCTCGAGCAACTGCTGCTCGGCTCGGTGGCCGACAACGTCCTGCGCCGGGCACAGCTGCCGCTGCTGACGGTGCGGGCGCCGCGCTGACAGACACTCCTCGCCAGATCCCTACTGCGGGCGCCGGTTGACCTCCACCATCGCGCGCTCGATCCCGAGCTCGAGGACGGTCGCGACCGCGTCGGCCGCCTTCTCGATGATGGTGTCCACAGCCGCCAGCTCGTGATCCTCGAACGGCGCAAGCACCCACGCGGCGAGGTCCTCACCCACCGCGTCGCCCCGGATCCCGACCCGGAGACGCCCAAATTCGGTCCCGATCCTATCGGCGATGTCGCGCAGCCCATTGTGCGTCCCGGGACCTCCCGAGGCGCGCAGGCGGAGACGACCGAGCGGAAGATCGAGATCGTCCGAGACCACCAGCAGCGCGCCCGGCTCCATCTCGAGGACCTCGAGCAGCTCCACCACGGCGGCTCCCGACGCGTTCATGTAGGTCTGCGGACGGGCCAGCCATAGCCCGGGAGCGTGCTCCAGCTCGCTCAGCGACGAGCCGCGCCAAGGTCGCGCAACCAAGGTCCGTGACAACTCGTTGACGACCCGGAAGCCGACGTTGTGCCGGGTGGCCGCGTAGCGAGGCCCGGGATTGCCGAGTCCGACCACGAGCCGGACCGTCATGTCCGGGACTCCTCGTCAGGCCCACCGCCGGACGGTTCGAGGCCGCCACGGGGCCGGTGCGTGCACGGATGCTGGACACCACGGAGGCACGTGACGGCCGGCGGAACGCCGACCGTCACGTCGCGCTGGTTCGTGGGGCGATCGGGGATCAGGACTCGTCGCCCTCCTGGTCCCTGCCGCGGGATCGGATGACCTCCGGCTCGGCCGCCTCGGTGATGACGGTGGCCGCCGCCGCCGCCTCGATCTCCTCTTCCTCGGCCGAAGGACCGCGCGGTTCCGCGACCAGAACCACGACCCGACCCGCGTCTTCGAGGAACCGAGCGGAGGACGGCAGCTTTCCCTTGAGCTCGGCGACGGTGATGTGCTCGCCAATGTCGAGATCGGAGATGTCGACCTCGAGGCGGTCGAACATCTCGCGGGGCAGCAACTCGACGTCCAGCTCGCGCGACACGAACTCGACCAGCCCGCCGTGGCGGACGCCGACGCAGTCGCCGCTCAGCTCGATCGGGATCGTGACGCTCAGCTTGTGGCCCTTCGTCACGCGGATGAAGTCGATGTGTTTGAAGTGACGTGAGATCGGATCAACCTGGAGATCCTTGATCATGGCCTGGCGCTCCTGGTCGGTACCGGCCAGCTTGAGCAGGAACATGGTGTTTTCACCCGACTCCTGCTTCAGGATCTCCTGTACTGCCCTCTCTTCGACGCTGATGGACACCGGGTCCATGCCGCCGCCGTAGAGGACGGCCGGAACCCTGCCCGACCGGCGGAGGCGCCCCGACTCGGCCTTGCCCAGGTCCTCGCGGCTCTCCACGGTGATGACGATGTCCTTGCTCTGGCTCATGGTCTGAACTCCCTCTGTCGCCTTCATGGCGCTCGCTGCTAGACGAAAAGGCTCGACACCGAGGCTCCCTCGTGGATCCGGCGGATCGCCTCGCCGAGGAGGACCGCCAGCGAGAGCTGCTCGATCTTCTCGCAGGCCGCCGCCGCGGCGCTGAGGGGCAGGGTGTCGGTCACCAGGACCTTGTCGATGGGGCTCGCCCCGATGCGCTCGATGGCCGGCCCGGAAAGCACCGGGTGGACTGCGCATGCGGACACCGACCGGGCCCCGCGCTCCATCAGGGCCTCGGCGGTCTTCACCAGGGTCCCCGCGGTGTCGATGATGTCGTCGATAATGACGCAGTCGCGGTCGGAAACCTCACCGATGACGTTCATGATCTCCGCCTTGTTGGCCTCAGGCCGGCGCTTGTCCATGATCGCCAGATCGACCTTGAGCCGCTTGGCGAAGGCGCGTGCGCGCTCGACTCCGCCGGCGTCTGGAGAAACCAGAGTCAGCCTCTCGAGACCTTTGGCGCGAATCGCGTCGATCAGCACCGGCGCCGCGTAGAGGTGATCCACAGGGATATCGAAGAACCCCTGGATCTGCGCCGCGTGGAGGTCAATGGTGAGAACACGGCCGGCTCCTGCGGTGGTGATCAGGTTGGCGATCAGCTTGGCCGTGATCGGCACTCGCGGAGCGTCCTTGCGGTCCTGCCTGGCGTAGCCCATGTACGGCATGACCACGCACACCCGGCTCGGCGAGGCGCGCCGGAAGGCGTCGAGGATGATCAGCAGCTCCACCAGCGACTCGTTCGAAGGCCGCCCGGTCGGCTGCACGATGAAGGCGTCGCCGCCGCGCACGTTGTCCTGAATCTGACAGAAGATCTCTCCGTCCGAGAAGTTCCCCAGCTTGAGGCTTCCCATCCCGATCTGGAGGTAGTCGCAGATCGCGGCGCTGAGGGCCGGGTGGGCGCGCCCGGAGAAGACCTGGAGTGGGTGTTCCTTCAACATGACTGCCGTCGCCTTCCCTGGCTGGGGCGGCAGGATTC